>HF998328.1:39733-42551 GCA_000433735.1 Clostridium sp. CAG:167
TGTGGGTGCTCCCACTTCCGCCAGTCATATGGAACTTAATTACATCATAATCTATTTTGGTGAAAAAATCAACCTTGGGTTTGTTGTAGTTTGTGGCAGGTAATCGATGTCACTTTATTAGGTCCCATAATTCGGGAGAAAACTTTGCGTCTCGTGGGCGTTTGCACTAGTTAAGTGCGTAACGGTATGGATGCCTATGCTGACGCATATACAGGCATCTCATACCGACGCACTTAAAACCCACTCTCCGCAAAGTTTTCTCCCGAATCACCGGAATACTAAGAGACTGACATCGATTACCTGCCCCCACTCTTCACTCTAATTTATCTAATATGTGAGACAGAATCTTTAAACTATCTTTTACATCCTTGGTTCCTTCCAGACGATGGCCTACTCCTTCAATCCGGTCCAGAGAGATTTCTTCTCTGGCACAGGTTTTCTCCAGTGTGTCATCGGTCAGAAAGGTATCTTTCGTTCCGGTTACCATATAGTCAATGCGGCGTCCCTTGTTCAGATACGGTATCGTCTCCTGAATCGGTGTCAATGCCACATGGTGGATCTCAGTCTGGATTCCTTGCTTTTTCAACCGGTCTTCCACTTCCATTCCGATAACGGTTCCCACGCTTTTTTCAAGGAAAACAGCCTTTTCATATTGATCCCATGAAATTTCTGACAGTTTTCTCTCCGTTTTTCCGGCAGCTTCCATTGCATATTCCGAAAGTCTTCCCAGACCATCCTCTCCCTCTACGCCATAGTCATGGATGGGAAAAATCTCATACCCCTGCTGGCTGTAAAATCTGGCGGGATAATATAATAAAGGGCAGTCCGGACTGTAATGAACGCCCGGAAATACAACCACGATTTTTTTCTTATCACTCATAATAATGTAACCTCCTGCTAAAAATCTGACAATAGTATTCATTATAAAAGAAACAGCAGAAGCCGGCAAGGGTAACAAAACATTATTTTATCACTGTCTTGCACCCTGCCCATTTTTGCACTATACTAAATGAAAAAAACAAACCTTGGAGTGATCATTATGAACATACATTTAAAAACCATCCTCGCCATGGTGACAGCCTTTTCCGTTGCCATGGTTCCTCAGAGCCATGCCTTTGCTTTTGGTGAGGTCCAGGTAGACGAAGAATACTCTGTTTCTCTTGCAGACAGCCAGACCGATACATCTTACACCAAATGGCTTTCTTCCTGGAATCAGACTAATTACGATTCTGTCACCAATGTAGTTTTAACGCCCGGCAGCAATCTGGCATCTCTGAATTTTTCCTGGTATGCCAAAACAGGTACCACCCCGGCGGTGGCTCTCAGCACCAAACCGGATTTTTCCGACGCCAGGTTTTTTTCCGGTACTTCCACAGCTATTTCCCGCAGTACCGGTACCAGCACTTATTCCGGCGCACAGCATGTATCTGTTCAGGACGCCCTTGTACCGGGAAAAACTTACTATTACCGGGTCACCAATGAACAGACAAGCATCGTTCCTGTATGGTCCTCTGCCCACACTTATACCGTTCCGGCAAAAGACAATTTCACACTCCTGCTGGCCGGAGACAGCCAGATCGGGGCCTCCGGAGATGGGGCAGCCGATACTTACAGCTGGAATAAAGTGTTAAACACAGCTCTCAAAAAAGTTCCTAACGCATCGTTTCTTTTAAGTCTTGGCGACCAGGTAGATTACAAGACATCTACCGGCGACCAGGGACTGCGGGAACAGCAGTATGCCGGATTTTTATATCCGGGTGTGCTCCGCTCTCTCCCGGTTGCCACTGTCATCGGAAACCACGATACCAAAGGCCCAGATTACAGTTACCATTTCAACAATCCAAATGCCCAGAGCGGTTACGGTGCCACTCCGGCCGGCTGTGACTATTATTTCTCCCGGGGCAGTGCCTTGTTTATCGTATTAAACAGTAACAACCGTAATCAGGCCAGCCACCGCAAACTGTTAAAAGAAGCGGTAGCAGCCTACCCCGATGCCAAATGGCGTATTGTGGCTTTCCACCACGACATCTATGGCTCCGGTTCGCTCCACTCCAACCGTACCTCTGCCAATACACGGATTTTTCTGGCTCCCCTGATGGACGAGTTCAAGATTGATCTGGTATTTTCCGGACATGACCACAGTTACTGTCGTTCTTATCCTATGCTGGACGGCACCGCTTTTGTCAGTCAGAATACTACTCTTACCAACCCCTCCGGCACCGTGTATCTGTCCCTGGGAAGTTCCTCCGGCAGCAAAATGTACAATCTGGCATCTTCCAGACAGTATTATGTCTCAGAACGATCCAATGACCTGACAGCCACTTTTTCTTCCCTGACAGTATCCGAAAACACACTGACTCTCAAAACTTATGACAGCCAGGGAAACGCCTACGCCAACACCTTCACTCTTCACAAAATAACTGCGAAAGACGCACCTGTGACCAAGTACAAAAAACTGGCCTCCTACAAGAAAAAGAATTATACCACTGCCAGTTATAAAAAATTTCATCAGGCTCTGACTGCTTTTGAAAAAAGCTTTGCTCCTGTAAAAACAGATGCCGGCATTGCAAAAATCCAGAACGGTTTCCGCAAATCCAGTGATCCCCTTAGTTATTACGGCTACCGCCGGGGCACCACACTGGTTTTGCCAAAAGGATTTTCTACCTTACTGGACAAAACTTTGTATAAGGGAGGCTGTACCATCAACCAGACTACCTTTGACCGCCGGTATGCACAGTTAAAGCAGGCCGCAAGCTCTTTGAAAAAGACATCCTACAAAGTAACCTATAAAAAGAAAAACGGCACCGAAGGAAAGACT
>HF998328.1:42611-48973 GCA_000433735.1 Clostridium sp. CAG:167
GAAAAAAACTCCTACCCGGTATCCGGTAACATGCAAAAGTTCTTCCAAATCCTGTGTTACCATTTCCCGCAAAGGAGTCATTCATGTAAAAAAGGTTCGGAAGAAACCGGTTATTTTAACACTCCGTTTTCAAAACCGAACCTTGCATATCAAAGTAAAAACTCGTAATTAAATCAGAAATTTTCTTCTATAAACTGCTGCAAAGCCGCCTTGTCTCCCTGGAACAGGTTTTGCAGCAATTCTTTTGTATCATAATACTGAACTTCTTCTCTGGACACCATAGCCCTGCACATGAATTTTGGCTCAATGCGCTTAATGGCACCTTTCTCTACACATTTTTTGATAATGGTATAAGTGGTGTTG
Source organism: Clostridium sp. CAG:167 (assembly GCA_000433735.1). Classification (GTDB taxonomy): domain Bacteria; phylum Bacillota; class Clostridia; order Lachnospirales; family Lachnospiraceae; genus Eubacterium_F. Next base: position 42,975 of record HF998328.1, read on the forward strand.
CGGTTCCAGCCTGTTTTATCATGAAGGATCTGCACCAGTTCGCTGGCCCGCAGTTCTCCCCGGTCCCACAGTTCTTCCATAATCTTTCTCTCTGAGTCAAATATCTTCATGCCTTTTTCCATTGATAATCTCTCTTTCATGTTTTTTCAGAGCCATGGCAATACCATTTTCTGTATTACTTCCTGTCGTCTCATCTGCCGCTTCCACAGCCATTTCTTCTGCATTTCCCATGGCAATGCCCAATCCGGCATACCGTAGCATATCTACATCATTTCCGCTGTCTCCCAAAGCCATCATTTCCTCCGGAGAAACTCCTAACTGCTTTCCGACCCAGGCAAGACCGGTTTTCTTGGACACGCCTTTTTTCGTAACTTCGATGTTTTTCATGCCGCCGGAAACAGGATTAAAAGCAGGATACTTACGAAGGATTTCCCATGCCTGTTCATAATCAATCCGCTGACCTTTTTCATTCTCCATAAAATTCACTGTCAGTTTTTCCACAGGAATCCCCCGCTCTTTCAAGGTTGCAACCTGATCTTTTACAATGGTCCGTGAACTGTATATGTAATCTTTTGTTTCCTGATTTACATTTAACCTTTCAATCATAGGTTTTTTCGCCGCATTCATATAGGCACCGCCGTCCACAAAAGAATCCGCCATCAAAGAAAGCTGATCCAGTTCAGCCAGCAAAGGCAGATAATCTTCCAGTTCCATACAGTCTCTGTGCACACACTGCTTTGTCTGCCAGTCATATATACCGGCACCGTTACAGGTAATGACATAGGGAATCCCCTGCAGTCCTTCCAGCACTCCCCGGCATCCACCGTAGGTCCGTCCGGTAGCAGGGATAAGAAAAACTCCCTGCTCTGCCAGCCGGTTCAAGGCATCCTTTGTCACAGGATCCACCTTTTTTTCCTGGTTTAATAAAGTTCCATCCAGGTCAAATGCAATCAAGCGAATCATTCATTTGCTTCCTTTCGCAATACATGGTTTCTAAGATAACGCACACATCCAAAATAAGTAGGGATCAAAAAAGCATCTGCCAGGATCCATGCTACCGGACTGGCCAGACAGGCCGCTATATATCCGTAAGCCGGAACAGCGAAAAATCCTACCAGGCTCCGGGCTATCATTTCACATACTCCTGCCAGAATGGCAAGTTTTCCAAAGCCCAGTCCCTGTATGGTAAAGCGCACAATATTGACCAGTGCCAACGGAAAATAAAATACACTGGTCCAGAACAAAAGCTGGTCGATCATATCAATAAGCTGGGTTGCCTGTGGTTCCACAAACAAAACGGCAAACAATTTTCCGAACAAGATCAGAATGGCGGCCGCAGCTACAGAGTAAATCAGACAGATTCCGCTGCTGGCAAAAATTCCTTTGTCCACACGCTCCAGTTTTCCGGCACCCAGATTCTGTCCCGCATAAGTAGCCATGGTAGATCCCATGGCATCATACGGACAGCAGAAAAACATACTGATCCGGTTTCCGGTAGAAATGGCCGCTACTGCCACAGAACCCAGATCATTCACTGCTGCCTGCAGGCTGACACTGCCGATGGCAGTAAATGAGTACTGCAGATGGAGTACTGCAGTCCCATGGGGATTCCCATTCCGCACAGGCGGCCGATCAGACTGCCTCTGAGTTTCCAGTCCCCCGGCTCCATCTTCAATAGTTCATAGCGTTTTTTCATGAACCAGAGACAGCACAGACCTGAGATCAACTGGGACAAAACCGTAGCCAGAGCGGCACCGGTGACGCCCAGATGGAATACCAGGATAGCAATAAAATCAAAAGCAATATTTAATACCGATGAAATGACCAAAAAGATCAACGGATTTTTGCTGTCTCCCATAGCTCTCATAATACCTGACAAAAGATTGTACAGATAGGTAACCGGAATTCCAAGAAAAATCACCAAAATGTAACTGTATGCTCTGTCAATAATGTCTGCCGGCGTACGCATCCATACCATGATATCCCGGCACAAAAGACAGACTGCAACTGTCATAACCACAGCAAAAACAACGGATAGCCACACACTGTTTGTAACAAAACGGCGCATGCCTTTATAATCTTTTGCACCAAACTTCTGCGCCACCGGTATGGCAAATCCGTTGCACACACCCATACAGAAACCAAGGATCAGAAAATTGACCGATCCGGTAGCTCCTACCGCTGCCAGATTTTCAGATCCCAGTGTTTTTCCTACGATCGCCATATCCACCACATTGTAAAACTGCTGGAACAGCATGCCAAAGAGCAGCGGAAAAAAGAATTTCAAAAGCAGAGACACCGGTTTTCCCTGCGTCATATCTTGTGTAACTGATTTTGCTGCCATGAAATTATGCCTCGATCTCTTTTATCAGATTTACCATTTCAATCGCTGAGCAAGCCACATCATAGCCTTTATTTCCTGCTTTTGTGCCGGCACGCTCAATTGCCTGCTCAATGTTATCTGTGGTCAATACACCAAACAATGTCGGTACACCGGTATTTAATCCTACGGTAGCTACTCCTTTGCTTACCTCTGCACATACATAGTCATAGTGGGATGTAGATCCTTTAATAACCGCACCCAGACAGATAACAGCATCATATTTGCCACTGGCTGCCATCTTCTGTGCTACCAGAGGGATCTCAAAAGCTCCCGGCACCCATGCCAGATCTACCTGATCCATATCTACACCGTGGCGTACCAGAGCGTCTTCTGCTCCTCCAATGAGTTTGCTTACGATAAACTCATTGAATCTGGCTGCTACGATACCGATTTTCATTCCGCTTCCTACTACATGTCCTTCAAATTTTTTCATTGTTCTTGTTTCCTTTCTTTTCTATCTCATTCTCTTATTTGTGATCTGTTTTATAATGTGTCATGTGATGCATCTTTTCCTGCTTTGTCACCAGATACTTATAATCTTCCGGCTTGGCATCAATCTCGATGGGAACTCTCTCTTCAATGGTAATGCCATATCCTTTTAATCCTGCAATCTTGGTAGGATTGTTGGTAAGAAGTCGGAGTTTTCTTGCTCCCAGATCATGTAAAATCTGGGCTCCAATTCCATATTCTCTCAGATCCGGTGCAAAACCAAGTTTTACATTGGCTTCTACTGTGTCGTATCCCTGTTCCTGAAGTTCATAGGCTTTTAACTTGTTTAAAAGTCCGATGCCTCGTCCCTCCTGGCGCATGTACAGCAAAATTCCCCGTCCTTCTTTGGCAATTTTTTTCATGGCAGCATCTAACTGTTCGCCACAGTCGCAGCGCTTGGAGCCAAATACATCTCCGGTAAGACACTCTGAGTGCACCCGGCATAAAACAGGCTCACCGTCTGCCACATCTCCCATGGTCAGTGCCACATGATGTTCTCCATTGGTTATATTTTCATATCCGTGAATGGTAAAATCACCGTATTTTGTCGGAAGTTTCGCCTCTGCCTCTTTCTTTACAAGGCTTTCATGCTCCAGTCTGCGTTCAATCAGCTGTTCAATGGTCACTACATGGAAACCATGCTCTTTGGCAAACTCCAGAAGTTCTGTGGTGCGCATCATCGTACCGTCTTCCCGCATGATCTCACAGCAGAGACCACATTCCTTCAGCCCTGCCAGACGCATAAGATCTACGGTAGCCTCTGTATGTCCGGCTCTCTTCAGCACGCCGCCCTCTCTGGCCTCCAATGGGAACATGTGGCCCGGTCTTCTGAAATCTTCCGGCACAGAAGTATCATCCACACACTTCATGGCTGTCAGGGAACGCTCTACTGCCGAGATGCCGGTCGTTGTGTCCACATGGTCAATGGATACGGTAAAAGCGGTAGAATGGTTATCCGTATTCACAGCCACCATCTGATCCAGTCCCAGTTTCTTTGTATATTCTCTGCTCATAGGCATACAGATCAGACCTTTGGCCAGAGATGCCATAGCATTTACATTTTCTGTTGTTGCAAACTCAGCGGCACAGATCAGATCTCCTTCATTTTCCCGGTCCGGATCATCAATGACCAGGATCAGTTTGCCCTGTCGCAGATCTTCCAATGCCTGATCCAATGTTGCAAAATTCTCCATAACTGCCTCCATTCTGTCAGAATCCATGTTCCTGTAAAAATTCCATGGTAATCCTGCTTTCTTTTTTTGTCTCCTGCGGCTGCAGAAGTTTTTCTACATATTTTCCTATTATGTCTGTCTCAAGATTCACCCGGTCACCCACCTTGCGGTCAGCCAGGATCGTATTGGACTGGGTGTGGGGGATAATAGAAACACTAAAAGTCTCTGAATCCACTCTGGCTACTGTCAGGCTGATGCCGTCAATGGTGATAGATCCTTTTTCCACTACATACCGTAATATATCTGCTCCGGCCTGAATTTTATACCAGACAGCCGTCTCATCCCTGGTAACAGACTGTATGATACCGGTGCCGTCAATATGACCGGCCACAATATGGCCTCCAAACCGGCCGTCTGCTGCCATGGCACGCTCCAGATTTACCCGGCTGCCTCTCTTCAGATCTCCCAGCGAACTGCGGTCAAGGGTCTCCGCCATCACATCTGCGGTATATCCTTTCTTTCCCAGACTGGTTACTGTCAGGCACACGCCATTTACGGCAATACTATCTCCTGCCTGTGTTCCTTCCAACACTTTTTCACAGCCAATGTGCAGCACAGCCGACTGGCTGCCACGCTCAATTGCTTCCAGATGGCCAATCTCTTCGATAATTCCTGTAAACATTACGCTCTGCCTTCCTGTTGCTTCTTTTCTTTCCTTACCTTTCCTGTAATACAGATATCCCGGCCCACTTTAATGATCTCTGTGTCATCAATCTCCACTGCCTCTTTCATCAGTGAAAAACCATCCCCTTCTACCGGGGATTTTGCCTCTTTTCCACCAATCAGTTTTGGTGCCATATAGCAGTAGATCCGGTCTACCAGACCACTCTTCAGCACTGTGCCGTGGAATGTTCCACCACCTTCGATCAAAATACTGTCAATGCCTCTCTTGGCCATTTTTTTCACCAGATCGCGAAAATCCACCTGTCCGTCTACGCTGCTGAAGATCAGATCCACTCCGGCTTCTTTCAGCTGCTTTTCTTTCTCTTTATCATGAACTGCATGGGCTACGATGGTCGGAATATGCTTGGCCGTTTTCACAATCTGGCTTTCCATCGGAATTCGCAGATGGGAATCACAGATCACCCGGATCGGATCCACTCCTGTCTCGATCCGGCAGTTCAGCATAGGATCATCAATCAGAACCGTACCAATCCCTACCATGATGGAACTGTATCGTTTGCGCAGCTGATGCACATGTTTTCTCGCCTCTTCGCCTGTTACCCACTTGGAGTCACCGGTATAAGTGGCAATCTTTCCATCCATGGTCATGGCATATTTCATAGCAATGTAAGGAATATTTCTTGTTATAAAATGCATAAATACTTCGTTTAATTCAAGACATTCTTTTTCCAGGATTCCTGTCTCAACCTGGATTCCGTGGTCTCTGAGGATCTGTGCTCCTTTTCCGGCTACTTTCGGATTGGGATCCATGGCTCCGATAAACACACGGCCAATGCCTCTTTCTATGATGATGTCTGTACATGGAGGTGTTTTCCCCTGATGACAGCATGGCTCCAGGGTCACATACATATCTGCCCCCGTAAGATCCTCTTCACATTTATTCAGTGCCACTCTCTCAGCATGAAAGTCTCCATATCTGTGGTGGTAGCCTTCTGTCACGATCTTGCCGTCCTTGACAACAACACATCCCACCATAGGATTTGGTGAAGTGCGTCCAAGACCCTTCTTCGCCAGTTTCAGGGCAAGTTCCATATATTCATATTTTGTCATCGTATCACTACCTCCTTTTTATATTCTTTAAAAGCCCCGGATAGATTCAATCTATCCAGGGCCCCCTTATATCCAAACTTTGTTTTCTTTCATCCAGACTTTACTGTCGGCTTCGGAGTTTCACCGAATCAGCAGTTAAACTGCTCGCGGGCTGTACCGCC
>HF998328.1:48988-54504 GCA_000433735.1 Clostridium sp. CAG:167
GTGTTGAATTTCACAACGCCCTGAAAACATCTTCGGGAACTATATTAGCACATTGTTAAATAAAAGACAAGACTTTTATTTGGTTCCCTCCTGCAGCTCATCCAGTGTCAGTTCATAAGCCGGCAAAAATTCTTTCATAAAGAGTTCCACCTCTTCCATCTGCATATCTTTCAGAAACTTTTCCGTCGTCTCACAGGCCGAACGAAACTCCTCATTTCCTGCCCGTCTCTCTTCTCTGCATTTGATCAGTGCAGATAACTTGTCTGCAGCCTTTACCAGTTTCCACTCATAAGCGTCTGCAGACTCCGGAAGAAAAAGAGGTTCATAATATTTCTTCATATAAGAAGGCAGTTTATTCAACATCGTAACACTGGCGATCCGCTCTACCTTTTTATACGCTTCTTTTATATCCTCGTCGTAATACTTAACCGGTGTAGGAAGGTCTCCGGTGACCACTTCATTGGCATCATGATAAAGCCCCATTAGTGCCACCTTTTTTTCATCCACATCCCTGCCGCACTTTTCTTTAGAAAGAATGGCCAGAGCGTGGGAAAGCATGGCCACTTCCAGCGAATGTTCACTGATATTTTCCTTCCATGAATTGCGCATCAGTGCCCACCGTTCGATGTATTTCATCCGGGCCATCATGGCAAAAAAACTATAACTATCTTTCATTGGCTCCTCCTTTTCCCAGAATCTTCCGCATATAATAACCAGTATACGACTCCTGGCACTCAGCCACCTTTTCCGGCGTACCAGCCGCCACTACGGTGCCTCCTTTATCTCCCCCTTCCGGTCCCATATCAATAAGATAATCTGCCGTTTTGATCACATCCAGATTGTGCTCGATCACTACCACTGTATTTCCGCCATCGGTCAGTCTCTGCAAAATCTCTATAAGCTTGTGTACATCTGCAAAGTGCAGACCGGTAGTAGGTTCGTCCAGAATATAGATAGTGTTTCCGGTACTCCGTTTACTCAACTCCGTAGCCAGTTTGATCCGCTGTGCTTCCCCGCCAGATAAAGTAGTGGACGGCTGTCCCAGTTTCACATAAGACAGTCCTACATCATAAAGACTTTGTATCTTCCGGTGAATTGTCGGAATGTTTTTGAAAAAGTCCAGTGCCTCCTCTACTGTCATATCCAGCACATCATAGATACTTTTCCCTTTATATTTTACCTCTAGCGTCTCACGGTTGTAACGCTTGCCATCACAGACCTCACAAGGTACATAAATATCCGGCAGGAAATTCATTTCTATCTTTAAAATTCCGTCACCGGCACATGCCTCGCAGCGGCCACCTTTGACATTAAAACTGAAGCGTCCTTTTTTGTAGCCTTTTGCCTTAGCATCCGGCGTAGTGGCAAACAGATCTCTGATCATATCAAAGACACCGGTGTAAGTAGCCGGATTAGATCTTGGCGTCCGTCCGATAGGGGACTGATCGATATTGATCACTTTGTCTAATTTTTCCACGCCTGTAATAGACTTATGCTTGCCTGGGATACAACGGGCACGGTTTAATGTCCTGGTAAGGCTCTTACACAAAATTTCATTGACCAGAGAACTTTTTCCGGAACCGGATACTCCTGTTACACAAGTCATCACTCCCAACGGGAATTTCACCGTTATATTCTTCAGGTTGTTTTCTGCGGCCCCTTTTACAGTAAGAAATCCGGCAGGTTTTCTTCTCTTAGAGGGAACCGGGATCTCAATGCGGTGGCTCAGATAAGCTCCCGTAACAGACTCCGGCACTTCCATGATCTCTTTGGCCGTTCCGGCGGCCACCACTTCACCGCCGTTTTTGCCGGCACCCGGGCCAATATCTACCACATAGTCGGCCGCCAGCATCGTATCTTCATCATGTTCCACCACGATCAGCGTGTTGCCAAGATCTCGGAGTTTCTTCAAGGTGGCGATCAATTTGTCGTTATCCCGCTGGTGCAGGCCGATACTAGGCTCATCCAGAATATAAGCTACACCTACCAGCCCGGAACCAATCTGGGTTGCCAGACGGATACGCTGGGCCTCTCCACCGGACAAAGATGCTGTCGCCCTTGCAAGACTCAGATAATCCAGCCCTACATCCACCAGAAAACCAAGGCGTGAAGAAATTTCTTTCAGCACAAGACGACCGATCTGCCTCTGGCGTTTGGTCAGTTCTACCTCATCCATAAATTTTTTCAGGTCTTCAATGGACAGGTTGGACAATTCCCATATATTTTTATCTCCTACAGTCACAGCCAGAGATTCTTTCTTTAAACGCTGGCCACCGCACTCACGGCATGGTGTGATCCGCATAAAAGATTCGTATTCCTGCCTGGATGTCTCTGATCCCGTCTCCCGGTACCGCTTTTCCACATTGTGGAGCAGTCCCTCAAAAGCAATATTGTACACACCATGGCCATGCTGTCCTGTATAATGTACCTCTACCCGGTCACCACCTGTTCCAAGCCAGATGAGATCGTGGATTTTTTTCGGATATTTGCCATAAGGAGTATCCAGACTGAATCCATATTTTTTTGCCATGGCTTCCAATATGCACCGGCTGTAACTTCCCGGATTGACCACTGACTGCCAGCCCATAACCGCAATGGCTCCCTCTGTGATGCTGAGGGTCTTGTCCGGCACGATCAAATCTTCATCAAACTCCATTTTATATCCGATTCCGTGACACACCGGACAGGCTCCGAACGGATTATTAAAGGAAAAACTTCTTGGCTCCACTTCATCAATGCTGATGCCGCAGTCCGGACAGGAAAAACTCTGGCTGAAGTGCAGTTCTTCTCCATCTACCACATCCACGGTCATCAATCCATCCGCCAGCTGTAATACCGTCTCAATGGAATCAGAAAGTCTTTTCTCGATTCCCTCTCTTACCACCAGACGGTCCACTACGATATCAATGGAATGTTTGATATTTTTTTCCAGCTTGATCTCTTCCGTCAGATCATATTGGTTTCCGTCTACGATCACACGGACATAGCCGCTTTTTTTCGCCTTTTCAAACACTTTCACATGCTCGCCCTTGCGTCCTCTGACAACCGGTGCCAGCAACAGGATCTTGGAACGCTCCGGCAGTTTCATAATATCATCCACCATCTGGTCTACCGTCTGTTTCTTGATCTCCTTGCCGCACTTCGGGCAATGAGGGATACCCACTCTGGCAAACAGCAGTCGGAAATAATCATACACTTCTGTGACAGTTCCTACCGTAGACCGCGGATTTCGGTTCGTAGATTTCTGGTCAATGGATATGGCCGGCGGCAGTCCTTCCAGACTTTCCACATCCGGTTTTTCCATCTGTCCCAGAAACTGTCTGGCATAAGAGGACAAAGATTCCATATAACGCCTTTGTCCTTCTGCATAAATGGTATCAAAGGCAAGAGAAGACTTGCCTGATCCGCTTAATCCGGTTAATACGACAAACTCATCTCTTGGAATATCTATATCAATATTTTTCAGGTTGTGTTCCTTCGCACCACGGATGCGAATCATTTTAGATTTGTTCTGTTCTTTCATCTTCTCATTCCTATTCATCTTCTTCTATTTCCTGTAAATGCTTTTTATATTCAATCATCTGATCTCTCAGAGAAGCCGCCAGTTCAAAGTTCAGCTCCGTAGCTGCCTGATTCATCTTCTTCATGATCTTGGCAATCGACTTCTGGAGTTCCTCTTTGCTCATTGACTCTGGATCTTTGTTGTCATTGATTCCTTCGTTATCTGCCTTGGAAGATATGCGGATCAGATCCCGCACCGCCTTTTTGATAGTCTGCGGTGTGATACCATGTTCCTCATTGTACTGCTTTTGTATCTTACGGCGCCGCTCTGTCTCGTCCAGCGCTTTCTTCATAGAATCCGTCATCTTATCTGCATACATGACCACATGGCCTTCTGCATTTCTGGCCGCCCTTCCTATGGTCTGGATCAGGGATGTTTCCGAACGGAGGAATCCTTCCTTGTCCGCATCCAGGATAGCCACCAGCTCAATCTCCGGAATATCCAGCCCCTCACGGAGCAGGTTGATTCCCACCAACACATCAAATACATCCAGACGCATATCCCGGATGATCTCTGAACGCTCCAGCGTATCAATATCCGAGTGCAGATACCTTACCCGTACCCCCACTTCTTTGAGATACTTTGTAAGATCCTCCGCCATGCGCTTGGTCAAGGTAGTAACCAGCACTTTTCCTTTTTTCTTTACAACTTTGCGGATCTCACCCAGCAGATCATCTACCTGTCCTTCTACCGGTCTTACATCCACTTCCGGATCAAGCAGCCCTGTGGGCCGGAGGATCTGCTCTACTCTCATCAGTTCATGACTCTCCTCATAGTCCGACGGTGTGGCTGACACAAATAACATCTGGTTAATATGTCCCTCAAACTCCTCAAAGTTCAGCGGTCTGTTGCTCTTGGCTGAAGGAAGTCTGAATCCATACTCTACCAGCGTGTTTTTTCTGGACTGGTCTCCGGCATACATTCCCCGGACCTGAGGAATAGTAATATGGGACTCATCTACCATGATCACAAAATCATCCGGGAAATAGTCCAGCAAAGTCTGGGGTGCATCCCCCGGCTGCAGTCCATTCAGATGCATGGAATAATTCTCAATACCGGAGCAAAATCCCGTCTCACGCAGCATTTCCACATCAAAATGGGTTCTCTCTGCGATCCGCTGTGCTTCGATCAGTTTATCCTCACTTTTAAAATATTTGACCCGTTCCTTCAATTCCGCTTCGATCCCCTGTATGGCGCGCTCCATCTTGTCCGGAGCCACCACATAATGAGATGCCGGGAAAACCACCATATGCTCCAGATTGGCCAACGGTTCTCCGGTCAGAACATCCACTTCCTGTATTCTGTCCACTTCATCTCCAAAAAATTCTACCCGGATCGCTCTGTCCGTAGCAGACGCAGGGAAGATCTCTACCACATCTCCACGAACCCGGAATGTACCGCGATGGAAATCCATATCATTTCTTGTATACTGAATTTCGATGAGACGGCGGATCACTTCATCTCTGTCTCGTTCCATGCCGGGCCTCAGTGACACAGTCATATTCTGATAATCAATGGGACTACCCAGTCCATAAATGCACGACACACTGGCCACGATGATCACATCTCTGCGCTCTGTCAACGCCGCAGTGGCGGAATGCCGCAGTTTGTCAATCTCATCATTAATAGCCGAATCTTTCTCTATATAAGTATCCGTTGACGGAACATACGCCTCCGGCTGATAATAGTCATAATAAGACACAAAATATTCTACCGCATTTTCCGGGAAAAACTCTTTAAACTCTCCGTACAACTGCGCTGCCAGTGTTTTGTTATGAGCAATGACCAATGTAGGCTTGTTCAGTTTTTCAATCACATTGGCCATGGTAAATGTCTTACCAGAGCCGGTAACCCCTAACAGGGTCTGAAACTGGTTGCCCTCCTGAAAGCCTTTTACCAGGGCATCAATGGCCTGAGGCTGGTCGCCTGTGGGCTGATATTCGGAATGTAATTT
>HF998329.1:0-11336 GCA_000433735.1 Clostridium sp. CAG:167
AGCCTTGACGTTTTATTTGCAGGCTTAATATACATCAAAAACCTTAAATAAACTTAAAATCCAAACGGAAATTTTTCCCTAATTTTAATCCATCAAATAAACAGACTTTTTGCAAAAGAAAAGAGGTGCCGCAATTTGCTGACACCTCAGTCGTTTTAATATTCCATTGAAAATTATAGCCCATAAAGGCTTTTTTGTTCAATCAAATAAAGAAGCCCCTCGGCAGAAGAAACATCGTTACTTCTATCGGAAGGGACTTCCTGTTACTTGTTACTTTACTTTATAAGTTTTCTTCAGTGTCTTATAACCGCCTTTCTTTACGGTGATAACAACCTTCTGTTTCTTCTTCAGTTTTGCTTTCAGGCTTACCTTAAATTTCTTGCCGGAAATCTTAACCTTCTTGCCCTTGTATGTTTTTTTGCCAACCTTTACGTTTACAGTGGCTTTTTTCACACTTACTTTTCCGGTGATCACTTTCTTGCCCTTCTTTGCCTTTACAGCGGACAACTTGATCTTCTTAAGAGTTTTCTTGCTTGTAGTCTGTTTCTTCGCTGTGCCGGAAGTGCTGTTATTACCGGTAGCACTGTTATTGCCGGTAGTACTATTATTGCCGGTAGCACTGTTATTGCCAGTAGTTCCGTTCACAGTTGTATTCTGATTATTGTTGTTACCAGGATTGGTTGGGGTTGGGGTCGGTGTCGGCGCCTTTTTCTCACCTTCAGACACTACTGCCAGCGTTCCTACCTGAGCCTTGATCCACATCTTCACATCCGGTCCCAGATTTGTATTCTTTGCCTCTACCGTGTACATGGTCTTGCCAGTTGCCTCATCTTCGTACACAATGGTAAAGTTCTGACCTTTTCTGGTGATGCTGACCTGATAAGTATGGCCCAGTGCCAGCTCACTTTTACCTCCCAGAGTAGCATCCGGACTGGTAATGGTTCCGCCTGTAGCTCCTGTCTGCAGTTCTCCAGCACCACCGGCAAACCAGGCATTGATGTCCGATCCGGTTGTGATGTAGTAGCCGTTTTCATTGGTCTGTCCATTATTATCTGTATCCGAACTGATCTCCATGTTGAAAGCACCGTAGTTGTCTGTCAGTTCATCCATTCTTACATGGAAACGATAGGTAAAATCACCTTTTTTCTCCACAGTTTTACTGGTCGGCGGATCTTGCCACCAGCCCTTTCCTACCAGTTTCTCCTCGGTTCCTGCTACATAACCATAGTCTTTCAGGTTACTCTCATCAGTTTTCGATCCCCAGACACAGGTATTGTCACTTCCTACCAAGGAGAATGTCATAACCGGACCATTTTCCCAGTTTTCACTATACTGCTCATAGAAAAATCCCTTATAAGTCTTGCCACCGGACTGAATGGTGAGATAATCATAATTTTTTCCTTTTCCTGTAGTCTTTTTCCATGTACCGGACAATGTTCCCTGCACGGTTCCATCTTCTTTGAGACGAAGATAGGTTGTTTCGATCATTTTACCGTCTGAGGCGGTTCCGTGATTCACCACCTCATAGGCTCCCGTTACCTGACTCTCATTGTAGTGGCCAATGCTCTCTCCCTGATATTCATATACCGCATCTACCGGCCAGTTGTCCTCATTCAAAAACTGCTGCCGTACACGGAGTTCATGATTTTCGGCTCCTTTGTTAAAACGCTGATGGTAAAAAAGATATCTCTGTCCATCATCATCGATAAAAGCTGAGTTGTGTCCGGCTGCCTTGTAACCGGTCTGTCCCTTAAACTGATAGTTTCCGATCAGTTTGATACCATAGTTGTCCACAGACTTACTGCTGTCCTGCGCCTGTCTTCCTGCCGCATCCTCATAAGGACCATATGGATTTTTAGAACGGAACAGACGCATATTGTATCCACCGTCAGCTGCCAGCCATCCGTAAGTAATATACAGATAATAGTACCCGGCTTCTTTATCATAGTAAATATATGGTGCCTCTCCGTATACACGGCTGCCTCCTGCAATATGAGTACCAAAATAGCGGTCTGTCCAGTTGCCGGAAGTGCTCTCTGTGCCATCTTTACCGGGATACTTTGGCTCGCCGGTTACCGGATCCAATTCCAGCATAAAAATACCACCGGACCAGGAACCATAAGTCATATAAAATTTGCCGTCGTTACCAAAAAAGACTGTGGGATCAATGGCATTTGGCGCATAAACATTGTTATAGTTATTGCCGCTGAACCATTTTACATCATTAATGGAACCTGACAGCGTGCCATTGTTAAACAATGTTTTCAGATTAAGATAACTGTTGTCCCATTTCTTATCAATGGTACTTTTACTATCTGTGGCTGAAGTTTTCGTAAAACCAGAATAAATCACGGTTTTTACATAAGTATACGGACCGCTGGCTGTCTTACTGACTCCAAATCCGATACAGGAACGCACGGAAGTAGAAGAGGTACTCAGATACATCATGTAAGCACCTTTCGTACCATCCGCCCACTTATAGGATGGATTATAGATCACATCCGGTGCCCAGATAGCATGTCCGCCCTTGCAGTCACTGTCATCTTTACCTGCCCACAAAAAAGGCTCTGCCAGATTGGTGTCAATGTCTCCGTACACGGAATTGTTGGTGATATTCTGGTAATCCCTGCTGACTTGTGTCCAGTTCATCAGATCCTTGGAAGATCCTGTAGCCATGTGGGAACCAAACACATAATAAGTGTTGGTATTCTTGTCCTTAAAAATAGAAGGATCATGCACTGATACTCTGTTCAACCCCTCTGATAAATAAATGTCTGCCTCTGCTTTAGGTGCCTGCCAGACCCCTGCCGTCAGAACCATGGCAGCTGTTAATACAACGGCTGTCATTTTTTTGAAAAGTTTTTTCTTCATTTGCTCTTGCTTTCCTTTCTGTTCACTATGTATAAACATTATTTCATTATACTATAGTTCACTCAGAATCTCCACTACATTGTTTTCTTTTTCAGCCCCTTTTTCCACTTAAATACTGCCGTTCCGATAATGATCACATAACCGGCAATACTCAAAAGATCCGGCACCTGTCCCAGTACGCACAGACTCAGCAAGGCGGCAAACAACACCTGGGTATAGTCAAAGACAGAAATTTCTTTTGCCGGTGCTTTTGTATACGCCGCTGTTATGGAAAACTGTCCTCCCGCAGCCGCCGCTCCTGCCAACAAAAGGGAGACAAACTGAAAGGCAGTCATAGGGGCATAAGTAAGGATCACGCCGGGAATAACCGAAATGCAGGAAAAGGCGGAAAAGGCCAGAACGATCACGCTGCCATGGACGCCCCCCTTGCCCAGTCTTCTCACGCAGGTATAGGCAAATCCGGCACCGGCTCCTCCCAGCGCACCTAACAATGCCGGAACCGACTCCATATGAAAACTTGGCTTCATTACCAGAAGGGCACCGGCAAAGGCTGCCAGGATTGCCGCCCACTCCCATTTTTTAGGCACTTCTTTCAAAATGTAGATAGAAAAGATCATAGCAAAAAAGGGAGATAACTTATTCAGCATAGAAGCATCCGCAATATTTAACTGGCCAATAGCATAAAAATTACAGAGAATCCCCAGGGTTCCTCCCATGCATCGTCCAAATAAAAATAAACGGTTTCCTTTTCCCACCCGGAACTTTACATGATCCTTCATAAGAATCACAAGGGCGATGGCAAAGGCCACCAGATTTCTGAAAAAACTTTTCTGCCACACCGGCAGATCTCCACCCAGTTTTACAAACAGGTTCATCAGCGCAAAGAAAAACGCCGCACTGAGAATGTACAAAATACCTTTTTTACGATCGTCCATTTTTTACCTCCATATAAAAAAGCAGTCACTCCTATGATCCACATAGAAGCACTGCTGCTTAAAAAGGTTATTAACACAAACTGAAAAGCCCCTGTATAAATGGCCGCACTGGCAAACAATGAAAGATACCAGGGAAAGCCTGCCTGCTGCATCATCATTCCATAGGCTGCTCCTACAAAGAGATAACTGAACAGTATCGGAATGGATCTTATAAAGGCCTTTTTCCATATTTTTTTATTCATTGGGTTCTCTAATCCTTTTTCTATAGTAATCATAGCACATAGATAGGATAACACGGAACCCTGCATCTGTAAAGACAGGTTTGCAACATCAGCCAAACTGACCGCTGACATACGCCTTTGTCTTTTCCTCCACCGGATTTTCAAAAATCTGGCTGGTAGGTCCGTATTCAATGAGGTCGCCCATGAAGAAAAATGCCGTTTTATCTGCCACTCGGGCAGCCTGTTGCATATTATGGGTGACAATGATAACGGTATAATTTTTCTTTAATTCCACCATCAGTTCTTCCATTTTCTGTGTAGAAATAGGATCCAGAGCACTAGTGGCCTCGTCCATCAGAATGATCTCCGGCTCCAGGGCAATGGTTCTTGCGATGCACAGTCTCTGCTGCTGCCCGCCGGAAAGCCCCAGCGCACTTTTTTTCAGACGGTCCTTTACCTCGTCCCACAAAGCGGCTTTCCGCAGACTGGTCTCCACGATCTCATCCAGTTTTTTACGTCCTCTCACACCATGGTATTTCGGAGCGTAGGCAATGTTATCGTAAATGCTGGCGGGAAACGGATTGGCTTTCTGAAATACCATTCCCACTTTTTTCCGCAGTGCCGCCGCATCTACCTTACGGCTGTAAATATCCGTTCCCTCAAATAGTACCTGGCCTGTAATGTGGCAGTCCGGCACCAGATCGTTCATGCGGTTCAGAGTTTTCAAAAATGTAGATTTTCCGCAACCGGACGGGCCGATCAGTGCGGTAATTTCATTGCGTTCTATATCCATGGATACATCTTTTAATACATGATGTTTTCCATAACTTAAATTTAATTCTTTCGTCGATACAATACTCATAACATCTATCCTTTCTTTCTTCTGGCAAAAATTCCTGCGATCAAGTGTGTAAGAATTTCAATAAACAAGACAAACAGCATCAACACGGCTGCCATGGCGTACGGCACCCATTCCGGTGCCCCTCCTTCGGTGGCATACAGATACAACTGTACCGTCATAGTGGCTCCCGGCTCCTTCACATGGGACAGAACCGAGGTTGGCAGGTCCTGCGCAATACCCGCCGTGTACAAAAGGGCTGCGGATTCGCTGATCATTCGTCCGATACTGAGAATAATGGCCACTACGATTCCTGAGATGGCACAAGGCAGGATCACTTTGCGGATGGTGTAAAATTTTGACAGCCCCATGGCTGCCGCTGCCTCCCGGTAAGAAGAACTCACAGCTAGCAGCGATTCTTCTGTGGTCCGGATCATAGTAGGAAGAACGATAAGGGTTAATGTCAGCGAAGCGGCTAACATAGAACCGGCGTAATCTCCGATGGACATTTTTCGCACAAAAAAATCCAGTCCAAACAAACCATATACAATGGATGGGATTCCCGCCAGGATTTCTATGGCAAAACGGATGGCAGATACAATTTTTCCCTGTTTGGCATACTCCGCCAGATAGATAGCCGAACCGATTCCCAGCGGAATACAAAAGAGCAGGGTAAGAACTACCGTGTAGATCGTGTTGATGATCATGGGTTTGATACCGTAAGTATCCATCAGAATATCCGGCTCTGTAGTAAGAAATTCCCAGGATACATAAGGAAGACCTTTTTTTAATATATATCCGATCAGGCCTGCTGCCAGTCCTGCCACGGCCACGGTCAAAAGGATCACCAGTGCCCGGAACAAGATAAACCGAATGCGGATTTTACTTTTTAATTCCATTGTGGCGCCTCCTTTCCTAATGCTTTCCAATGGCTGTCCGTTTGATCAGTACATAGAACAAACCATTGATCACAACAATAAATACAAACAACACCAGGCCAATTCCCATCAGTACGCCGGATGTTTCCTGGCTGGCATAGGCCATTTCCGTTACAATGGCTGTGGTCAGAAAACGGACCGGTTCCAGAAGTTTTGGCATCTGTGCCACATTTCCTGCTACCATGATCACCGCCATAGTTTCTCCTACGGCTCGTCCCAGACCCAAAAGGATGGCCGATAAAATGCCTGATTTTGCTGCCGGAATAATAATATGCAGGATGGTATAATCTTTGTTCACTCCCAGTGCTAAAGACGCCTCCATATAGTCCTTTGGAACCGCAGTGATGCTGGATTCACTAACCGATATAATGGTAGGCAGCGTCATAACCACCAGCACGACAATAGCGGATAAAAGCGTCAGCCCCGCCGGCAGTTTGAACAGTTCCTGCACAAAAGGGACTAGCAAAATCATTCCCAGAAAGCCATAAATAACCGATGGTATACCTGCCAGCATACTGATCACGGTCCTAAGCACCGAAGCAATGGGTCTTGGTATAAAATGGCTCATACCCACCGCCGCCAGAATTGACACCGGCACCGTTACAATAACCGTTCCCAGCATAGAAATAACCGAGGCAGACAGGAATGAAAAAATCCCGTATTTTGCTGGTTCTACAGATGTATCCCATGTTTTCCCAAACAGGAAATTTTTAATACCGACTTTGGCAATACTTGGTCCCCCGGACCGGAACATATACACACCGATCATAATAACCGCAATGACGGTCACAATGGTAAAAAGGAACACAATATATCGAAATACCAGGTCTGATAATTTTTTTCGTGCTTTCATGTATCTCTCCTTCTTCTCCTGAATCATGAAATAAAAAGGTGCCGCCTTTTCCGAGATCCCTCCAGGATTCGCAAAGCACAGCACCTTGTCTTTGTATATCACCGCAGTGATGACTCTCGTCCCTTATTTCTTCTTAGAACTCTTCTTTACAGTAACTTTGATCTTAGCTTTTACATTTCCCTCAACCGTTGTGATGGTGATGGTTGCTTTACCTTTTTTCTTTGCTTTGATCACACCTTTAGAAGAAACAGTGGCTACTTTTTTATTAGAAGATTTGAATTTTACTTTTTTGTTTACAGCATTTGCAGGGTAAACAGTATATTTGATTGTTTTTTTCTTGCCTTTTTTCAAAGTAATTTTCTTTTTCACATTCAAAGTAATTTTTCTAGGAACGATTTTTACTTCTGCAAGATTTACAAATCCCATCTTAGAGATGATCTTCTTCGCATTGGCACTTGTCTTAATCCAGTTGATGAAAGAAGCAGTTGCTCCGGTTGCCTGTCCTTTGGTAGCAAGTACGAATGGACGGCTCATTTTGTATGTACCGTTTGCTACATTGGCTGTGGTAGCAGCGACACCGTTAAACTTAACAGCTTTTACCTGGGATTCGTCCAGGTCCCCCAAAGACATATAACCGATGGCTCCCGGGTTTGTTTTTACAGAAGTCTGCATAGCACCGGTAGTAGAGATCTCTGCATCCAGTTTGCCGTAGTTCTTAGCAATATCTTTTGAGAAATCATTTTTCAATACATCTTCAAAACAACTTCTTGTGCCGGATCCGGACTCTCTTCCGTATACAGCAACTGCTCTGTTATAAGAAGATACAATGTCTTTCCAGTTTGTTGTTTTCTTTGCATACAGATCAAATAACTGCTCCGGTGAGATATTTGATACCGGATTGCTCTTATTTACTACGATAGCGATTCCGTCGTTACAGATCACATTGGCATTTAACACCTTTGCCTCATCTGCTTTCAGTGCACGAGAAGACATTCCGATATCTACTTTGCCGTTCATGGCGTCTGCGATTCCTGAGCCGGATCCTGTAATATTAGTAAAGTTGATTTTTACTCCTTTTGTCTCTTTTGCATACTGTTTTGCCAGCTGCTGAGCCAGTGGTGATACGGATGTAGATCCGGATAATGTAATGGTTGCGGTTGCGGCTTTCGCCTGATTTGGTACGGTAACAGGTGCTACCGAAAATGCCATAGCAGTGGCAATAGTTGCTGCAATTAATTTCTTAAGTTTCATAATGATTCTTCCTCCTTAATGGTTTGACTTGGTTTTAAATACAAGGAACCGATAAACGATACGAATGGCACCGCCAGGATAATTCCTATGGTTCCCGATATACCTCTTAGAATTTCTATTCCTAATGAATACATGTTGATCATCTGATTATATGGATAAGCATAAGCATAAATCATAATCATTGTGTTTAAGGAACTGCCGGTAAAGGCAAGAATCAATGTGTTGGACATGGTACCCATCATATCTTTTCCTACATGGATTCCGGATCGGAACAACTTCTTTTTGCTGATTCCAGGGTTCTGATCCTGGATCTCCTGCAGTGTACTGGATATAGACATTGCCACATCCATCACCGCTCCTAAAGATGCGATCAAAATTCCGGCATACAAAAGATCTCCGATCTGAAGCTTACAGTTTTGCGCTACATATACCAGGTTTTCAATGTCCTCTGTGTTGTAGCCGGAAATATGTGTGATCTTTCCGAATACCATGGCGATACATCCGGATACTGCTACTCCCATAATGGTTCCTGCCGCCGCACATACCGTTTTTCTTGTATATCCTCCGATCAAAAGCAGGGATACAATGGTGATCAGGCACACCGTCAGCACCGTTACCGGAAAAGGACTGGCCCCTTTGTAGAGAAGTGGCAGGTACAGGCCGATGATACATATAAATGTAAATATCAATGCGATGGCTGAGTAAATCCCCCGCCGGCCTCCAATGAGGCACAGCACAATGAGAAACAATCCGATCAGTGCATACAATCCATATTCACGATCATAGTTGTACACATTGGCTGTCAGATTTCCTTCATAAGCACTGACTTGAAGGATCACCCTGGTTCCTACCTGACAATTGGCACCATACAGATAGCCGTTTAAGTTGTTGGCTTCCACAATCTTTCCTTTATAGGATCCCGATGTGATCTTCACCTTAACATCCTGGCTTCCTGCCATACCGGCTGCCGAACTGCTGCCATTTCCTTTGTTGCCTTTTATGATTTCTGTTACCGTTCCTTTGACATATTCCATGCCATCTTCACTGAGCAGAGGCGTTTTCTTGACGGAACCGCTGATGTACCAGATGATTGCCATCAAGATCACGAATCCTGCTGCCGTAAACACTACTTCTCTGACTCTTCTTCCCTTATTCTTATCCATGTCTGATCCGTCCTTACTTGATCACTTTCACTGAAAATGTTTTCTTTACAGTTCCCACTTTTACAGTGATGGTCACTTTCTTCTTAGCATATTTCAGCACGGTTACTTTACCGCTTGCACTGACTTTTACTGCTTTTTTGTTGGATGACTTGTAAGTGATCTTCTTGGTTGTGTTTTTCTTAGTGGCCTTGATCTTGAATCCTTTGCCCTTCTTCAGTTTGATTGTTTTGCCGGCCAGCGCTTTTTTGCCCTTCTTAATTGTCAGAGTTACCTTTTTCGCTGCGGTTTTCTTAACAACCGTAGTCGGTGTTGTGTCATCACTGAGATCCAGATCATCTCCTTCAAAGGAACTGACTACCTTGTACTGTACATTGGCGATAGCTGTCTTCAAAGCGTTGTAAGCTGCATCGTATTTTGCTGCCTGGATTGTTGTGGTCAGATCCGGCAGTGAAGTGCGGTCAAGGAGACTTGAGAATCCCGGACGCAGTGTGGTTGTCTTTGTTTCGCCAAGGCGGGATGCATATTCACCCTGTGCATATCCATAGTAGTTCAGTGGATCTTTGTCGTTGTCACCGTTGTTTGTCTTGTCATAGATGGCAGACAATTTAGCGGCTCCTTTATCCTGTGACGTACTTGCGATAATAGCATTCAGTGCATCTACCGCTTCCTGTACTTTTTTCAATGACTCCTCAGAATATACGCTGCTGCTAAGTCCTTTTGCCTTTTTGATCAGATCCGCCGCTGTCTCTTTACCATTCTTTTTGATGCTGAAAGGTTTTGCATACTCGTTTCCTTCATAATCATATGTTTTGATGGTAAACTGTGAATCTGTAAAATCAATGGTGGAGTAGGTTGGCAGCTGGTTGTTGGAACGCTCTGCAATGTAGTACTGCTTCTGTGTTGCCAGGTTGTAGAACTTGGAACCACTGGCGGAACCAGCCGCAATATACAAAGTTCCTTCCGGATCTACTGCTTCTTTTTCACCATAATCAATGGCTGTTCCATCGATGATCTGGTAAGTTCTTGCATAACTGTGGTCATGACCGGTAAGACATACATCAATGTCATATTTGTCCATCAATGGTGCAAAGATCGTACGAAGGTTTGCTCCGTCAAAATCCGAGTGAGGCTGTCCGGAACCGTAAATGTCGTGGTGGAATGCTACCACTTTCCATTTTGCATCCGGATGGCTCTTAATAGCCTTTTCCATCAGCTGGCTGTGCTCTGCTGCATTTCGGTTGTTGCTGTTCAGGATAATGTAGAGTACATTTCCGTAAGAAAAATAATAATCACTTCCTGACTGGGTTGCTCCCAGGTTATCCTCTGTGTTTGGATTGTTGTAGTGGAATTTATAATCCGTTCCTTTGCTCTCGTGGTTACCAATGGATGTTGCCAGTGGCAGGTTACGGAGAATGGACGGATATAAAAATCCTGCATACTCACTTTCTCGTACATTTTTTGTATCTTTACTGTCTTCAGCTGAATAATCGATCTGGTCACCAACGGACAGAATGAAACTAGCATCGCCGTCTTTTTCTTCGGCTTTCTCCAGTGTCTTATTCCAGTTATATGTATCTACCGCAATGTTGACATCGTCGATGGTTCCCTGTCCTTCGGATCCGGAAGCACCTACCTGTGGATCTCCTACCAGGAGAATCTTGTATTTTGAAACATCTTTTGTCTCATATTTTGCCGGTGTGCTCCATGTTTTTCCGTCGATCGTGTAACTGTAATAGTAGGTTGAGTTCTTCTCAAAAATTCCTTTGATAGATACTTTATTGGATGCTTTGTAACTTGTACTGCTGTTGGAGCGATTAATGTCCGTTACAGTTCCCGTATACACTTTTCCGTCTGAAAGATCTGCTTTCTTTCCCACTTTGATCTGTGGTGTTCCTTTGTCTGTGGAATACCAGCAGAAATTTAAGTCCTTCTCTGTTGCACCTGGTGTCAGGGCAATCTTTCCTGAATCAATGGACTGCTTGCCGGTCCATGTGTTTTCTTTCCATGTCTGGTAGTCCGCCACACCTTTTGTGTCTGCGGTCAATGTGCTTTTTTCTGTGGTCTCGCCATAGGCTCCTGCCTGAATGGAATTTGCTCCTAAAGTCAAGGCTGCCAGTGCAGAAAAAGCAATTACTTTGTTCATTCTTTTCATGTTTACCTCCATTTTCTCCTGCCACGGATGTGACAATTATTCTTATGCCTTTTTCTTGACTACAGACCCTATCTTAAATTTTTCATGTAAAATCCACTACCGTCTCTATGTAAA
>HF998329.1:11430-11533 GCA_000433735.1 Clostridium sp. CAG:167
GTATGGAGACGAGATAACGCTTCGCGTTATAAGTCTCATACGAATGAAACTTCCTTTTTATTTAAACTCTGTAAGCCAGCAAGTGCCACAATTGACTTAGCAT
>HF998330.1:0-5591 GCA_000433735.1 Clostridium sp. CAG:167
TATACAGAGCGATCTGAAAATTCTTTTTCAAAAATACCTGTTTAAGGATGTTGCTTATATGGTATCCTAGTATCGGTGGCATAAGTTGTTTTACAGATGCGAGGACAATGAAAGTGTGAGGAGGCATATATCATGACAAAGAAAGAACAGCGTATCAAAAAATTGACAGAGTACCTGCAGAGACTGGGAGCAGGAGAAGAACTGGAAGAAGTAAGAAAAGATTTTATAAAAGAATTTTCGGATGTACAGGCATCGGAGATCATGGAGGCTGAGCAGGAACTTATGAAACAGGGAACACCGTTGGAGGAAGTGCAGCGGCTCTGTGATGTGCATGCAGCACTGTTTCACGGTGTTACGCCGGAAGAAGAGATGAAAAAGCGTCAGTCTTTTGAGCAGAAGGAATATGGAAATAAAAGTCAGCAGGCACAGGAACTGGAGCAGGTAGAAGGGCATCCATTGTATACGCTGACAAAGGAGAATCAGGCACTTTTAAAACTGTTGCAGCAGTTTGCTGGATCTGAGGATGAAAATCTGCTGTCGATCATCGGACAGTTTGCGGTTCATTATGCGAAAAAAGGAGATCTTTTATATCCTCATTTGAAAGTAAAATATGGTATTGCCGGACCGTCGGATGTGATGTGGACGGTGGATGATGAGATCCGGGATGAATATAGTGCCCTGATGAGAGAATCCCAGAGAGGGGATGAGTGGAACAAACGCCTGAGAGCCGTCTTGAAACGGATCGAGGAAATGGTCCACAAAGAGCAGAATATTTTGTTCCAGATCTGTGCTGTGAATTTTACCAAAGAAGAGTGGATGGGGATCTACCGGGATGCCAAGGATTATATTGTGTGCTTTGGTGTGGAGGATGTACACTGGCAGGAAGCAGAAGACCAGGAGATAGTCAGAGAAAATTCCGGAAAAGATGAAATCGTGTTGCCGGGCGGTCATATGACCCTGGAGCAGCTGACTGCTTTGCTCAACACGGTTCCCCTGGAGATTACGTTTATCGATGTGGACAACATAAACCGCTTTTTCAATGAGGGACCAAAGGTTTTCAAGCGTCCCGGCATGGCACTGGACAGGGAAGTGTTCTCCTGCCATCCACCGAAGATAGAGCCAATGGTGCGGGCCATTATTGACGATTTTCGCCACGGCAGAAAAGACCGTGTTCCGGTTTGGATGGAAAAAGGCGGACGCACCATGTTAGTTACTTACATGGCAGTGAGAGATAAAACCGGAAAGTATGTAGGTACGGCGGAATTTGTTCAGGATATGGAGTTTGCCAAAGAGCATTTTGGGAAGAAATAAAGAGAGGTCAATATGAATGAAGATGTGACAAAAATGTACCATCATGTTATGACTTCCGGTGAAGCCTAAAAAAACTGCCTGAGCCAGTATTACTGGTTCAGGCAGTTTTTTACATGTCGATAACCTTTATTGCCCTCGGTAAAGCCATATTTTTCGCTAAGAAGATCGATAAGAAGATCCCGGACAACCTGTTTGGCGTTCTCGTCCTTGTGATGTTTGCAGATCAAAGAGGCAGCGTAAGCGATCACCTCATTGTTGAAACAAGCCCGGCTCAAAGTGCGCTGAACCGTTGTGTTTAACTGCATCACAGGAGAGATGGCCGGCTTCTCCGAAGGAGCAGGAACTTCTACGGCCGCTACTGTTTTTCCTTTTGGCTTTCTGCGGCTTATCAGTCCCGTTTTTTCCTGTTTCTCTGCATTCTTTTTCTTGGCAGATGCCGTATAATCCATCTTTGGGTGTCTCGCAATGTCGGCAGAGCGGTGGATTTCCTTGAGAAAAGTGATCACATTATCGTAATCGTTGTCTTTGCTGATGATCACATATTTGCATTTTTTATCACCATTGGTGCCAAGCAGGTAGCCTAAGTAGGCAGTAAGATGCATATCCAGAGACTGCTTGCCGGCAGGCAGACAGTGGAAAGAATAGTCTACAGAATGAAAGTTTGACAAAATCTCAATGCTGATCTTAGGAGCATTTTTCGTGGAAAATATATGTATATGGTCGTGGTAATCCAGATGTCTGGAGCAGATGAGACCTGCGTTGTTTACATTTTCAAAATCAATTAAATAATAAGTTTCTACATTTGACATAGTGTTCTCCTTTAATATCCCTTTTATAATAGTGTGTTTGATTCAATCATATTATAAAAGTATAACACGACTGGCGGTAGATGGCAAGGAGTGGCAGAATGTGGGAGGGTTCTTGCGTCCGCTGGGTGCATTTGTTATAATAGGGGGCGATATATGTTATAAGAGGAGGATGCAACATGCAGGCAGGAAAAAAGATAGTAGCAGGTATGCTGGCATTGGCGTTGACGATACAGGGAGTGCCGATGCAGAGGGGAACAGCGGTGCAGGCAGCGGGCCAGACCACGGAAACAGCACCCCTGCAGGGAACGGATGGAGCCATCACATGGAAACTGACGGAACAGACGCCGCAGCAGGGATGGTCTCAGGGGGATAAAAAGGCTTATAAACTGACGATAACGGGAAAAGGCGTTATGCCTGGATATATGCATATGTCCGATGGTGTTAATACGCCGTGGCAGCCATATAATGATCAGATTCAGACGATTGCGGTAGCAAAGGGAGTTACCCGGGTATCTGAGCATGCGTTTGAAGGAATGGGAGAACTGACCAGTGTAACACTGCCGTCAACGGTAACCCAGGTCAGCAGAGAAGCGTTTATGTACTGTCAGAAATTAGAAAAAATCACACTGCCGGAGGCGTTGGAAAACATTGGTGACAGAGCGTTTAATTACTGCCGTGCCTTAAAGAGCATTGTGGTGCCGGATCAGGTGACAACCATTGGCAGTCTGGCGTTTGCAGGCTGTACTTCCCTGGAAAGTGTTTCTCTTGGGGAAAGCGTGGCACAGGTGCAGGGATCTCTTTTCCATGAATGTGGGAAATTGTCAACCCTTACCGTGGCTCACGGAAATGCATCTATGCGGTCAGAGGACAATGTGCTGTACAATAAAGATACGTCACTGCTGATCCGCTATGCAGCAGGGAAAAGCGATACAAAATTTTATGTGCCGGGTAGTGTGAAGACCATAGGGGCCAATGCCATTACGCATTGTTCAAATTTGGCGGAACTTCAGATTCCATCCAGTGTAACCAAAATGGATGACTACGCGGTTTATTATAACAGTGCTCTGAGCAAACTCTTTTTTGAAGGAAATGCGCCAAAGGTTTCTGTTGTGACCTCTCACACAGGTATTATAGGAGGCAATCCCCAGGTTTATGTATATACTGTTTACAATGGAGCAATCCGGCACAATGGAAAAACAGGAACGGATGCCAACAAAGACATCACATTGTATAAAACAGCAGCTTCCACAGGTTGGGGCGAGGGATGGTCTACCATCTCACAGAAAAGTGACGAAACCAACCAGTATTCAAAAGGGTATGGTTTTACATTGCAGAATTTCAGTCTGACTGATACAGATACGGCGGATGGCAGATTTGGAAGTCTCAAGTGGCATTACCGGGATGACATAAAAGAACTGTCCTTTAGTGGAAGTGGTTCAATCTCGGATTTTTCCCTTTCTGCACTTCCTAAATGGAATGGCGGACAGGGCAGAAGTTTCAGACAGAGCATTAAGACGATCGACGCTTCCAAGGCGACCATTACGGCCGTGGGAAATTATGCTTTTTACAACGCAGACCAGCTGGAAAAGGTGACATTTGGTTCTGGGTTAAAACGAGTTGGGAAATATGCATTTGCAGACTGTACGGCACTGAAAAATTTCCCGGCAGAAAATGCTACATCCATTGAAGAAGGTGCCTTTGCAGGGGATACCTCTCTGACTGGAGAAGTGGATATGACCGGGGCGCAGGTTATAGGTGCCAGTGCCATGGAAGGTGCCAGCGGAATCACGGATATCCGCCTGGGAGCCAAACTTACCAGTATTGAAGCCAGAGCTTTTGCAAATTGCAAAAAATTGAATGGTGTGATTCTTCCGCTGGGAATTAAAACCTTGAAAAAAAGAGCTTTTTATGGATGTAGTTCTTTGGAGGCGGTAAATATTCCGGAAGGCTTTACCGGTACAGAAGCGGAGACCTTTGGAAATTGTACGGCCTTGAAAAAGGTATATTTTACAGGCAGTATGCCGGAGCAGTGGAATGAAGATACATTCGCAGGATGTTCTTCGACATTAAGTATATATTATAACAGTGGAAAAACAGGCTGGAGTGACAGCGTGGAAAATGGCACCTGGCAGGGATATACAGCCAGCTGTCTCACCAGACATTTTCAGCGTGGGAAAAACACATATAGTTTTGAGGATACGGCAAAAAACTACGGATATTCAAATGCTTATAAAATACCGCAGGCCCGCTATCAAAGTGTCTTGAAAAACGCACCGCTCGCAGCTTTTTATGCGGCTACAGAGCCGGCTTATCAAGGAAACGCATTTGGTATGGCAGCGTCTGTACTGGACTTTTATGAAGGAGACAACCTGAAAGTATCTTCTTACGATTCAAAGGCAAAGACTGTTTATGAGATACAGACTCCGGGTCAGGCGTTGACGGAGCTGATAGAGAAGTATCAGGTGACGCAGTATGCCCAGCCGGTCAGTGATGCACTGACAGCAAATCAGGGCAAGTATCTGGATATGGTGAAGAAAATTGCCAGATTTTCCTGGTCAGGTGGCAGAAAAGTAGATGCAGCCGGAGAGGCAGTCGTAATATGTGTGTACAAGGGAAGCAAAGCCCATGCACTGGTGCCTCTGGATGTGACGATTACCAGTGGAGGAAATTATCTGGTTACGGTTTATGACAGCAGTAATCCGGCGGATGTCCGTTACATGTCAGTGAGCAAGGATCTTTCCTGTGTTCATTATACCGTGGGTTCAGAGGATTACACAAAGGCTTCTTTTGTATCCTATTCTGTGTTGAAACAGGCCGCAGGGGGCAGCAGCACTTCATATCAGGACAAAATGACAGTGGCTGTCAACCGGCAGAATATAACGATAAAAGACAGTCAGGACCGGGCTTACACAGAGATTTCCGGAGCTTATGAGCAGATTCCGGCAGCCGGAAGTTCCATGGCAGACTTTTCAGGAATAAAAAGGTTCGTTTTGCCACAGGGAAGTTATGATGTAAAAAATACACCAGTCAGTCAGGCTGTCACAGAACATGTCCTGGCGTATCTGGCTTCTGATGAAGTGTATGTAAAAATGGACGCCAGTGACAGTAAGGCATCCGTTCACATGGAAAATGCAAGAAAATACGGATATTATCAGATGGCAGTAACTCCATCTGTGAAAAATGGCAGCATAACAATCCTGATCATGAATAAGGCTGGAAAAACCAAGGAAATAGTTGTTCAGGGTGGAGCGGCAGCAGCGAAGGTCTATACAAGCGGCAAGGTGCAGCTGACACTGACATCGGATGCGGCAAAAGTTACGGTGGATGGAAAGAGCGTAGAGCCAAAGACCAGTATAGAACTGGTATTTGAGACCACAACACCTGCCACGGCAACACCGAGTCCGACCCCGACTGCCACAGCCACCGCTACAGCGCCGGCTACGGCCACCGCGGCACGAACCACAGCACCGG
>HF998330.1:5711-53918 GCA_000433735.1 Clostridium sp. CAG:167
AACTACCGACGCAGCTACGGCTACACCAACGGCAACACCATCTACGACCCCAACGAAGCCGGCGGATACAGATAAACCAACAGCCGGTGGATCGGATGTCCAGCCGCAGGAATCAAGAGATGATTATGTACTGCCTCAAAAACCAGTGCTTACCCTGAAAAAGAAAACAGAGGTAAAGAAACCGGCCCGGGTAAAAATCCGTTCCGTCAAGAAGAAAAAAGGCAGCAAACTGTGTGTGAAACTGAAAAAACAAGAAAATGCACTGCGTTATCAGATCCTTTATGGAACCAGCAAAAAATTTAAAAAGTCAAAGAAGGTAAAAACCTCAAGCACTCAGGTGATTCTGAAAATAAAAAAAGGCCATACCTACTATATAAAAGCAAGAGCATATAATGGTGCCGGGTATGGTGCATATTCAAAAGTAAAACAGATAAAGGTGAAGTAACTGAGCCGGGGGTTCAGTGATTAGGAAACTGGAAAGTGAGGTAAGTTGATATGGCAAATGATATCGTTAACTATCAAGATGTGATTACTGACATAAAGGGAATTATTACATCTGGTCGTGAAGTGGCTTATAATGCAGCAAATAAGGCTATGGTGCTTACCTACTGGCATATTGGTAAGCGTATTGTGGAACAGGAACAGGCAGGAAAAGAAAGAGCAAAATATGGTCAGGCTTTAATTGAGGCATTAGCAGATGAACTCACAAAAGAATATGGAAGAAGTTTTTCAAAAAGAAATCTGCAATATTTTCGTAAATTTTATCTTGCTTTTCCGGATGAGCAGATTGTGAACACATGTGTTCACAATTTGAATTGGTCTCATTTTAGAGCACTTTTGCGTGTGCCGGATGAGAATGCCAGATTGTGGTATATGAATGAAGCTGCAAATGAAAGTTGGAGTGTTAGGACTTTGGATAGAAATATCAGCACACAATATTATTACAGATTAATGCAGTCACCGAAGAAAGATGCTGTCATGAATGAAATGCTTCAGAAAACAGCTGAAGATCAAAGAAATAAATTTGAACTCATAAAAAGTCCGATTGTTGCAGAGTTTCTTGGTTTCAAAAATGAAGATTCTTATATTGAAAATGATTTGGAATCAGCTATTTTAACACATATCAGGGACTTTCTTATGGAGATGGGAAAGGGATTTGCTTTTGTTGCCAGACAGCAGCATATTGTTACTGAGACAGAAGATTATTTTATTGATCTTGTTTTTTATAATATTGAGTTAAAATGTTATGTGCTTATAGATTTAAAAATGGGGAAAATTACTCATCAGGATGTGGGACAGATTGATATGTATGTCCGGATGTATGATGAACTGAAATGTAAGGAGGGAGATAATCCTACACTTGGTATATTACTTTGTGCGGAAACAGATGAAGATATAGCAAGATATTCCGTGCTACATGATAATGACAGACTTTTTATGTCGAAATATCTTACATACCTGCCAACAAAGGAGCAGCTGAAAGCAGAGATAGAAAGACAGAAAGAAATATTTTATATGCAGCATCCGGCATTGTCTGAAAATGATAAAGAAGGTTATAAAAGCCACAAACACATTACATAACCCAGTAGAACACTGGCCGGATTTTCAGCAATCAGCCATAAGAATAAAAAATTGCGGGAAATGGGTACAAACACGCAAGTGTCAGATCTGCGTAGTGGGCAGATCGACACTTCTGCGCGTTTGTCGTAGCGAAAGCGCCCATGGACCGCATTTTTTATTCTTATGCGTCAACTGCTGAAAACCCTGCCCATGTTCTACCGGCGAAACTTCGACGGTGCCACACCGTGATATTTCTTAAACTGCCGGGAAAAATGCTCCAGGTTTTCGTAACCACAGGCAGCAGCCACATCGGTAACAGACATCTGCGTTTGAAGCAGAAGCTGAGCGGCGTGCTCAATCCTTCCTTTAATAATATCTTTGTGCAGCGAGGTGCCGAAGCAGTCGGTGTATATATGCTGCAGATAGGACACGCTGATGTTTAATTTCTCAGCTACTTCTTCCGGACAGGAAGGGGTGTAACGGTATTCCAGGATCTGCTGGCGGATATCGGCCAGTGTCTCTGAATATTTGCTGGAAAAATTCTGGATCCGCCGGCTGTGGGAGTACAGATCGCTGAATTTGTGAAACAAAGCATTTGCCTTGTGATCCATAATAAATTCATGCTGGACCCCGTCATTAAAAAATTCGCTGTAAATATCCATAAAAAGATCAAAGATAGGCTTGTTGTCCGGCAAAGCCACCGGGGTATTAAAAGGAATACCCAGATTTTCAAAATAATTGTCGTAAGAATCAAAGTCGAAATGCATCCAGTCATTGATAAACATTCCATCCAGTTTGCGGTACTTCTGTGGACAGTCTTTCCGGAACAAGATGTAGTGCCCCTCACTGACAGGAACATAACCGGTGCCCGGGTCAAACTCAGCTGCGGAACGAAGAAACAGCAGCAAGTAATCTCCCGAGCCCTCCATTCGTTCGACTACAAATCCACCGGGGTTGCGGAACTGATGTGCAATGCCGTGTACATGAATCATAAAAACACCTCCTGATATAGCAGAAAAAATCAAATATATAACTGCTATGGTCATAGACTTTACAGGCCTTAAATACTATAATTTAAGCATATAAACAAAAGATTTTTTTTTGAAGCCGCGGAAACAAAAAAGTCAAATAACAGTTTATATCAAAAACTATAGCAGAAAATATCAAAAATGACAAGAAGAAAGGATTGTTATTATGGGAAAAAAAGGGAAAGTTGTTTTGTCTGTGGTCATGTCAGGTGCTTTGATACTTTCAGGCACGGGAATTCAGGCGGATGCCAAAGCAAAATCATCCGTATCGCTGAACAAAACTAAGATTTCTTTGAAACGAGGAAAGAAATATACATTAAAGATTAAGAAGCGTGGTGTGAAAAAGATCAGGAGCATACGGTATACCACTTCTAAGAAAAAAGTAGCAACGGTAAGTAAAAAAGGTGTGATCCGTGCCAAAGCATCGGGCCGTGCTGTGATCAAAGTAAAGGTAAAATATATACCGAAAGGTAAGAAGAAAGCTGTTACAAAAACACTGAAATGTAAAGTGACCGTGCCATCTGCTAAGAAAAAAACGACAGCAAATAAGCCGGCAGTGACACCGACACCGGCGCAGACACCAGCGCAGACACCAGCTCAGACGCCGAAAAAGACTGCTTCACCGGCAGAGAGTCCGACACCGACACCGGCAGTATATGGCAAACCGGGAGAGATAGCTGCTTATAATACAGCGAAGAGCAACTATACTCTGAATGTGGATGCATCCAATAAAGTGCACAGCATCAGTGATATGCTGTATGGAATTTTTATCGAGGACATTAACTTTGCGGCAGACGGTGGATTGTATGCAGAGATGGTGCAGAACCGTTCCTTTGAATTTACCAGTCTGGCAGCCGGTGATGAAAAACATGCCTGGAGTGATGTAGGAACCGTGACAGCCCAAGTGAAGAAAAATGATACAAGCGGATACTTAAATGCCAATAATCCAAACTACATGGTAGTAACCAATACATCTTCTTCCGATGCCGGAATTGCCAACAAAGGATTTTTGGATGGCATGAGCATTGTCAGCGGTAACAAATATAAGTTCTCTGTTTACGCCAAAGGACTGGATGGTTATACCGGTCCGGTGCGTGTCAGTCTGATGAATGGAAGCACCGTAGCGGCACAGGGAACCATTGCAGCCGTGACAGATCAGTGGCAGAAATACAAGGTGGAACTTACATCCAATGTCACAGCCAATAAAAATGTAACGCTCCGTGTGGTGATCCCAAAAGGAAAAATAGCACTGGATATGGTTTCTTTATTCCCAGAGGATACTTATAAAGGAAGAGAAAACGGATTGAGAAAAGACCTGGCAGAAAAACTGGAAGCGCTTCATCCGAAATTCCTCCGTTTCCCGGGAGGATGTGTCATTGAGGGCGCAACCTTAAAGACAGCCTACAGCTGGAAGGATTCCATTGGTGCCGATTCAGAGGGACAGCCTTATGAATTTGCAGGAACTTATGGAGATGTGGCAGCCAGAAAACAGGGACAGAATATCTGGACCGATGAAATGGCTACTAACGACCAGAACCCATCTTATATGTCTTATGGACTTGGATTTTATGAGTATTTCCAACTGGCAGAAGATCTGGGCGCCACCGGTGTACCGGTAGTCAATGCCGGAATGTGCTGCATGGGCCAGTCTTATGGAGAGAGCCAGAGCAGTGCACCGGACATTAACAGTGCCGAGTTTCAGCGTTACATCCAGGATGCTCTGGATCTGGTAGAATTCTGCCGAGGCGATGAAACAACCAAATGGGGTAAAGTCCGTATTGCTATGGGCCACAAAGATCCATTTGCATTGAAATATCTAGGAATCGGTAACGAGCAGTGGGGCAATAAGTTTTACGAGCGTTATGAAGCCTTTGTAGATGCCTTTGCCAAAGCAAAAGAAGAAAATCCAAGTCTGTACGGTGACATTGAGCTGATGTTTACAGCCGGTGTGGACGATGGAGACAGTGATAAAGTAAATTACGCAGCTGCGTACAAAGAGGCGGATAAATGGCTGAAAGCACATCCTGGTAAGACTATCAACGATTTTGCCGGAGCAGTGGATCATCATTATTATAATTCGCCGGACTGGTTCCTGACCCACGCAGATTATTACGATGAAAGCAATTATACAAGAGATCCTGCCAAAATGACTACATCCACTTACGGTGGCGGAATGAGTGTATTTTTAGGCGAATACGCATCCCTTTCCAACACCTGGCTGTCCGCCCTTTCCGAAGCAGCATACATGACCGGACTGGAGCGCAATGGCGATATTGTAAGAATGGCTGCCTATGCACCGCTGTTTGGAAACCTGACAGCCCTGCACTGGTCACCGGATCTGATCTGGTTTAACAACAAAACCTCGACCAACTCAGTAAACTATTATGTTCAGCAGGCGTTTGCCAAGAATGCAGGAACTACCTTGTTGAAATCTGAGTTAAACGGTGCCAAAGTTACATCCCCGGACTTTAAGGGCAAAGTCGGTGTGGGAACATGGAACACCAGTGCATCTTTTAGCAATGTAAAAGTAGTCAGCAATGATACAGGCGAAGTATTAGGTCAGGACAACTTTAACGGCAACAGCATCAGCAGCCAGTGGGAAAAAGTTTCTGACGGTAACTGGTATGTGGCTGAAAACCAGCTGGTACAGGCCAGCGAAACCACCAATACAAACCTGTATGGATCGACAGGATCCGCTATGTATTTTGGAAATTCTTCCTGGAAAAACTACACCTATACCGTAGATGCTGTCAAATACAGCGGCAGTGAAGGATTTTTGATCCCATTTTCCGTAGGAAACAGTAAAGAAAACTACTTCTGGAACCTTGGCGGATGGAACAATACGGTATCTTGTCTCCAGAAGGTGACAAGCGGCAATAAGTCCGGGCAGATTGCAGGAACTACCAGTTCTGTACACATCGCTGACGCATCTGTGTATCATCTGAAAGTAGTAGTAAACGGTAAAAATGTAAAATGCTACATGGATGACCGTCTGATGGTAGATTACACCATAGAAGATGGCACCAATGCAGAAAGTTATCAGGTAGTCAGCACCGATGAAACCGGTGATGTGATCGTAAAAATGGTAAATGTGACCGGTTATCCAAAGACATTTGCCATGGACATTAAAGGCTATGACAATATGGCCGATACGGCCGATCTGGATCTGGTAGCCGGAAACAGTCTTACCGATGACAATATTTTAGGGCAGACCGAAAAGGTAAAACTGGTAAGTTCTAAGGTATCCGGCGTCAGCAGTCAGTTTAACTACACAGTACCAAAATATTCAGTCAGCATACTGCGGCTGAAAAAGAAAAAATAAATTACAGACCGTTTGAATAACAAAAGGGCTTCTGTTTCATACTAACAATATTCTTAGTATGAAAGGAAGCCTTTTGTTATGATTAGAAATAAAATGGCGGGAAAGAGAAGTCTGTTGTTTGCCAGACCGCCGGTGATCCTTGGGGCCGGATGTGTGGCAGGGGAAAAAGAGGGAAAGGGTGCCTTTGGCAAATATTACGATTTGGTGGAAGAGGATCCTTTGTTTGGTGGAAAAACCTGGGAAGAGGCGGAGAGCAAGATGCAGCAGCTGGCAACTCAGATCGCTCTGCGCAAGGCTGCCAAAGAACCGGGAGAAATCCGCTATCTGGTGGCAGGAGATCTGCTGGGGCAGCTGATCGCTACATCCTTTGGCATTATGAATTTTAATATTCCTATGTTTGGTGTTTACGGAGCCTGTTCCACCATGGGGGAATCTCTGGCCATTGCTTCGATGCTGATCGATGGAGGATTTGCAGATTATACGGTGGCACTTACATCCAGTCATTTTGCCAGTGCGGAGAGACAGTTTCGGTATCCCCTTGCCTATGGCAGCCAGCGTCCTTATTCTTCTACCTGGACGGTGACAGGAAGCGGAGCCCTGGTACTGGCTTCAGAAGAAGCCGGCTGGAAAAAAACAGATACAACCTATGTCCGGGTTATGGGAGTCACCACCGGAACCATCACGGACTATGGTATTAAAGACAGCATGAATATGGGCGCCTGTATGGCACCGGCAGCTGCCGATGTGCTGGTTCATAACTTTAAAGATCTGGGGGTGGGACCGGAGTATTATGACCGTATTATCACAGGAGATCTGGGAACTGTAGGGCAGAGGATCCTGGCAGATATGATGCACGGCTATGGATATAATATCGAACCCTATCATTTTGACTGCGGAACAGAGATTTACTATAACAAGGAACAAAACACCAATGCCGGCGGAAGTGGATGTGGCTGCAGTGCCATAACTTTGTGCGGATATATTATGAACAAACTGAAGAAAAGAAAGTGGAAGAGAGTGTTGTTTGTGCCAACAGGAGCGTTATTGTCACCGGTGAGTTTTAATGAAGGAAACTCCATCCCCGGCATTGCACACGGTGTAGTGCTGGAAGTGGAAGACGAAAGGAAGTGAAACGAAATGGATTATATTCTTGCTTTTGCAATCGGAGGCGCTATCTGCGCACTGGTGCAGCTGATCATGGATAATACAAAATTACTGCCTGGCAAGATCATGGTAGGACTGGTGTGCATAGGAGCTATCTTAAGTTTCCTGCATTTATATGAACCTTTTGCCAAGTGGGCCGGTGCCGGTGCTACCGTACCGCTGATCGGATTTGGACACCTGCTTTTTAAAGGAGTAAAAGAGGGAATCGACCAGCTTGGGTTTCTGGGTTGTTTTTACGGAGGATTTGAAAGTGCTGCCGTAGGAATTTCAGGAGCACTGATCCTTGGCTTTTTGGCCAGCCTTGTATTTAAATCCAAGATGAAATAATAAGAACTTGACATTTTTTCCCTGTTTGTGTACAATATCTCTTGTTAGTGCAAAGCTTCCTTGGCTCAGTTGGTAGAGCGGCACATTCGTAATGTGTAGGTCATCGGTTCAAGTCCGATAGGGAGCTTTTTTTGATGCAGAAATTTGGTAGATATATTGGAATTGCTGTGAGTGTTTGCTGCCAGTCTTTTGGTATTCCAGCAAGGAGGCAGAAAACACTCACTGCCAACACAATTGCGGGATATCTTGACAAACATGACAATATACTGTAAAATAGGCTTGATTATTCAAAGAGGTTTGAATACAATAGTGCTGTCATCCGGCAGTGCTAAAAAATAAAAGCAAAAAAGGAGAAATAGTATTATGTTAGAAAAAATGCAGGAACTTATTGCAGACCAGTTGAGCGTAGATGCAGACAGCATTACAGAGGCATCTTCATTCAAAGATGATTTGGGAGCTGATTCCCTTGATCTCTATGAGTTGATCATGGCATTGGAAGAAGAGTATGATGTTGAGATTCCAACAGATGATCTTGAAAGCATCAATACTGTAGGCGACGTAATGAATTTCTTAAAGAGCAAAGGTGTAGAGTAATTTAAAACTGCACATAGTGTCTGTAAACAGACAACAAAGACACCAAGAGGGGGTTGTTGACTCTGTCTTGGTGTTTGTCTTTATTAGAGAAAATGATTTTAGAAAGGTTAGTTAGAACGATGGCTAAAATAGCATTTGTATTCCCGGGACAGGGTGCACAGGTTGTTGGCATGGGTAAGGATGTATATGATCATTCTGCTAAAGCAAAAGAAGTTTTTGACCGTGCCAGTGAGGCAGTAGACCTGGATCTGAAGGCACTTTGTTTTGAAGAAAATGACAATATCAATATTACAGAGTATACACAGGTATGTCTTTTGACAACCAGTGTGGCAATTATGGAAGAACTTCTTTCCAGAGGAATTAAACCGGACGTGGCAGCAGGCCTGAGTCTGGGTGAGTACTGCGCTCTGGTGGCAGTAGGATCGATGAACTATGTAGATGCAGCTAAAGCAGTCCGCAAAAGAGGTATTTATATGCAGGAAGAAGTACCGGCTGGTAAAGGCGGTATGGCAGCAATCCTTGGTATGGACAAAGAAGTGATCGAGGAAAATATCGAAGAATTTGAACAGGTACAGGTGGCAAACTACAACTGCCCCGGACAGATTGTTATCTCAGGAGAGACAGAGCAGGTAAAACAGGCAGCGGATAAACTGAAAGAAGCAGGAGCCAAAAGAGCAGTTCTTTTGAATGTCAGCGGACCATTCCATTCCAGCCTTTTGACTGGTGCCGGCGAGAAATTAAAACCGGTATTGGAGGGATTGACAATTTCAGAGCCACAGATCCCATATGTGGCGAATGTAAACGCTTCCTACATAACAAAAAAAGAAGATATTGAACCATTGCTGATCAAACAGGTAAGTAATTCAGTTCGCTGGCAGCAGTCGGTAGAGGCTATGGTAGAGGATGGCGTAGATACATTTATCGAAATCGGACCAGGCCGTACGCTGGCAGGATTTAATAAAAAGATCGGCAAAAAACTTGGCAAAGAACTGACTACTTATACAGTTGGAACTATGGAAGACATAGATAAGGTTGTAGAAGCCCTGGCGTAAAAGCAGGGTGCCTGGAATGGAGGATGTATGTTATTAGCAGACAAGATTGCGGTAGTGACAGGAGCAAGCCGTGGAATCGGAAGGGGAATCGCCCTGGCCATGGCAAGAGAAGGTGCTACGGTGGTTGTAAATTATAACGGTTCCAAAGAAAGAGCCGAAGAAGTGGTGGCAGAAATTGAAAATGCAGGCGGCAAAGCTGTAGCAAAGCAGTGCAATGTCAGTGATTTTTCACAGGCTAAGGAATTTTTTGCAGAGGTTGTAAAAGAGTATGGAAGAATTGACATACTTGTAAACAATGCGGGCATCACAAGAGATAATCTCATCATGAAAATGTCGGAAGAAGAATTTCAGGATGTGATCGATACCAATCTTGGCGGTGCGTTTAATGGAACCAAATTTGTTACCCGTCCAATGATGAAACAGCGCGTTGGCCGCATCATCAATATCGCATCGGTTTCCGGTGTGACCGGCAACATGGGACAGGCCAATTATTCTGCGTCCAAAGCAGGTATCATTGGACTCACCAAGGCAACAGCCAAAGAACTGGCAGCCCGTAATATTACGGTAAATGCCATTGCCCCTGGTTTCATTGCCACGGAGATGACAGATAAGTTAAATGATGCTGTAAAAGAAGCAGCGGTTAAGACCATTCCTCTTGGTGAATTTGGAAAAGTAGAGGATATCGCCGAGACAGCAGTCTTTTTGGCATCGGACAAAGCAAGATATATTACCGGCCAGGTGATTTGTGTGGATGGCGGTATTGCAATGTAATAGTTTTAGATTACGGAGGTAAGAAATGAGCAGACGAGTAGTGATTACCGGTATGGGAGCCGTGACTCCGATTGGTAATAATGTAGAAGATTTTTGGGCAAATATTAAAAAAGGCACAGTAGGTATCGGACCGATCACAAAGTTTGATACAAGTGATTATAAAGCACATCTGGCAGCAGAGGTCAAAGATTTTGATCCATTGCAGTATATGGACAAAAAATCTGCCCGCCGTATGGAAGTTTTTTCCCAGTATGCAGTAGTAGCAGCCAAAGAGGCTATGGAGGATGCAGGACTGGATATGGAAAAAGAAGATTCTTTCCGCGTAGGATGTGCTGTAGGATGTGGAATCGGAAGTCTGCAGTGCGTACAGAGAAACTATGTGCGTATCCAGACAAAGGGACCAAACCGTGTAGAACCACTGATGATCCCGATGCTGATCTCCAATATCGCAGCCGGTAACATTTCTATCCAGCTGGGACTTCAGGGAAAGAATATCAACGTAGTAACAGCTTGTGCTACCGGTAACCATAATATTGGTGAGGCATTCCGCTCCATTCAGTACGGTGAGGCTGAGGTAATGTTTGCAGGAGGTACAGAAGGCGCTATCACAGAAAGTGGTGTGGCTGGATTTACCGGACTGAATGCGTTGT
Organism: Clostridium sp. CAG:167; assembly: GCA_000433735.1. Lineage (GTDB taxonomy): Bacteria > Bacillota > Clostridia > Lachnospirales > Lachnospiraceae > Eubacterium_F. The sequence goes on from HF998330.1 coordinate 16,180, forward strand.
CTACTTCAGAGGATCCGATGCGTGCTTCCATTCCGTTTGATGCGGAGCGTGGTGGCTTTGTCATGGGTGAAGGTGCCGGAATCCTTGTTATGGAAGAACTGGAGCATGCCAAGGCGAGAGGTGCCAAGATTTATGCAGAGATCGTAGGTTACGGTGCTACCAGTGATGCACACCATGTAACAGCACCATTGGAGGACGGATCCGGTGCTGCCAAGGCAATGGAGTTTGCGATGAAAGATGCAGGTGTGACACCGGAAGAGATTGATTATGTTAATGCTCACGGAACAGGTACACACTTAAATGACCTGACAGAGACAGCCGCCCTTAAACTGGCTATGGGTGAAGCTGCTTATCATTGTAAAGTTAATTCTACTAAGTCTATGGTGGGACACCTTCTGGGCGCCGCCGGCGGTGTAGAAGCGATTGCATGTGTGAAGGCAATTCAGGAAAATTATGTACACAAAAATGCAGGTCTTGTAAATAGAGATCCGGAGTGTGATCTGGACTGTGTAACTGAGGCAGTAGAGACACCGGTCAATGTGGCGATGAGTAACTCACTTGGTTTTGGTGGACACAATGCTACTTTGATTTTCAAAGCATACGAAGCATAAAAAATAAAAAGGGGCGTAACGGTTCGATCCGCTGCGCCTTTTCCATGAAAAAGAAAGAGAGGCCCTTATGTTATTAGATGTAAATGAAATCAAAAAAATAATCCCTCACCGTTATCCATTTCTTCTGGTAGACTGTATCGAAGAACTGGAGCCGGGAGTGAAGGCAGTAGGATATAAAAATGTTACGGTAAATGAGCCATTTTTTCAGGGACATTTTCCGCAGCAGCCGGTTATGCCGGGAGTTCTCATTATTGAGGCATTGGCTCAGGTTGGCGCAGTGGCAGTGCTGAGTCTGGAGGAAAACAAGGGAAAGCTTGCTTTCTTTGGTGGAATCAAAAATGCCAAATTTAGAAAACAGGTGGTTCCGGGAGACGTACTAAAACTGGAGACAGAGATCATTAAGTGCAAAGGTCCTATGGGCGTAGGAAAGGCAGTTGCCACTGTGAATGGAAAAGTGGCAGCAGAAGCGGAGATCAGTTTCATTTGTTCTGATGCAAAGTAGGTAAAATGCACAAGAATCAGTCTTTACCTATGGGTTAATTTTCACAAATCTTTGCCTTTATCCCTAAAAACCTTACAATTTGCCCGAAAAAGTGTTATACTTTGGGTAGTGTTTAGAGGACTTAATCAGTATAATGAAAGAAAGGAAGGGTAAAATTGTTTGAAATTGGCGATTATGTAGTACATGGCAACAATGGTGTGTGCAAAGTAGATGCGGTGCAGGAAATGGACATGGGAAAGAGTACAAGAACTTATTATACACTGGTTCCTTTATATGCACCAGGCAGCAAACTGTTTGTGCCGGCTGATAGTACCAAGGTGGTTACCAGGGCTGTTATGACCAAGCAGGAGGCGGCCAAGCTGATGGATGAATGGGAAGAGATGGAGACATTGCAGGTGGAGAATGATAAGAACAGGGAAGATATATATAAGGCAGCCCTTCGTTCCTGCGATACAAGAAAATGGGTTCAGTTGATCAAGACTTCCTATCTCCGTAGTCAGGACCGATTGAAAAAAGGCAAGAAAATTACGACCAGCGATGAGAGATATCTGCATATGGCAGAGGATAATCTGTTTGGAGAACTGGCCATTCCATTTGAGATGACAAAAGGTGAGGCAGAAGCATATTTTATATCCAAGGTATCTATGGTATAAAAGCATTAGGTCTTACCTGATAAAATAAAACAGAGGCCGGAAGGTATTGTTCCTTCCGGCCTCTGTTTTTTATGTCTGCTGTTGAAATTATTTCATTTCTTCGATCATTTTCTTTACTGTGTCTAAAACAGCGTCAATGGCTACTTTATCCTGTACAGATTTGTCGCGGGTAGATAATTCTACTACCTGTTCCTTCATGTTTCTAGGGCTGACAACCAAACGGATCGGAACACCCAGAAGGTCTGCATCCGAGAACATAACACCCGGACGGACATTACGGTCATCGTAGATCACTTCAATGTGGTTTTTCTGCATAGTATCATACAGGTTGTCTGCACATGCCTTTGCTTCAGCGTCGTCGGAACGCAGGCAGCAAAGATGAACCTGCCATGGGGCGATATTCATAGGCCAGATCGGTCCAAAATCATCATGGTGTGCTTCGCATACGGAAGCGGCCAGACGGCCTACACCGATGCCGTAACAGCCCATGATCGGATACTGTGCATTGCCATCCGCATCCAGGTATTGCATGTTCATGGATTTTGTATATTTGGTTCCCAGCTGGAAGATGTTTCCTACTTCAATACCACGGGAAATCTTGATTGTTTTTTTGCCACATTTTGGACAGATACCGCCCTCAACGATCTTGGCAACATCTACATACTCTGCATCCGGTACATCGCGGTCCATGCAGAGGCCTGTGAAGTGGTATTCCTCTTCGTTGGCACCACAGGAAAGGTTGTTTGTGCCCTGGAGAGACTGGTCATAGATCACGGTAAATTTGCCGTTGACAGAAAGGTTTACCGGTCCGATATAGCCGGCGTTGAGACCACATTCTTCGGTAATAACACCAGGGTGCACCTCCTCGCCCAGATAGTTTGTTAATTTTGTCTCGTTGATATCCAGATCGCCTCTTACAAAGATCACGACAAATTCGTCTGTCATATTTTTCTGATAGACAACGGCTTTACAGGATTTTTCCAATGGTGTCTTCAGAAAATCGCAGATTTCTTCGATGGTGTGGATGTTTGGTGTGTGAACTTTGGTCAATGGCTCATCTACTGCATCTTTTGTATTCTCCACGATGCTCTGGGCAGCTTCCATGTTGGCACGGTAATCACAGCCATCTTCCTGGCAGATGGCAATGGAATCTTCTCCGATTGGTGTCAGAAGCATGTATTCGTGGGAAAGACTTCCGCCCATCATACCGGAATCGGATGCAACGGTAACTACTTCAGGAATACCGGCTCTGGCAAAGATGCGGTTGTATGCTTCGTAGCAGATCTGATAGTAACGCTCCAGATCTTCCTGGGAAGTGTGGAACGAATAAGCATCTTTCATAGTAAATTCACGGACACGGATCAGTCCGGCGCGAGGTCTTGCCTCATCACGGAACTTTGTCTGGATCTGGTAGATCATAAATGGATAATTATTATAACTTTTGGCATAATCACGAACAAGTTGAACAGCGGCTTCCTCGTGTGTCATTCCTAAAACCATTTTAGAACCATTGCGGTCACGGAAGCGGAGAAGTTCGCTGCCTACGGATTCGTAACGGCCGGATTCGTCCCAGAGGGATGCGGGAAGGGCTACAGGGAAAAGAACTTCCTGTCCGTCAATGGCATCCATTTCCTCCCGGATGATACCTTCGATTTTCTGGCAGATCCGCTTTAATGGGGTGAACTGGGAATAAATTCCTTTGGCAACATCTTTCATATATCCGCCGCGCATCATTAATGCATGGCTTTCAATGACACAATCGCTTGGTTTCTCTTTGAAACGCTCGCCTACAAGTTTGTCGAGTTTCATGATAATCCTCCAATCAAAATATCTTTATATATTAGTAAAAATACTCCTATAAATATAGCATTTACAGGGCGTTTTGTCAAAATTAAAAAAATAGTTATATTTTTTTCTGTGAGGGAAATAATAGAAATGAAATTTATTTCATGATATTTGATAATATGGAATGGAAAGTGAGGAAAAAACATGAAGAAAATCGTTTTAGCAGCCGCTTTGGTCCTTATGATGATGGCAATGACGGCCTGTGGAAACAACAAAAATAACAGCGCCACAGAGCCAGCTAAGGAATCCGAACCGGCCACCACATCCAATACCCCTTCTCCATCACCGAAAACAACGGATGACAATGGAAACAATGATAACAATGGGGCAGATGATGCCATGGATGGAGCAGCAGATGGTGTCGATGATGCAGTGGATGGAGCAGCAGATGGGGTAGATGATGCCGTAGACGGTGTTACGGATGGTGTAAAAGATACGGTAGATGGTGTTACCAATGGTGTAAAGGATACGGTAGATGGTGTTACGGATGGCGTCAAAGATACCGTAGACGGAGCTTCCAATGGGGTAAAAAAATAAGTCCGGAATATTGGACTTATAATAATATAAAATCCTCTCATAAGCAGAAATCAAAAACTTATGAGAGGATGATATATATGACAAAACGATTTTCTATTGATCCGGAAACAAAAGAAACACTGGTTTCTGTCGGAACCTTGACGGTGATCCTTGTTTTTATTATTTTAAACCCTTTTGGATGGATCTAATCTTCGATAGGAGCGTATCCAAGTACATGTCCCTGCAGCAGTTTGGTTTCATATCCCCGGCGGGTATTCTGCATGAGATCCTGTCTCGGTACATAAGTGTCCTTTTCCGTGAGGATGATGATGGTTGAACCACCATATTCAAAATATCCTTTTTCTTCGCCCCGGGTAACAGGACAGCTTTCTTTGTGGTTCTTGATACGGCCTACCAGCAGGGCACCTACCTCCATCTGGACAATGGAACCGTAGTCCGGTGTATGGATCACGGTGTACTCCCTTGTGTTTTCCTTGTAGATAGGAAGGTAATCATTGGCAACCGGATTTACCGTATGGAATGTGCCGTCAATGTGGTAGTTTTTCGACTGAGTACCGGAAGCGGCATATACATAGCGGTGATAATCATCTACAGTCAGACGCAGAATATAGCAGTAACCACCCTGGAAACGGCGGGCCAGCTTGACGCTCTTGAGAAGAGAACGAAGTGTATACTCTGTGTTCTTTACTGAAAAAATGGAGTCTTCCTGTATTTTATAAACTGTTGCCTTGCAGTCACAGGGACTGACAAGTACCTCTTCTTCATCCGGAATAGGACGCTTTCCCTCCTGGATGCGTCGGGTGAAAAAGTCATTAAAAGAGCGGTATTTTCTCTTTTCATAGGCTGACATATCAATGTTGTTGGATTCGATAAAGTGTGGGATCAGCCGGGTGGAAAAAGGGGATGACAGCAAAGTGCCGGCCAGTCTGGATACAGCCGGCGTAACCAGCGGCTTTAACAGTAGGCGTCCCAGCATATGGCGGTACAGGTCGTCTAAAAGTTTGTCCTGAGAAGTTGTCTGCTGTACCAGTTTTCCGTTCAAATCAATGTAATCCATAGAGCAAATCCTTTCTAGAATAAGTGAAAGAAGAATATGTTAAGCATAACAAGGGCAACAAAAGCCATGATGGCAGCGACTACCGCATTGCCCGGTTTTTTCAGGCGGAAATCCAGGATGTAGAAAAAGCCTACAAATAACAGCATAACTGCCAGCAGGATCGTAAAGTGTCCGTCCAGAAGAGTGCGGAACATATAAACTACCGGGAAGATGATCGTGATACTCGTAATAGGTAATCCGTGATAGTACTTCTTTTCATCTGCTGAGGCAGATTTGGAATGTTTTAATTCTTCCAGCATATTAAAATAAGCCAGCCGGATCACGCCGCAGAGGACGAAAAAGATCTCACAGCAGATGCCTGCCACACTCTTAAGGCCCATCTGATAGCAGATGACAGCCGGTGTGACGCCGAAGCAGACCATATCACACAGGGAATCGATCTGTACTCCGAAAATCTCCATTTCATGGGTTCGGTTTTTCATGGCCCGGGCGATCTTTCCATCGAAAGTATCACAGGCACCAGCCAGTGCCAGACACAGGATAGCACCATCGAAGATGCCGTTGCAAGCCAGTGAAATACCGATCATCGACGATATGACACCCAGATAAGTAACGATTACTGAATAATTATAAAATCCAATCATGTTTTGTTCTCCTCTTATAATATGTGTATTGCCCCCGGGCAGGCCGGGAACATCCTATTCTTTGTCAGTTTCTTTATCTCCGCGAACTGTCAGGTGGGTAATAAATGAGATGATTCCACTGACGATCACTAATACATAGTAACTAAAGCCGCGGCTTACCAGCATAGAAGCGGAAGCGGCGGTGCTTGATTTAAAAATCGGTGTAAAAATCCGCATATACAGATATTCGCTGATTCCCATACCACCCGGAAGAGGCAGCATATCAACAGAAATAGATATAACAGACTGCAGGATTGTAATGGTAAAGGCATTCACTTCATGCAGACCGAAACTGCGGTACACAACATAGGTAATGAAAAACAGGAAAAAACGCTGTACAAAGGAGATTAAAGTTGTGATCAAAATAGCCTTTTTGTTGGCTTTTAAATACACAGAAGCTTCTTTGTAAATCTCCATGGAGTCTTCCAGTCTCTGGGCACGGTTGTTTTTCTCTTTCATCAGGTGAAGTTTTTTTAGCAAATTAAATCCTTTGATGATAAGGAACTTGGCAGAGCCCGGTTTGAACACCAGCAAGCTCATAAACACAACACAGAATACATTCAGGCCTATGCCCAGGTATAAAAAGAACAATACATCCGGGCTCAGGCACTGCAGCAGTGTCTGTCCAAAGATGACAGCAGCCAGTCCTACAAACACCAGTACAAACTTATATTCAATGGTGACCAGCATGAGAATAATGGTCGCTGTTGGAATATCAATTTTCTGTTTTTTCATATAATAAATCTGCATAGGCTGTCCGCCGGTAGCAGACGGAGTGATACAACTGTAGAAAAAACCCACAAAAGAGTATCGGATGCAGTTATGCATCGGTGCTTTGATATGTACGGTGTGAAGCAGATATTTTATGATCACAGATTCACTACATACATATACGATCACCAGTGTAAAGCCGATGATGAGAAAGATTGGATGGATGTCAGACACCAGCGTAATGATCTTTCCCAGGTCCTGATCCTTAAAAACTGCCCATACGGTAAACACAATCAGAGCAACAAGAAATAAGCCGTTAAAAATATTCTTCCTAGTTTTACTGTTCACATAAATCTCCTTTTAGCAATTTAAATAACTTATAGTTAATGATCTGAAATGCGTTTTTTAAATAAACATAGATCGTTGTCTTCTGGTTCAGCAGATAGATCAGTTCAGCAAATACGATGGCGAACAGACCATCAATGATGTAGTGCTGTTTTGTGAACAGCGTAGATGCCCATACAAGAAATGCCATGATGCAGGAAAAAATCTTGTAATAAGAGCGCACCTTTTTACTGTTACGGATGCCAACAAAACAAAGCCAGCTCACCAGTACGTGAATGGACGGGAAAAGGTTGGATGGCTTATCCAGTCCATACAAAAAGCGCATCAGATTGTCCCATACGGATTCGCCGGTTATGTCCGGGCGGACATTGGTAGTAGGCAGCAAAACATAAAAAACAAGACAAAGCAGACGGGAGATCATATCGGTTGCTACGAATCGATAGAAAGCCCGGGCATTGTTCCGATTAATTCTTGCTACCATGATGTAATTGACAATCCAAAACAGATAACAGCCAAAATATATAATGATCCAGGATGGCATAAGGGGGATGGCCCGGTCCAGGCTGGATGTGAAATCGTGGTGATACCAGTCGTCACAAAGTATCATAGTACCGCTGTATACAACCATGTTCAGTGCAAAACAAGAAAGCAGCGGGACGATAGAAAAAAGCGGGATGATAGGATCCACATATTTCTTTAACCATGAATACATATCTTGTCAATCTCCTTTAGGGTATTTAATAAAATTACATACGGTTCTATCATACAATATTTTTGCCGAATTTGCAACTTGTGATTGTGCTGTTATCATGTTTGTGGTAAGATAGACTATGTTTTAGTGTTCACAAAGTATTAGAGAATAACGGAGGAAAGAAATGGGAATTTTTGATGTATTTGTTGCCGTTGTATGGGGAATCGTTGAGGGAATCACCGAATGGCTTCCTATTAGTAGTACCGGGCATATGATCCTGGTAAATCAGTTTTTGAGTTTTTCAGATAACAATTTTAAAGATATGTTTCTGGTCGTGGTTCAGTTAGGAGCAATCCTGGCAGTGGTTCTATTGTTCTGGGATCGGATCTGGCCTTTTAATTTTAAAACGAAGAAGAATAATGAACCCTTTGTAAAAATGGATATTATGCAGTTGTGGTTTAAGATCATTATTTCCTGTGTGCCGGCAGCTATCGTGGGTCTTCTGTTTGATGAAGTGATTGAAGATATGTTCTACAACGGTGTAGTTGTGGCAGGCGCCTTGATCATTTATGGTGTGCTGTTTATCGTTGTTGAGAACTGGAATAAGGGAAGAAGACCGGTGATTACCACCGTGGCAGAAATTGGTTATAATTCAGCTATTATTATTGGTTTGTTCCAACTTCTGGCAGCTATCGTGCCTGGTACATCCAGATCGGGTGCTACGATCCTGGGAGCGTTGTTGATCGGTATCAGCCGTGGAGTGGCAGCGGAGTATACTTTCTATCTGGCAATCCCGGTTATGCTCGGAGCCAGTCTGTTAAAGATCATTAAAGGCGGTTTTGGTTTCGGAGTGATGGGAACCGTTACTCTTACGGTAGGAATGGTGGTAGCTTTTGTAGTTTCTTTGTTTGTGATCAAATTCCTCCTTGGATACATAAGAAAGCATGACTTCAAAGCGTTTGGATATTATCGTATCGTGCTGGGTGTAATCGTGCTTTTGTACTTCTTTATCAGCGGAGCGCAGGCTGTGTAAGGACAAGAGAGACGAAATCATTCGTCCAGACCAAAGTAAAGAAGAAATCCCTGATACAGGGCGTAGGCAAAATCATATTGTCTGGTGCCGAGAAGCATGGCATCTTCATAATTGGTAATATAGGCAAGTTCAACTAATACGGCGGGCATCGGTGTCCGCCGTAAAACATATAAGGAAGGACGGGCGTAGATGCCATTGAAGGTTGTGCCCAGGCGGTTTACGATGGAGTCCACCAGAACGGTTGCCAGGCTGTAGCTTTCAGAGTCGTCGCTGTAAACATACCCTTCCGTTCCGTGAATAGCAGGATTTTCATTGGCGTTGACATGGATGCTGAGAAAATAGTCGGCACCCCACTCTTTGGCTTCGTCTACCCGCTGTTTCAGACTGGAGTAGTTGCTGTAACCCAGGGAATCATCAGGTGTTTTCCGGGAGGTCAATGCCTCAAAGTTGGCATTGGCAGACAAAAGGTCGTACAGGTATGCACCTACCAGATAGGTGATATCCTGTTCCCGCAGACCAAACCCTTCCGCGCCGGCATTGACGCCGTAAGGATTGTGTCCCTGGTCTATATAGATACGAATGGCCATAAGAACCCTCCTGTGATCATATTGTTCTCATGGTTTATCATATGAAAGGATCCTTTGAGTGTGAAAGAAGTGCGATTAGACAAATATCTGACGGATTGTACGAAGATGAGCCGCAAAGAAGCGAAAGAATGTATCCGCAAAGGAAGAGTGCAGTTAGACGGTCAGGTAGTAAAAAAAGAAGGGACGAAAGTGAAAGAAGGAGCAGAGGTCTCTCTGGACGGGGAAACATTATATCGTCAGGAGTTTGCATATCTGATGATGAACAAGCCGACCGGTGTTGTTTCTGCTACGAAAGACAGGGGGGGAAGAACGGTTGTAGACCTGGTAGATCCTGTCCCGGGACATCCGGATCTGTTTCCGGTAGGAAGACTGGATAAGGATACAGAAGGCTTTTTACTGCTGACAGATGATGGCGAGACGGCTCACAGACTTCTTGCTCCGGGAAAGCATGTAGAAAAAAAATACTATCTTCAGTATGAGGGTACACTTTGTGATGACTGTGTGGAGCAGGCAGAGCGAGGGATTGACATTGGAGAAAAAAATCTTACCAGGCCGGCTGTGCTGAAACTTGTCGGTAAAGGGGAGGCATATCTCACAATCTGTGAGGGTAAATTTCATCAGGTGAAAAGGATGATAGCAGCACTGGGAGGCAGAGTAAGTTATTTGAAACGGATTTCTATGGGCTCCCTGGAATTAGATAAAAAGCTGCAGCCGGGAGACTACCGGATGCTGACAGAGGAAGAGATAGACCGGATCGTAAAAGGAGAGTGACTATGGCAAAGAAAAAGTATTATGCGGTAAAAAAAGGGAAAGTACCGGGGGTTTATGAGACATGGGATGACTGTAAAGACCAGACTCACGGATTTCCGGGGGCTGTTTTTAAAAGTTTTCCAACCAGAGAGGAAGCCCAGGCATTTGTGGGTATGGACCGGCAGACGGAGAAAGTGGCAGCTGCAGGTACGGACCGGCAGGCAGAGAAAGAGTCTGTGCTGGAATCTATGGATCCTATGGTTATGGCAGTAGGTGGTGTAGCAGTAGCCTATGTGGATGGAAGTTACAATGTGGCTACGGGAGAATACGGTGCCGGTGTAGCGTTTTTCTCAGAACAGGGAGAAGAGCATATAAGCCGGAAAGGGGAAGACAAAGAACTGGCGTCTATGCGGAATGTGGCAGGGGAGATCCTTGGATCCCGTCTGGCTATGGAGAAGGCGGTAGCGCTGAAACAGAAGAAAATTTATATTTATCATGATTATCAGGGAATTGCGTCCTGGTGTCTGGGAGAGTGGAAAACAAACAAAGAGGGAACCAGGCAGTATAAAGAATACTATGACTCGGTAAAAGATTCGATTGAAATTGTTTTCTGCAAAGTGAAAGGCCATTCCGGTGATACATGGAATGACCTGGCGGACGAACTGGCAAAACAGTCCGTGGGCAATTAAATTTGTTTATCTGGAACAGGCATTTTTTGCCTCTTCGCAAAAATACATCTGTGAATTAACAGGCTCTTTGCCTCGTTGATCTACTTTTACATAAGTTCCATCTGCCTGCAGCAGATGGGATTTTTTTGTATCTGCCAACTGCATATGGAGAATATGGCAGATCTCGTCTTTTAACTCGTCGGACTCAACCGGGAATAAAATTTCTACTCGTTTGTCCAGATTCCTTGGCATCCAGTCGGCGCTGCCCATGTAAATCTCCGGATTTCCGTTGTTTTCAAAATAAAAGATACGGGAGTGCTCCAGAAAGGTACCTACAATGGAACGCACATGGATATTCTCGCTGAGTCCCGGTACTTCGGCACGCAGACAGCAGATACCTCGTACGATCAGATGGATGTCAACTCCGGCAGCGGAAGCATCATACAATGCGTTAATGATGCCGGCATCGCACAGGGAGTTCATCTTGGCTACGATCTTAGCCGGTTTACCCAGTGTGGCGTTCATCTGTTCCCGTTCGATCAGGGACAAAAACTTGTCACGAAGCCACAGAGGAGCCAGAGAGAGTTTATTCCATCCGAGAGGCTCGGAGTAGCCGGACAGCATATTAAAGACGGCGGTTGCATCTTCGCCATAAGGCTGACGGCAGGTGAACATACCCATATCGGTGTAGAGCTTGGCGGTGGAATCATTGTAGTTTCCGGTGCCAAGATGTACATAACGGCGGATGCCGTCTTCTTCTTTGCGGACGACCAGTGTAATCTTGCTGTGGGTCTTCAGGCCAACCAGGCCATAGATTACATGGCAGCCGGCTTTTTCCAGTTTTCTGGCCCATACAATATTGTTTTCCTCGTCAAAACGGGCTTTTAACTCTACTAAGACAGATACTTGTTTACCGTTTTCGGCGGCTTCTGCCAGGGATGCAATGATGGGTGAGTGGCTGCTGACACGGTACAAAGTCTGCTTAATAGCAAGAACTTCCGGATCTCTGGCGGCCTGGCGTACAAAGTTTACCACCGGATCAAAACTTTCATAAGGGTGGTGAAGCAGGATATCCCGCTCCCGGATCTGTTCGAAAAGGTCCCGGTTTGGATCCAGCATTTTAGGCTGGCATGGCTTGAAGACCGGTCCTTTCAAATGGTCAAAACCGTCCAGTCCATATACTTTCATCAGGAAAGTAAGATCCAGAGGACCATTGATCTTGAAAATGGATTCGTCGTGAATGTGAAGTTCTTTGCGGAGGATCCTTAACAGGCGTTTGTCTGTCTTGTCGCTGATCTCCAAGCGGATCGCTTCACCCCACTGCCTCTTTTTCAACTGTTTTTCTATTTCAATGAGAAGATCAGCAGCTTCGTCTTCATCAATGGTCAGATCGGCATTTCGCATGACACGGAACTGGGTGGTGCAGCTTACCTTATAATTCAGAAAAAGTTTCTGTATATTTTTCTCGATGATTTCTTCCAGCAGAATAATAGTGGTGCAGTTATCCTCGTCGGAAGGAATGGTAACCACACGGGGAAGAACGCTTGGAACTTGCACTGTGGCGAAATCAATGCGGTTTTTCTTTATTTTGTCCACTAACAGGGCGCCGATGTTTAGAGTTTTGTTCCGGATCAGCGGAAATGGACGGGATGAATCCACGGCCATAGGGGTCAGGACCGGGAAAACTTCCTGCTTGAAGTATTTGTCTACATAGGCTTCCTGCTCATTGGTGAGATGGGAAAAATGTGTGACGATCTTCAAACCTTCTTTTTTCAGAGCAGGTACCAGAGAGCGGTTATAAGTGGTGTACTGGGACTGGGCAAAACGGTGTGTTTCATCCAGGATCGCATTGATCTGTTCCTGGGCGGTCATACCGGATATATCTGTCTTTGTATAACCGGCATTTACCTGGTCTTTCAAAGAAGCCACACGGATCATGAAAAATTCGTCCAGATTGGAAGCGGTTATACTTAAAAATTTCAGTCGTTCCATTAAAGGAATCTGTTTATCTCTGGCTTCGGAGAGAACACGGTAATTAAAATCCAGCCAGCTTAATTCTCTGTTTTTGAATCGTTGTGCTTTAGTCATATCTAACCTCTCTTTCCACTGCGTTTCTGACGCAGTACCGGTTTGATGCCGAAAATATTCTGGAAAGCAAGGGCTTTGCGGTTAAAAAGTCCCTGCTCCAGTGTAATATCTGCCATGGTATCGGCGGTTACGATCAACTGGTCGTTTTTCAAGGTGACCGATACACTTTTAATCTTGTGGCGGTTGCTTTTATCCAGCACATTGGCAATGCGGAGGATTGAATTTAATTTGGTCATAGAAATATATTCCTGTTTGGAAAAATCTTCCTGAAAGGATCCGTAGGAAGGAAATGCCTCACTGTTGTACCGGACGATATGGGCGATCATAGCCCGTTCTTTGTGAGACAGACCAATGATCTCTGTTGACATAATGATCTGGTAGGAACATTCTCTGGAATCGATGGAGTCAATGTAAAGGCCGCAGCTGTGAAGGATCACGCTGATCTGCAGAAGCAGGCGCTCTCTTTTGCCAAGGCCGTGGAGTTTTCTGATGCGGTCAAAAAACTGCAGTGCCAGTGTCTGTACATTCTCTACATGATCCATATCTACATGGTACTTGCGGGCGATCATTTCAGAAGAAGATAAAATATCCTGTGTAAAATCGTGTTGTGGATGTAATTTCATTTTCTTGTCTGCAAATTCGGCAGCCATACTGTCACAAAAATCTACATTGGCAAAAAGCACATTTTCACACTGGGTGAGCTCTGTAATTTTCCGGCAAAGAATCATAGTGGGTGCCGTAAGCCGGTCAATGCCGGCATCGTGGTGCGAAAACAACAACTTTTTGCGGAAGATCTTCTTGTCAACGGAAATCGTGGTCTGCGGAAGTTTCTGTGGATTGATCTTGTAATAAAGTTCCGGGATCAGTTCCCCCATGATCAGTACATTTTTGATCTTGATATGTTCCAGGTACAGTTTCTGGAAAGCGTACAGATCTTTCTCGATATATTCGTCAATAAGATCGTGAAAATCATAGGCTTTTTCTTCCATCACATGAAGAAGTTCCTGGATACGGCTGGATCCTAAGAGAAGGTTCTGGGTGGTCTGGAGTTTGCCCTTGTCAAAAATAGACAACTGCACGCTGCCGCCGCCGATATCAGCAATCAGGGTTCCCTGGCGGATCAGTTTGTCAAAGGAGTCATCCTTTAATGCCAGTGCTTTGTAGTACAGGAATCTGGCTTCGCTGTTGCTTAAAATTTTTACATCAAAACCGGTCTGTATTTGAATCTGGTCTATGACGATCATGGCATTGGAGGCTTCCCGCAGACCACTGGTGGTGTACACCTGCCACTGGTTGGCACCAAAATCCTGCATGATCCGTTTGAAGTCGTTTAATGTCTGACAGATCTCTTTCGTTGTTTTGTAGGATACAACTCCGTGTGTATATACTTCTGCTCCCAGCGCCAGCGGCTGTCGGGTGTGGGATAGCTCCCTGATCCCCTTGGTTTTTGACACCTCATAGATCTTCATGGACAGCTTGCTGGGACCGATATCAATGGCTGCGTAAGTTGAATAGGACATAGTGGCACCTCCCTGGTTTATATTATATCAATTTTACTATGTAAAGGTAAAAAATAAAAGTGTTTTTAGGTAAAAATCATGTAAAGTAGTGAAAAAAAATGAAAGGTATGATAGAATGGTGTGAGTGAAATACAGGAGACGACGCATATTAATAAGGAGAGTTTATTTATGAAGACGAGTGACTTTGATTATGATCTGCCAAAAGAGCTGATCGCACAGGATCCTCTGGAGGACCGCAGTGCTTCCAGACTTATGGTTTTGCATAGAAAATCCGGCACCATTGAACACCGGGTTTTTCATGATATTGTAGAGTATTTGAGACCGGGAGACTGTCTGGTACGCAACAATACAAAGGTAATCCCGGCCAGACTGTTTGGCGTGAGAGAAGATACCGGGGCTACGATTGAACTGCTTTTGTTAAAAAGAAGAGAAAACGATGTGTGGGAGACTCTAGTAAAGCCGGGAAAGAAAGCAAGAACCGGGACCAGGTTAGTGTTTGGTGACAACCATCTTACCGGTGAGATCATCGATGTGCTGGAAGATGGCAACCGCCTGATCCAGTTTCACTACGAGGGGATTTTTGAAGAGATCCTGGATGAACTGGGACAGATGCCTCTGCCGCCGTATATAACCCACAAACTGAAGGACAAAAACCGTTATCAGACAGTATACGCAAAGTACGAAGGCTCGGCGGCTGCCCCTACAGCTGGTCTGCATTTTACAGAAGAATTGTTCCAAAAGATTGAAGAAAAAGGGGTAAAGGTAGCCAATGTAACTTTGCATGTGGGATTAGGAACCTTCCGTCCGGTAAAGGTGGATGATGTAACGAAGCATCATATGCACACGGAGTTTTACCGGGTGGATAAAGAAGCGGCAGATCTTATGAATGAGACGAAGAAAAATGGAGGACGGATCATCTGTGTGGGGACTACCAGCTGTCGTACCATTGAATCGGCGGCGGATGAGCAGGGCGTGATCCATCCCGGACAGGGGGACACCAGTATTTTTATTTATCCGGGATATAAATTTAAAATGCTGGATGCTTTGATCACGAATTTTCACTTGCCGGAGTCCACTTTGCTGATGTTGGTATCGGCACTGGCAGGAAAAGACCAGATCATGAACGCTTATGAGACGGCGGTAAAAGAAAAGTATCGTTTCTTTTCATTTGGTGATGCTATGATCATATTGGACGATTAAGGAGAGAAGTTGTGAAGTCGGTATTATTTGTGTATAATCCTCAGGCGGGAAAGGGAACGCTGAGGGGAAAGATATCGGATGTGCTGGAAGTGTTCCGCAGAAAAGATATGGTTGTGACGGTTTTTCCTACGGTAGGAGCAGGAGATGCGTATCAGCTGATCAAGCAGCACGGAGCCGGGTTTGACCGTGTGATCTGCGCCGGAGGGGATGGAACGCTTCATGAGGCGGTACATGGTCTGATGGAGATACCAAAAGAGAAAAGACCTGGGTGCGGGTACATTCCTACCGGGACAGTCAATGATTTTGCCAATGGGATCAAACTACCCAAGCGGGTGATCTCGGCGGCGGAGGTGGCAGCAGGGGACCGGTGCCACGCCTATGATGTAGGGGAAATGAACGGACAGTATTTTTCCTATGTGGCGGCGTTCGGAGCCTTTACTTCCGTGTCTTATGAGACGCCACAGGCTACAAAAAACCTGTTGGGAAAGACGGCCTATGTGTTGGATGGTGTGACCAAACTCAATACTTTGCGGGGAATCCCTGTGAAAGTAGAGACAGAAAAAGAATCTTTTGAAGAAGAATGTATCCTTGGTATGGTGACCAATGCAGATTCGGTGGGAGGGTTGAAGATATACCGGAAGACAAAGATCCGTCTGGATGATGGAGTGTTTGATGGTGTGTTTGTAAAAAAACCAAGAAACCCACTGGAATTAAATCTGGCCCTTGGTTTTTTGCTTACCGGTAACCGGAACAACCAGGTGCGTGTGATCCACGGCAAAAAGATCCATATTACGGTGGAAAAACCGACACCTTTCACGCTGGATGGCGAGGCGGGAGGAAGTCACAGCGAAATTCTGATCTCCAACCACAAACAGGCCATTCAGTTTTATCACGGACTGGAGTAGAAAGAGGTTAGTCTCTGGCAGGCAGATCCAGACCGTATTTTTCTAAAGTATCTTTGGCAGAGAGGCGGGCTGCCTCGCTGTAAAATTCAATACGAAGAACGCCATCGGCATATTCACGGTTGTGAATGATGCCGATGTTTTTTATACTGATCTTTTTCCCGAATAACAGGGAGGAGATTACAGCAATAGCACCGGGCTCGTCATCAATATTCACAAAAAGCTCATAAGAAGAACTGATACTCCCTTTTTTCTTGACAGACATGGAATTACGGTAATTGCCGGCTTCTTCAAATTCCCGGTAGATCTGTTTCATATCGCCCTGGGCGATGAGACGCCGGAACTCTTCCAGAGATTCTATGTAATACTGCAAAAAGTGGTCAATGCTTTCTCCGTTGGCAATACAGATATCCTGCCACATGGCAGGGGAGGATGAAGCAATGCGGGTGATGTCTTTAAAACCGCCGGCGGCGCAGGATTTCATATCTTCGGCCTCATTATCATTTTTACGAACCATATTTACAAGAGAAACAGCCAGGATGTGTGGCACATGACTGATGGCGGCCGTGATCTGGTCGTGGTGGTGATAATCCAGTACGACACAGTTGGCCCTTGTTTTTCCTACAATCTCCTGCATAAGAGCAATGTCTTCCGGCCGGTTTTCCTTTGTGGGGGTCAGAAGATAGTAGGCGTTTTCCAAAAGAGTGTCGGTGGAGTTGGCGTAGCCAGTCTTTTCGGAACCGGCCATAGGGTGCCCGCCGATAAACTGGGAACCAAGACCTTCTTTCAGTGCTGCCTGGCAGATGTTTCCTTTTACGCTGCCTACATCGGTTAGAAGGCAGTCTGGCTTGATCCATTTTTTCATAATCGGGAGATATTCGATGTTTTTCAGAACCGGAGCACACAGGAAAACAATGTCACAGCAGGCAAAACGCTCATCAATCTTGTACCAGATTTCGTCAATGACACCTTCTTTTACACCCTGTTCCAGTTCCGGATTGTGGCGTCTGGAATAAACATATACAGAAATATCTGCGCCATCTTTGCGTAAAGCCCGGGCAATGGAGCCACCGATCAGTCCAAATCCAACAAATCCCAAATTTAAATGTTTCATAACTGCCTCCAAACATACATAATACAAATAGTGTAACATCTGAGGGGAAAAATGCAACTTTTTTTTAACGATCCCCTGTCACGATGTGTGGATTAAGCGAAGAACATATTGCCACCTTTCCCAACCTGATCTATAATAAACCTAGTTCAATTAAGGAAAGGATGCGGACCCATGAGAGAGTATGAAGCAGTTGTGTTTGATATGGATGGTGTGATTTTCGATTCGGAGAAAAAGGTGGTGGAGTGCTGGCAGGTTCTGGCGGACAAGTACGGATTCACCGGGATTGAGCAGGCGTGCCGAGCCTGCCTTGGAACCACCAAGGAAAAATCAAAGGAGATTATGTTGCAAAGGTATGGGGAAGACTTCCCTTATGAAACCTATTCCGCAGAGGCTTCCAAACTCTTTCATGAGCGGTATGATGGCGGGCGACTGCCGAAAAAGACCGGCATAAAAAAAATTTTACAGGCCCTTTCCCAGAAAGGCAAAAAGATTGCGCTGGCTTCTTCTACCAGACGGCAGACGGTGGAATCCCAGCTGCGGGAGGCCGGACTGATTGGATATTTTGATAAAATCATATGTGGGGATATGGTAGAAAAAAGCAAGCCGGAGCCGGACATCTATATCCGGGCATGCAAGGAACTGGGCGTTTTGCCGGAACAGGCGTATGCCATTGAGGATTCCTACAATGGGATCCGTTCTGCGTACCGGGCTGGGATGCGCCCTATCATGGTGCCGGATATGGTGCCGCCGGATGAAGAGATGAGAAAATTAGCCTGCATGATAAAGGAAGATTTAAGCCAGGTCTGCCGGGCCATAATAGAAGACGAGAAAAAGCCACAGGAGGGAACAATCCATGATTGAGAATTTACAGCCACAAAAGGTGTTTTATTATTTTGAAAAGATTTGCAGTATTCCACATGGCTCCGGAAATACCGGAAAGATCAGTGATTATCTGGTGGATTTTGCAAACAGACACGACCTTCGCAGCCGTCAGGATGAATCAGGAAATGTGATCATCTGGAAGGATGGAACGGGGCAGTGTGCACAGTCGGAGCCGGTAATTCTGCAGGGACACATGGACATGGTGTGTGAAAAAGAACCATCCTGCACATTAAATATGGAACAGGACGGGCTTCAGTTAAAGTTAGAGGACGGCATCATCTCCGCAGAGGGAACCACTCTCGGTGGTGATGATGGCATTGCGGTGGCATACTGTCTGGCACTTCTGGCAGATCCGGATATAGAACATCCACCGCTGGAGTGTGTGTTTACTGTAGATGAAGAGATCGGTATGCTAGGGGCGGCAGCCTTGGACTGTGGGGATCTGCAGGGGAAAAAGATGTTAAACATGGACTCAGAAGAAGAGGGGATTTTCCTTGTAAGCTGCGCAGGAGGAGCTACAGCAACTATTACGTTGCCGGTAATGCAGCGGATACACAAAAAGGATAAACAATATGGTATCCACATCCGGGGGCTGCAGGGAGGACATTCCGGAACGGAGATAGACAAAGGACTGGCTAATGCCAGTGTAGTACTGGGACGTGTTCTGGCAGCGTTGCAGGAAAAAGCACAGATTCAGTTGATCTGTATCCAGGGAGGAAAAAAGGACAACGCCATCCCAAGAGAAGCGGAGGCTTTCTTTACTTCCTCTGAAAGGGAAGAAACCTTGCGGCAGACGGCGGAAGAAATACAGGGAATGATCCAATCTGAGTACAGAGAAACGGAACCGCAGATGGAATTTGTCTGGAGTCAGGAAGAAGGGAACTGCAGGGTTATGAGCGAAGAGGACACAAAGAAAGTTATAACTCTTCTGCGGATCCTGCCGGCAGGCGTCCAGAAAATGAGCCGCGAGATCGAAGGATTGGTACAGACCTCCTTAAATCTGGGAGTGCTGGAAAGTAAAGAAGATGGCGTCAGTTTTTGCTTTTCTGTAAGGAGCAGTGTGGAATCAGAGAAGCAGGAACTGCTCAATCGTCTGGAACTGACGGCACAGACTGTGGGAGCATTTGTGGTGGTTGAAGGAGCGTATTCGGCCTGGGAATACCGCGAAGATTCGCCGGTGCGAGAGGCTATGCTTCGGAGTTACCGGGAACAGTATGGCAGAGAACCGGTGGTGCAGGCGATTCATGCAGGTGTTGAGTGTGGACTGTTTGCGGGCAAAATAGACGGATTGGATTGTGTGTCTTTTGGACCGGATATGCAGGATATCCATACAACCAGAGAGCGTATGGATGTGGCCAGTGTGCAGAGAACCTGGAAACTGCTGCTTCGTGTTTTGCAGAAGTTATAAAACGGGAGACAGCAATATTATGAGGGACATATATTAAAAAAGAGAGGAACATGCTATGACGAACCAAACATGGCTGGCCCGGGTGGATCAAAAGACACCCAATGGCTACGAGTGTGACAAAGAGCCGGGATATTATGAAGAAAAGGACGGCTGGAAAGTAGTTACAGCCTTGTCTAAAATTCAGGTAAAAAATGAAAAAACAGGGGACACTGCAGAATACAGCCCACATCTGTACCAGAGCAGCATGCACCCGGAGCAGATGCAGATCCGGACACTGACTGTTGGCTGCAGGGGAGAAGAGATGTATATTGAGGCCCCTTATGATAAAAAAAAGCTCCACCCGGAGGAAACAATTGTTGGGGTGGAGCCTTATTTGCCTGAAATTATAAAACCAGACTGCCTTCACTGCTGTAATTGCGGAAGATGCAGTTACTGATCATAATTCGGAATAACCAAAACCATTTACAATGGCATCTATCTTTTCCTTGTTCTTGCAATGCGGACATTCGCTGGAACGGAATGTCTGATATTCCGGAAGATCCGCTGTAGAGAAAATACTGTGCACGGTCTGTCCGTGGATTTCTCCTGCTGCACTGAAAATAGCCGATACTCCCTGAATGATACCGCCGTAATACTGGATGCAGTCAAGGCTTCTGGCGATGGTCTTGCCGGTGGTGGCAGAGGCCAGCAAAAGCAGGATGTTCTTGCCCTGGACCATAGGCTGCAGGTTGTCACGGAAAATCATCTGGCCGTTTTTATCTAACTCTGGTGTGATGATATACATACTGTTGTGGCGGTTCAGAGACATGATCCCGTTGCGGGTCAGCTCTTCTGCCAGACAGGAACCGATGACCTCGCAGCCGTCCATGCAGACGATGGTGTCTACGGGAGTGCTGTACTGATATTCTTTCGCCATTTCTTTTGCCACTTCTGCGGCGTCACAGTGACGAACTTTCAATGTGGTCATATCCATATAAAAATTAATATGAGACTGACTGGTAGCAAAATGTCCCGGAACGACTTTCAGGGAAATCTTGCTGTTGTACTTGGATGGAATCTTATACTCACGATCTAATAACATTGGCATACCCCTTTCCTCAATATATGTTTACTGTAGTAGTTATAGTTTACCACATCTTTGCACATCCGACCAGTGATATTTTGAAAAAGTTGTGGCAAGAATCATTGATTTTTACACCGTTTCTATATATAATAGGAAATATCGTGATGCGAAGAGGCAATACATGATTATGAGAGAGGAGGATGAAGATGGAAAAAGAAAAAATAACAGGCCTGATCCGGACCTTTGATACCGGCGAGTTGTCTACCGAACTGATACCGCCCCATTTTACGGATCCGGATGTTTTGTTTGAAATATTGATTAAAACCGTGAGTAATTATCATCCTTCCAGTGATTTGGAGATTATAACAAAAGCATATGAACTGGCAAAAGATGCTCACAAAGAACAGAGAAGAAAATCAGGAGAGCCTTATCTGATCCATCCGGTGTGTGTGGCTATTATACTGGCACAGCTTGAGATGGATAAAGAGACCATTGTCGGAGGCCTTCTGCATGATGTGGTAGAAGATACAAAATATACAACTCAGGATCTGACAGAGATGTTCAGTGCCGAGATTGCTACACTGGTTGACGGAGTAACAAAACTGACACAGTTGAACTATGATACAGATAAAGTAGAAAGACAGGCAGAAAATCTGCGCAAGATGTTTTTAGCTATGGCAAAGGATATCCGTGTTATCATTATCAAACTGGCAGACCGTCTCCACAATATGCGCACCATGCAGTATATGAAACCGGAGAAGCAGAAAGAAAAGTCCAGAGAGACCATGGATATTTATGCGCCGATTGCAGACCGTCTGGGAATTTCCAAAGTAAAGGTCGAGTTAGATGATCTGTCTTTGAAATATCTGGAACCGGAAGCTTACAAGGAGTTAAGTGAGCAGTTTGAAGCTATCAAGGCGAGAAAAAGAGATTTTGTTGAAGAGATCATGGAAGAGGTCAATGAAAAACTCATTGAGAATGGGATCACAGCCACCATTGACGGACGAGTAAAACACCTTTTCAGTATTTACAGAAAGATGGTAAAACAGCATAAGAGTTTCGACCAGATCTATGACCTTTTTGCGATCCGTATTATCGTAGACAACGACCAGGAGTGTTATACGGCACTGGGAATCATTCATGAAATGTTTAAGCCGATACCGGGGCGTTTCAAAGATTATATCGCTATGCCAAAAGCCAACAATTACCAGTCACTGCATACAACTCTCATCGGACCAAACGGACAGCCATTTGAGATCCAGATTCGTACCTATGAGATGCACCGCACGGCTGAGTATGGTATTGCGGCTCACTGGAAGTACAAGGAGTCCGGGGGCAGTCATTCAGAGAACAACCAGAGCGAGCAGGAAAAGATGGCGTGGCTGCGCCGCATTCTGGAGTGGCAGCATGACATGGACGATAACAAAGACTTCCTGACGGCCATTAAGAGTGACTTGGATCTTTTTTCCGACCGTATTTACTGTTTTACACCAAATGGAGATGTAAAGAACCTGCCGGCAGGATCCACGCCGATTGATTTCGCTTATGCAGTTCATACGGCAGTAGGTAACAAGATGGTAGGAGCCAGAGTTAACGGCAATATTGTGAAGATGGACTATGAGATCCAGAACGGAGACCGGATTGACATTATTACCAGCCAGAACAGCAGAGGACCAAGCAGAGACTGGCTGTCTATTGTCAAAAGTTCTCAGGCGAAGAACAAGATTAACCAGTGGTTCCGTAATGAGTTCAAAGAAGATAATATCATTAAAGGAAAAGAACTGCTGCACACTTATTGTAAAAATAAGGGGATTGATCTGTCACCTCTTCTTCGGAATGAGTATACGGAGGCCTGTATGCACAAATACGGCTTCAGAGACTGGGAGTCAGTATGTGCAGCTATCGGACATGGCGGCCTGAAAGAAGGCCAGGTTGTCAATAAACTGCAGGATGAGTACAACAAGAAAAATAAACGGGCTGCTTACAATGCTCATATTCATGAAATGTTGGAGGGAGTTAAGACCCAACGGACAGAGGGAAGCGGTCCTTCCCAGCAATCGTCTTCCAAGAAAAAGAGCGGCATCATCGTGGAAGGCCTGGATGATCTGGCTGTGCGTTTTTCCAAATGCTGCAGTCCGGTGCCGGGAGACGAGATCGTAGGTTTTGTTACCAGAGGACGAGGAGTTTCCATTCACCGAACGGATTGTGTGAATATGATCCATCTGCCTGAGTCGGAGAAAAACCGTCTGATTGACGCAGAGTGGAGTCCGGAAGCAGATCAGAGCGATGAGGTATATCCGGTGGAGATTGTGATCTACTGCTTCAACCGGAGTGGTGTCTTACTGGATGTATCCAGAGTATTCACAGAGAACAAGATCGATGTGAAATCTATGAATGTCCGAGTTACCAAGCAGGATAAAGCCACACTGACCGTGGGCTTTGAAACCAGCAGTCTGGAACAGTTAGACAGGCTGATCGTAAAATTGAAAAATATAGAAAGTGTAACCAGTATAGAGCGGAGCACCAATGGTTAAGAGAGGAGACAGTTGGAAAATGGACATTAGTGTATTGACTGTAGGACCCATCCAGACAAACTGCTATGTGGTCCATCAGGAAGGAAACAGCCAGTGCGTTGTGATCGATCCGGGAGAAGAGGCGGCAAAGATCGCTGATTTTCTCAAGAGAAAAGGACTGGAGTGCAAAGGAATCCTTCTGACTCATGGACATTTTGATCATATTACCGGCGTGGCAGAACTGGCAGCAGCTACCAGAGCCAAGACCTATGCATACGAGGATGAGAAAGATCTGATGATGGATCCGGCATTAAACGGAAGCAGCCTGATGGGATACGAAGTGGCGCTGGAACCAGAGGTGCTTTTGAAGGACAGACAGAATCTGGAGATTGCCGGTATGCGGTTTCAAGTGATCCATACACCGGGACATACAAAAGGCGGATGCTGTTATTATTCCGAAGAAGATAAGGTAGTATTTTGCGGTGACACCTTGTTTATGGAGTCAATAGGCAGGACAGATTTCCCTACGGGAAATGGTAGAGAACTCATTGATTCACTGAAGAACCGTCTGCTGGTACTGCCGGGAGATGTAACGGCTTATCCGGGACATGGACCGGAGACAACCATTGATTATGAACAAGCAAACAATCCTTATGCCTGAGGGCGGAAGGAGTCTGTGATATGATACAATTTGAAATTAAAAAGAACCACAAGGGAAATGGCGAATTTTCCTATGATCTGCAGGCACTGGCGGCCAGTTTTTACCCGGAAAAACAGTGTGTGGTAAACCTGAGGGAGGACTGGCAGGAGAAAAGTGGATATCCTTTTTTAATGACGGTGGATGGGAAAGTTTTATGTGATGAGTGTCTGCCGGAAGGGTATACCAAAAATCAGGTGAAGCAGGTATGTTACCGGGCGCTGGAAAAACTCAGCGGAAGAAAACTTCCCTGGGGGATCCTGACGGGGATCCGGCCGGCAAAGATTGCCCTTAGAATGTTGTGGCAGGGCATGGATGAAAGTCAGGTCCGGAAGCAGTTATGTGAAGAATATCTGGTACACGAAAAGAAAGCTACCTTGGCGTGGAAAGTAGCCAATAAAGAAAATGAACTGATCGGCGGGGCGGATTACGCAGAAAATTATAACCTGTATATAGGAATCCCGTTTTGTCCTTCTATCTGCCAGTATTGTTCCTTTTCTTCTTATGATTATAAGCGATTTGCGGACCGGGCGGACGCATATCTGGATGCGTTGGAAAAAGAGATTGCCTATACGGCACAGGCCTTTTCCGGAAAAAAACTACATACCATTTATGTAGGAGGCGGAACTCCTACTTCTTTGTCGGAGCCGCAGCTGAAAAGACTGATGGATCTGATCCACCGGTATCTTCCGGTGGAAGAAGCAAAAGAGTTTACGGTTGAGGCCGGCAGGCCGGACAGTATCACAAAGGAGAAACTACGCATACTGAGGGCGGCAGAAGTGACTAGGATTTCCATCAATCCACAGACCATGAAACAGGAAACGCTGGATCGGATTGGAAGAAAACATACGGTGAAGCAGATTAAAGATGTATTTTATGAAGCCAGAAAACAGGGTTTTGACAACATCAACATGGATTTGATCGTAGGACTTCCGGGGGAGGATGAAGTAGACTTTGTAAACACATTGCTTCAGATTGGGAAAATGGAGCCGGACAGTGTGACGGTTCATACTCTGGTGATCAAACGAGCTTCCAGAATGCGGAGAGAGCAGCTGGAAAGTGGCGCCGATATTCGGGCGGAGGATCTTCTGATCCCGTATATGCAGGACAGCAGCGGAGAATATTTTGAAGAGCAGGGATTTGAGCCTTACTATATGTACAGGCAGAAAAACAAATCCGGTACCACAAGAAATACCAATCAGGAAAATGTGGCATATGCAAAGCCCGGGAAGGAATGTCTCTACAATATGCTGATCATGGAGGAACTGGAAACCATCGTGGCACTGGGAAGCGGTGCCTCCACTAAGATCGTATACCCGGGTGAAAACCGCATGGAGCGGGTGGAAAATGTTAAAAATGTCGATGAGTATATTAACCGCATCGATGAAATGATAGAAAGAAAACGCAGTGGATTCAGAGAATTGCTGCAGAAATGAGGAAGATTATGGCGTTAAAGAAGAAACCAACAACCGGAATGAAAGATATTTTACCAAAGGAGATGGAGATCCGTGATTATGTGATCCAGCAGATAAAAGAAACTTATAAATCTTTTGGTTTTCAGTCCATTGAAACCCCTTGCGTAGAACATATTGAAAATTTGAACAGCAAGCAGGGTGGTGAAAATGAAAAACTGATCTTCAAGATTTTAAAAAGAGGACAGAAGTTAAAACTGGAAACAGCCGAAAGTGAAGCAGATCTGGTAGACAGTGGTCTCAGATACGATCTGACTGTGCCGCTGTCCCGGTATTATGCCAACAACGCCAATGAACTGCCGGCACCTTTTAAGGCTTTGCAGATGGGAAATGTGTGGAGAGCAGACCGTCCACAGAGAGGCCGGTTCAGACAGTTTATGCAGTGCGATATTGACATTCTGGGTGAGCCGACTTATCTGGCAGAGATTGAGTTGATTCTGGCTACGACAACCCTTTTGGGAAAACTGGATTTTAAAAACTTTACCATTCGTATTAATAACCGGAAGATGTTAAAGGGACTGGCAAAATATTGTGGTTTCCCGGAAGAATCCTATGATGATGTGTTCATTATCCTTGACAAAATGGACAAGATCGAGATGAGTGGTGTTGAGGCAGAACTTCTGGAAGCCGGCTATGACAAAGAAGCCGTAGAGAAATGCAAAAACTTATTTGAGACAGTTACCAACGATCTGGATGGCGTACGCTACATGAAAGAAACGCTGGGAGACTGCCTGGAAGAAGGTGTGGCAGAAGATCTGGAAACCATTATCCAGACTGTAGAAAAAGTAAAGGCAGCAGACTTTAAGATCGCCTTTGACCCAACATTGGTAAGAGGCATGTCTTATTATACCGGACCGATCTTCGAGATCGCGATGGATGAGTTTGGCGGCTCTGTAGGCGGTGGCGGCCGTTACGATGAGATGATCGGTAAGTTTACCGGAAATGATACCTGTGCCTGTGGTTTTTCCATTGGCTTTGAGCGGATCGTCATGCTTCTTCTGGAGAGAGATTACAAAGTGCCAAGTGCAGCAGTGAAAAAAGCATATCTCATCGACAAAAAAGCGTCTCCGGGGAAGATGCAGGAAGTCATTGAGAAAGCAAAAGAAGAGAGAAGCCAGGGAATCCAGGTTAATATCAATATCATGAAGAAAAACAAAAAGTTCCAGAAAGAGCAGTTAATGGCAGAAGGCTATACAGATATTGTGGAATTTTTTGCAGACTAAGATGAGAAAAATCATCGAATAGAAGCTGATACAAAGTAAGATGGAGGAATTTTAAAAATGGCAGAATCAATGAGAGGTCTGAAGCGCACATGCCGATGTGCGGAACTTTCAGCAGCAAATGTAGGACAGACAGTAACCGTCATGGGATGGGTACAAAAAAGCAGAAACAAAGGTGGCATTGTCTTTGTAGATCTGCGTGACCGTTCCGGTATCATCCAGTTGATCTTTGAAGAGAGCAACACTGGAGCCGAGGGATTTGAAAAGGCTGCAAAACTCCGCAGTGAGTTTGTAGTGGCAGTAACCGGTGAAGTAACAAAGCGTTCCGGTGCTGTGAATGAAAATCTGGAAACCGGCGATATTGAAGTAGTGGCAAAGGACATCCGTATCCTTTCTGAATCCGAGACACCACCGTTTCCGATTGAAGAAAACTCCAAAACAAAGGATGATCTTCGTCTGAAATACCGTTATCTGGATCTGCGCCGTCCGGACCTGCAGCGCAATCTGATCCTTCGCAGCCGGGTGGCAACTCTGACCAGACAGTTTCTGGCAGAAGAAGGATTTTTAGAGATTGAGACACCGATCCTGAATAAGAGCACACCAGAGGGAGCCAGAGATTATCTGGTACCAAGCCGTGTTCATCCGGGAAACTTTTATGCACTGCCACAGAGCCCACAGTTGTTTAAACAGCTTTTGATGTGCTCCGGTTATGACCGTTATTTCCAGATCGCCAAATGCTTCCGTGACGAAGACCTTCGTGCAGACCGTCAGCCTGAGTTTACCCAGATCGATATGGAATTGTCTTTTGTAGATGTAGATGATGTGATCGATGTAAACGAAAGACTGCTGCAGCGCATGTTTAAGCTGATTGATGTAGATGTACAGCTTCCGATCCAGCGTATAACCTGGCAGGAAGCAATGGATCGTTTTGGTTCTGACAAACCGGATACTCGTTTTGGCATGGAATTACAGGATGTAACAGAAGTTGTGAAAAACTGTGGTTTTGGTGTGTTTACCGGAGCTATTGAAAACGGCGGATCAGTTCGTGGTATCAATGCCAAAGGACAGGGATCCATGCCTCGTAAAAAGATTGACAAGCTGGTTGATTTTGCCAAAGATTTTGGCGCGAAAGGACTGGCATATGTGTGCATCAATGAGGACGGCAGCCTGAAATCATCCTTTGCCAAATTTATGACGGAAGAGGAAATGAACGGACTGGTAACTGCTATGGCTGGTGAGCCGGGAGATCTTCTGCTCTTTGCAGCTGACAAGAACAAAGTAGTATGGGATGTATTAGGAAATCTTCGTCTGGAACTGGCAAAACAGATGGATCTTCTGGACAAGAATGTATACAATTTCCTGTGGGTAACAGAGTTCCCACTTTTGGAGTTTAACGAAGATCTGGGAAGATACCAGGCAATGCATCATCCGTTTACGATGCCGATGGAAGAGGATCTGGAATTTTTGGAATCTGATCCGGGCCGTGTCCGTGCACAGGCATATGATATTGTCTTAAACGGAACAGAGATCGGTGGAGGATCGATCCGAATCCATCAGAATGATATTCAGGAGAGAATGTTTGAGGCTCTTGGATTTACGAAAGAAGCAGCGTACAACCAGTTTGGATTCCTTTTGAATGCATTCAAGTACGGAGTACCACCTCACGCAGGGCTGGCTTACGGACTGGATCGTCTGGTCATGTTGATGGCGAAGGAAGACAGTATCCGTGAGGTTATCGCGTTCCCGAAAGTAAAAGATGCATCCTGCCTGATGACAGAAGCTCCAAACCTGGTAGACCCGGCACAGTTAGAAGAGCTGGGAATTGCAGTGGTAAAAGAGGAAACAGACAGCGAAGAATAAAATAAATAAAAACAAAGAAAGAAGAGGTAAGAAACATGAGTGTAACAACAACTCCTTTTGGAACGACAAAAAATGGTGAAGCAGTAACAAAGTATACCATCACAAATGGCAATAACATGAGCATTTCTGTCATCGATTTTGGTGCCTGCCTGACCAATGTTATGGTGCCGGATAAAAAAGGTGAATTGGCAGATGTAGTTCTTGGCTATGATGATGTGGCTGGTTATGAGACAAACGGTGTATTTTTTGGCTCATTCATCGGCCGTAACTCTAACCGTATCGGCGGTTCCCGTTTTGAGTTAAACGGAGTTACTTATGAAGTAGAGAA
Organism: Clostridium sp. CAG:167; assembly: GCA_000433735.1. Classification (GTDB taxonomy): domain Bacteria; phylum Bacillota; class Clostridia; order Lachnospirales; family Lachnospiraceae; genus Eubacterium_F. Next base: position 45,120 of record HF998330.1, read on the forward strand.
AAATGAGGGAGAGAACAACCTTCACGGCGGAACACCGGGATACCACAAAGTAATGTATAAAGCAGAGACAACCGATAACAGCGTAAGTTTGTCCCGTCTCAGCCCGGACATGGAGCAGGGATTCCCTGGTAACATGGAAGTAAAAGTAACTTATACACTGACAGAAGACAATGAAATAAAGATCCAGTACCAGGCAAAATCCGATAAAGACACGATCTGCAACCTGACCAACCACAGTTATTTCAACCTGGCAGGACACAACAGCGGAACCATTGAAAAACATGAAGTCTGCCTGAAGGCAAGCGGTATCAGTGAAGTATCCGACGACTTGATCCCTACCGGAGTGACCATTGATGTAACAGATACACCAATGGACTTCCGCGTGAAGAAAGTGACAGGACAGGATATTGACAAAGATTATCCGGCTCTGAAACAGGGTGCGGGCTACGATCACAATTACTGTCTGGACAAAGAAGATGGTGTATATGACAAGATCGGTGAAGTGACAGATCCTGAGTCCGGTCGTACCATGGAGATTTACACAGATCTTCCGGGAGTACAGTTCTATTCCGGCAACTATATTGACAATGTGGCAGGAAAAGAAGGTGCTGTATATGGTAAAAGAGCAGGATTCTGCTTTGAAACCCAGTTTTTCCCGAACTGCATGAATATTCCGGAATTTAAAAACTGTGTATTGAAAGCAGGGGAAGAGTTTAACTCTACTACAACATATAAATTTGTATAAGGTTTAAACCACATAAAAAAGAAAAACTGCCGGAACGAAAATTCCGGCAGAACTTTTTGACATAAACAAAAAGAAGACGGTGGGGAAAACCATCTTCTTTTTCTATGTTATTAAAAAGAGGAGAAAAGTTTGATTATTCATCAAACAATATGAAAAAAAGAATCTTGTAAATTTCTTTTACGAGTATGATTGTATCGTTCATATATGAGTATAATTTTTCGATACTGTGAACAAATTGTAAACATATTTTTTTGGACAAAATTTCATGGAATAACAGGACAGGAAATAGTTGAATATTATATAATAAGGCGAATAACAGAGGAAAAGGAGAAAAAGATTGAAGAGTGTTCTTGGTAAATTGATTCAAACTGAATTTGGGAAAGAGCAGTATAATGAATATGCACAAAAAGTAGATGATAAACAGGGAATGGATATATTTTGCGACATTTACGGAAGACTCAGCCTGCGTTCCAGAGAAGATTTGAACGAGGCTTTGAAAAATCTGCTGACATCGGTTCAGGAGTCTATCTGGATCAGCAAAAATTTTATTAAGGTGACGCTGGGGGTTATAGCGGCGGTATTGGTCCTTTTATGTTCCGAACTGAGTCCGGTGTTTTTATATGGTGCCCTGACTGTGATCGGGGCGGCGTATGGTTTTAAAATCATGGAATATATACGAAACCGCTTTTGTGAAGTGGATGTGAAGATCGTACTGATCTACAAAGTGGTTCTTTTTCATTTATTAGAAGAAAATGGTTTACAAAAGGATGTTCCTCATGTATACTAGTCAAGTAAATATGTAAAAAAAGGGGAGCTTGCAGACAGGCTGAGAGGAAGGTGCACCCTTCGACCCTGGAACCTGATGTGGGTAATGCCAACGGAGGAAGATAACAGGATAGAACCAGCCGGGGCAGACTTCACAGTTGCCCCGTTTTTTGTGTAAGGAGGAAAAAATGGCAGAATATACAACACAAATGGATGCCGCTAGAAAAGGCATCGTAACACCGGAAATGAAAGCAGTCAGTGAATATGAGAACATGGATGTAGAAGTACTGCGTGACCTGGTGGCAAAAGGACAGGTAGCGATTCCGGCCAATAAAAATCATAAATGTTTAAAACCATATGGAATCGGAAGTAAGTTAAAGACAAAGATCAATGTAAACTTAGGTACCAGCCGTGACTGCATGGACATGGATGTAGAGATGCAGAAAGTTCAGGCGGCCATTGACATGGGAGCAGAAGCAATCATGGATCTGAGTTCCTTTGGTGACACACAGAAGTTCCGCCGCAAACTGACATCGGAGTGTCCGGCTGTGCTGGGTACTGTACCGATCTATGATGCTGTTGTGTATTACAACAAAGCATTAAAGAGCATTACTTCCGATGAGTGGATGGATATTGTCCGCATGCATGCAGAAGACGGTGTAGATTTCATGACGATCCATTGTGGAATCAATCGTGCTACAGCAGACCGTTTCAAAGAAAACCTGCGTCATACAAATATCGTATCCCGCGGAGGTTCCATTATTTTTGCCTGGATGGAATTAACAGGAAATGAAAATCCATTCTATGAGAGATACGACGAACTTCTGGATATCTGCGAAAAGTATGATGTGACCATAAGTCTGGGAGATGCCTGTCGTCCGGGAAGTATCGAGGATGCAGGTGATATTTCACAGATTTCTGAACTGGTAGCACTGGGTGAACTGACTCAGAGGGCATGGAGACGTAATGTGCAGGTTATGATCGAGGGACCGGGACATATGCCATTGAACCAGATCCGCGCCAACATGGAGATCCAGCAGACTGTATGTAAGGGTGCTCCATTCTATGTACTGGGACCATTGGTAACGGATGTAGCACCGGGATATGACCATATTACCAGTGCCATTGGTGGCGCCATTGCAGCAACCTACGGGGCTTCTTTCCTGTGCTATGTAACACCGGCAGAGCATCTGCGCCTCCCAACGGTAGAGGATGTAAAAGAAGGAATCATTGCTTCCAAAATCGCAGCCCATGCAGCGGATGTAGCCAAAGGACTGCCGGGAGCAAAAGACTGGGATTTTGCCATGAGCGAGGCGAGAAGAGAACTGGATTGGGAAAAACAGTTTGAATTGGCTATCGATCCGGAGAAGGCACGCCGTTATCGCGCAGAGAGTAAACCGGAGAAGGAAGATACATGTACTATGTGTGGTAAAATGTGTGCAGTCCGAAATATTAATAAAATTCTTCGCGGTGAAGATGTAGATATTATGGATTAATATTATTTAAATGAAAACGGTTTCTGCCTTTACAGGAAAAAGGCAGGAGCCGTTTTTTTCCTGTACTTTACTTTTTTCGTTAAAAATGTTACACTTTAGGGAAGAATGTAAGTAGGAATTTTGTCACATTTAGATAGGAAAATGGAGGTGCAGCAGTGATTTCAAATCAGATTTTACAGCAGACTGTAGACGGGCTGAAAGAGATTACAAAGATCGATCTGTATGTAGCAGATATGGAGGGGAATATATTAGCGGAAACAGCACAAAGTGCTGAGAATATGAAAGAATCCATCCAGAATTTCGTAGATTCACCGGCAGACAGCCAGGCTCTTAGAAATAATCAGTTTTTTAAAGTATATGACGAGGGACAGTTAGAGTATGTAGTCGTTTCCAAGGGAGAAGGAGAAGAGACATATACCATCGGGCGTATTGCCGTATTCCAGCTTCAGAACATGCTGGTTGCTTATAAGGAGAGGTATGACAAGGATAATTTTATCAAGAATCTTTTGTTAGACAACCTTTTGTTGGTAGATATTTTCAATCGTGCGAAAAAACTTCACATTGAGATGAATGTACGGCGTGTTGTATATATTATTGAGACCAGTAAGGAAAAAGACAATGAGGCGCTGGAAACAGTTCGTGGACTTTTTACCGGAAGTGGGAAGGATTTTATCACTGCCGTGGATGAAAAGGATATTATTTTAGTAAAAGAACTGGCAGAGGGAGATACTTATGACAGCCTGGAAAAGACAGCCCAGGTTATCGTTGATATGCTGAATACGGAAGCCATGGCCAGAGTCCATGTGGCTTACGGTACCATTATTAACGATATCAAAGAGGTGTCTCGTTCTTATAAAGAAGCTAAGATGGCCCTGGATGTAGGAAAGATCTTTTATGGGGATAAGAATGTGATGGCGTACAGCAATCTGGGAATCGGTCGTCTGATCTACCAGCTGCCGATGCCTCTTTGTAAAATGTTTATCAAAGAGATATTTGCGGAGCAGACTCCCAATGATTTTGATGAAGAAACATTGACAACTATCAATAAATTTTTCGAGAATAATCTGAATGTGTCAGAGACATCCAGACAACTCTATATCCATCGTAATACCCTGGTGTACCGTCTGGATAAATTGCAGAAAAGCACAGGGCTGGATCTTCGTGTATTCGAGGATGCTATCACATTCCAGATTGCATTGATGGTTGTAAAATATATGAATTATCTGGAATCCATAGATTTTTGAGAGGAGTAAAAGCTGTGGAAGAAAAGAAAAATGTACCTATGATTCGTATGGATCAGGTTTCTATGCAGTATTCCACCGGTGTAGATGCTTTGTGTGATGTGTCTATCCGGATTGAAAAAGGAGAATTCGTATTTGTAGTAGGTAAAAGTGGATCGGGCAAATCCACTTTTATTAAATTACTCTTAAAAGAACTGAACCCATCAGAGGGAAGAATCTTTGTGGCAGGGCGGCAGGTAACCAATCTGTCCCGCAAGCAGGTATCTTTGTACCGGCGGCAGATCGGAGTGGTCTTTCAGGATTTCCGCCTGCTGAAAAACAAGACTGTATACGAAAATATTGAGTTTGCCCAGCAGATCATCGGTATGAATAAAAGAGAAATCGCAAGAAATGTAGCGATCATGCTGGAGATGGTAGGATTGAAGGGAAAGGAAAATGCTTATCCCGGGGAACTATCCGGCGGCGAACAGCAGCGTGTAGCCATAGCCAGAGCCCTTATCAATAACCCGGCCATCCTTTTGGCTGACGAGCCTACCGGTAATCTGGATCCACAGATGGCATGGGAGATCATGATGCTTTTGCAGGAGATCAACAAAATGGGGACAACGGTTGTGGTTGTGACCCACAATAACGATGTAGTGGACATTATGAAAAAGAGAGTGGTGACATTGGACAAAGGTTCCATTGTGTCTGATGAACAAGAAGGTGGTTATCAGTATGAGAGAGATTAATGTACTAGGATACAGTTTAAAACAGGGAGTAAAGAACCTGCGGAAAAACAGACTGTTTACACTGGCATCCATGGGAACGGTGGCAGCTTGTCTGCTGATCTTTGGACTGGTATATTTTCTGGTGGGCAATTTCCGTGCCGTGGTCAAGGGGGCAGAGACCTCCGTAGGAGTGTCAGTATTTTTTGAGGAAAATTCCAGCCAGAGTACCATTGATACCATTGGAGAGGCAATCAAAGCAAGACCGGAGGTAGACCGGGTAGAGTATATTTCAGCGGAAAAAGCCTGGGATAATTTTAAAAAGGATAATTTCAAAGACTCACAGGAACTCATTGACAGTTTTGGAGATGACAACCCGCTGAAGGATTCTGCTTCCTATGAAGTATATCTGAAAAAGTTAAGTGACCAGGATTCACTGGTATCCTATATTGAATCCATCGCCGGCGTCCGGGAAGTAAAGCGGTCGGCAGAAGTGGCAGGAACTTTATCCGGTGCCAGCAAGATGGTAGGAGCCGGTTCGGCGGTGTTGATTCTGATCCTGGTGCTGGTGTCTGTTTTTTTAATCCACTCTACCATTTCTACCGGTATTGTGGTACGCAAACCGGAGATAGCCATTATGCGGCTGATGGGAGCGTCGGATTTCTTTATCTGGGCACCATTTATCATTGAAGGAGTGATCATAGGCTTTATTGGTTCTGTGATTCCGCTGGTGATCTTACTTTGCGTCTACGGCAGGATCATAGATTATGTAGTAAACCGTTTTGCCGTATTTACAGCCAATCTTACATTTCTTACTACAGGTCAGGCTTTTGGTGTGCTGGTACCGGTGTCTCTTGCCATTGGCGTGGGAATCGGATTTTTGGGAAGTTTTATTACGGTGCGCCGTAATCTGAATTATTAGGAGGAGTCGATATGACGAAGAGGGCTTTTTGTGGGATGATTCTGGTATTTTCTATTTTGGCGTGTCTTTTGTACCAGGAGCGAAGTTATGCCAGTAAAAGTGTAGACAAAAAGATTGAAAAAGCGCAAAAAGAGAGTAAATCGCTGTCAAAAAAGTCCGGTAAATATGCGGAAAAGGCGGACAAAGCCCAGAAAAAGCAGGATGATATGATGAAAGAGATCGAAAAACTGGACAAAAAGATCGAGAAAGCTGAGACAGAGATGGATCTTGTGGATCAGCAGATCAAGGCGAAGGAAGAAGAACTGAAAAAAGAGCAGGCATCTTTGGAGGAAGCAACCCAAAATGCACAGATCCAGTATGATACCATGAAGAAGCGCATAAAGTATATGTATGAGAATGGCAATCAGGATTATATTGATATTTTGTTCAGTTCCAAAAGTATTGCAGATCTTTTGAACAATGCGGAATATGTAGACAAGATCAGTGAATATGACCGCAGCATGTTTGCAAATTACAAAAAAACATGGGATGAAGTGAATACAAGAAAAGCAGCGGTAGAATCCATGATCGAGACTTTGAAATCAAAGAAACTGGAACAAAAAGAAGATAAATATGACCTGGAACTTCTGCGAAAAAACAAGAAAAAGCAGATGAAACAGTTTGAACAAAGCCAGAAGAAAAATCAGAAGAAAGCCAATGAACTGGCCAAAGAAGCGGCCAAGGCGGAGAATGAGGTAAACCGTCTGCTGGCACAGAAACAGGCTGAGATCGATGGCTCGGATTCAGGAATTGTATTTTCCGGCGGTGCTTTGTCATGGCCGTTAAAGGTATCCGGAAGGATCTCATCCAAGTTTGGCCACCGGAGCAGCCCAACCGCAGGAGCCAGCACTTATCATAAGGGACTGGATATTGCGGTGCCATCCGGCACACCGATCCTGGCAGCGGCAGCAGGAAAAGTAGTGACAGCCCATTATAGTTCCAGTGCCGGCAATTATATTATGATTGCCCATGGCAACCGGCTGTACACGGTGTATATGCACTGCTCCAGACTGGCGGTAAAAGAAGGGGACTCCGTTGTTCAGGGACAGACCATCGGTTATGCCGGTTCTACCGGAATTTCCACAGGATCCCATCTGCATTTTGGCGTATCGAAAAACGGATCCTATGTAAATCCGCTGAATTATGTTTCCAGGTAAAAAATAAAAATGTGAGGTTTTGAAATTGAAGTGGTTACACAGAGAACACAAACAATCAGAAATTAGAACCTATCTGACAGGATTGGTAACGGGAGCACTGTTTTGTCTGGCAGTGCTTTTGATCCTTCAGTTTGTAAGTGGCGTGCCGGTGCTTTTTTCTTCTTCTCTGACAAAAGAAGTGGCAAAAAAGACCCAGGAGGCCCAGAGTTATATTGATAAATATTACTGGAAGTCCGATCTGGATCAAGAAAAACTGGCAGATTATGCCATAAAAGGAATGGTCTCCGCACTGGGAGATAAGTATTCGGATTACTATACCACCAGTGAGTACAACCAGGCCATGGGAGAAGTAAAGGGCGATTACACCGGGATCGGAGCTACCATTTACATGGACACCAGCACGAAGCAAAAGATCATCCGGAAGGTGCAGGAATCTTCTCCGGCAGAGGAAGCGGGACTGAAAGTGGATGATGTGCTGCTAAAGATCAACGGGGAAGATATTTCCCAGAAATCATTAAATGACACAGTAAGTATGATCCGGGGCAAGGAAGGAAAAACTTCCAAACTTACCATACAGCGCAAGGAGCAGGATAAGACGAAGGTGATGGAAGTAACGGTGACAGCCAAAAAACTGGTAAACCAGTCCATTCACTATAAGATGCTTACCGGGAAAAAAGGATATATCAATATTTCTAATTTTGACAATGAAGGCGTGAAGCAGTTTCAGTCAGCCATGGAAGATCTGAAAAAGCAGGGCATGACAGGGCTTGTTCTGGATGTGAGAAATAATGGCGGCGGTTCCCTGGAGGCGGTGACAAAGATGTTGGATGAACTGCTTCCGGAAGGCGTGCTTTTGACGGAAAAATACAAAAATAAAGAGGATGTAGTATACCGTTCCACTGGTGAGAAACAGTTTGATAAGCCGATTGTAGTGCTGATCAATGGTGGAAGTGCCAGTGCTTCCGAGGTAATGGCAGGAGCCCTGCAGGACCGGAAGGCAGCTACGCTGGTAGGAGTAAAAAGCTTTGGCAAGGGAATCGTCCAGTCTATCTTTTCCCTGCGTTTTGGCGGCGGTATCAAACTTACCACCGGCCAATATCTGCTTCCAAGCGGACGGTGTATCCATGGAACCGGCCTGACACCGGATGTAGAAGTTACCTACAGCGGTACTTCCAATGAACTGGGAGGCGAGGATGACAATCAGCTGCAGAAGGCATTGACGGTTCTTGAAAAATAAGAATGGGAGATAAAATAACTGTGGAAATGAAAATAGAACTACTAATAATGGTTTTACTTCAATCGGGAGTATATGCCCTTGCCTATATCCAATCAAAAAAGCGGGGAACTGATTACTGCAAAGAACTTAAAACGATGTGGTTTTGGTGGCTTGCAATTGGATACAATCTGTTCCATTTTTGGCTATTATCAGAGTTAGTGAAATATGATATGTGTACAGATGAAAGAAATGTGGATGAGAAAATAATGATTGTTTTTATTATTTTGCTGCTTTGGGAAGGGGCGTATGTAATAGGCTTCAAGCAGATCCGTACGCAGAAATGGCAGAAAATGGTGCGGTGTGTTTTATATGCCGGTGTGGCTGTTGCTATGATAGTTTTGGCTGTTATGATGCATGAAAATTTCCGGCATTCCGTTATTTATGTTCTTTCTGAAGTAAATATAATGGCAGTGGTGGCGGATGTCATAGGATCGTTTCGAGGTAAGTGAAT
>HF998331.1:0-1970 GCA_000433735.1 Clostridium sp. CAG:167
GCATTTGGAGATTTTAGAAAATTAAAGTCTGTGAAGTTTCCTAAGACGCTGAAGCAAATCGATGCCTATGCCTTTTGTGACACACAGATCCGTAATCTGCAATTGCCGGACAATGTAAGAGCAATCGGGGAGGAGGCATTTTGTACAGAGGAAATAAGTGGTAATATGAAGACCATTAAATTGTCGGCGAAACTAAAAACGATTGGGAAATGGGCGTTTAGTGGACAGAAATTTACAGAATTGACGATTCCGTCCAATGTAGAAAAGATTGGCTCTCATGCTTTTTCAGGATGTCAGTCGTTAAACAAGATAGTGATAAAGTCGAAGAAACTGAAAAAAATAGGTCCGCTGGCTTTTGAAACAATTGGACACAATGCGGTAATTTATGTGCCGCAAGAGAAAGAACAGGAATATCGTGAGATGCTTAGATCAGCAGCACCGGCAGTACAAATCATAGCGCAGTAGGGGCAACACATAATACTTATGGGACCAACTTTAACTCCTTCCTACCGGGCATTTTCTGATCGAGAAAAGTCTGCATTTCATCCTCTGTATAAGGCAGGTACCAGTAGTCATCCTGGTCATAGCTGCTGTCGTCCAGAAAATAATAAGAAGTACCATTGCTATAACGGCTGCCAACATATATCTCAGGTTTGACATACTGGCTCAGTGCCACATCCTGGTTCAAAAAGTCGAATATTTTTGCTTCATTGAAGAAGAAAAAGTGACCATAGACAATGCGCTCTTCGTCGCTTCCCTTTTCACCCAGACGGGTTTCCTTGGATGGAATGGCAAACAGCATATGGCTTTTGCCGCAGGTATAGATTTTGGAAAGACTGATAACAGGGGCACCCTTTGTTACCAGTTTTTTCAAAGCATAGTTATAATAAGTAAAAGAGTCATTATGGTACAGTTCTTTGATGCCGTCACCATTAAAATCGGCGTAGAGGCATTGGTCTTTTCCCTTCAGGCGTGCCTTGTAGGCTTTCAGTTTCTTGGTGGCGGTTTTGTTCACGCTTTTTTTTGAAAGTACTTTTACAGAAAAAACAGTGGTCTTTTTGCCGGTTCGAAGGGTGATTTTGCCCTTGCCGGCTTTTTTCCCTTTTACAAGAATGGGATAGGTGGTCCGGTCGGCTTTGACAGAAACTTTGCTGTAGGAAGTTTTCTGATTTTTGGAAATGCTGATATATTTTTTGCCCTGGATTTTACAGGATGACTTGGCAGTGCCGAATGGCAGTGCGCGGGTACCACCCTGCATGACCACAAAAGATTTGTGTACCGTTTTGGCGTCAGATGAAAAACCGGTAAAAGCACCAGCAGCCAGAATACAGAATAAAACAAGTACTAAATTATATATTTTCTTCATGAAAAATCCCTCCGTATATAATAAATATGTGGTACTCTCTCGCCTTAGCTCGGCGGCAGATTTTTAGATTCAGTATAGACGAAACGCTGGATTATTTCAAGATATTATACCCCAAATCGGTGCCAGTATTTTCGTATTCCAGTAATGCAGGAGAACTCTTTGTGGGGAGTGGGTTTTAAGTGCGTCGGTATGAGGTGCTTGTATATGCTTTAGCATAAGCACCCATACCGCTACGCACTTAACTAGCGAAAGCGCCCACGGAACACAAAGAGTTCTCCTGCATTACGGAAACGGCAAACCTGCCCCGATTTCATGGTAGAATCACAAAGCAAATTCAATTTGACAGAGGATTCTCTCATTGACTATAATGTTCTTAGTATTACGACAGAAGGGGCCTTATCATGACACAGAATTTTTCAGATCAGCAGTTAAAATACTGGATCGAGAACGACGATCCCTGGCTTTTGAACGAGGCACAGAAACTGCGGCGGCAGTGGTACGGAGACCAGGTTTATGTCAGGGGCCTGATCGAGTTTAGCAATTATTGTAAAAATGACTGTTATTACTGCGGTATCCGGTGCGGCAATAACATGGCCAGGCGGGG
>HF998331.1:1996-2661 GCA_000433735.1 Clostridium sp. CAG:167
ACGCCACAGCAGATTTTTGACTGCTGCCGGGAAGGATATGAACTGGGATTTCGTACTTTTGTACTGCAAAGTGGTGAGGATCCTTTTTATGACGACGACACTTTGTGCCGGATCGTGTCGGGGATCAAGGAGCGGCACCTGGACTGCGCAGTGACCTTGTCTGTAGGGGAAAAGGAACGGAAAAGTTATCAGGCATTTTTTGATGCCGGGGCAGACCGGTATCTGCTGCGGGAAGAGACGGCGGATGACACTCATTACAGAAAACTGCATCCGGAGACAATGAGTCTGGAGGCAAGGAAACAGTGCTTGTACAACTTAAAAGAAATCGGATATCAGGTAGGAGCCGGATTTATGGTGGATTCGCCGGGACAGACCACGGAAAATCTCATCAAAGACATCCGCTTTCTGCAGGAACTGGAGCCGGATATGATTGGGATCGGCCCCTTTGTTACCCACAAAGAGACGCCTTTTTCCGGGGAGCCTTCAGGGGATTTGAAAAAGACACTGCGGCTTGTATCTATTTTGCGGCTTGTATTTCCGGATGCCCTGATTCCGGCTACCACAGCCCTTGGTACCATTGATCCCACAGGACGGGAGCAGGGACTGCTGGCAGGAGCCAATGTGCTGATGCCCAATCTTTCCCCGGTGGCCGTACGGGAAAAATA
>HF998331.1:2748-14999 GCA_000433735.1 Clostridium sp. CAG:167
GGTGTAGCATATCATATTGTGACGCACCGGGGCGACAGAAGAAAGATTCCATTTGAGACAGAACAACAGGAGAAGTAAATGTATAAAAGTATATTGGGACGCCCACTGGCAGAAAAGATAACCAGAGGGGCGTATATTGATGATTTTAATATAGGGCAGCTTATAAGCAGGGCCCAGTCTTTGTACGGCGGTGAGGACATTCGTGCCTTGTATCTGGATGTTCCGACGGACAAAGAGACCATTGCTTATCGCAGACAGGTTACGGAGGATCTGCGGGATCCGGCCATGTACCGGGGCCTGTGGCAGTACGCCAAAGAGATGAAAAAAGCCACCGGATACGAAAAAGAATGTGAATTTTGCAGTGATGATCTGCAGCGGCAGAAATACCATCTGGATGCTATGTGGCATTTTGCCAAAGCGGTAGAAAAACTGTTATCCGTGCTGGAAAGTCACTCCCACACACCGGCTATGGAAGAATTAACAGAATATATAAAACAGTATCAGCAGTCAGAGTCTTACAGACAGTGGTGGCCGCTGGCGCAGACGCTGCATCAGGTGCTGGACGAGGAAGAGGTAGTATTTACCGTTTCCAGAAACCGGCTGGTGCTGGCAGAAGAACAGGAAAAAAATTCTCTGGAAGACCGGTTTTATCAGGCCTTTTCCATCGAAAAAAAGGGGGATGCACCGGTAAACAGGAGGCGCCGGGAAGTAATGACTTTACTGGAACAGCAGCTGGCCAGAAAGCGGGTGGCTGCCACCAAATCCGGTAAACATCTGAAACAGCTGGAGAAATGGGACATGGATCCGGTACTGTGCCGGCTGGCGAAAGAGGCTGCACTTTACTTGTCTTATGAAAAGGTGGCAGAGCAGATGCAGGAACAGGGTTATACATTCTGCGTGCCGGAAGAAGGAGAACATCTGGAAGTACAGGATGGATTTGACCTGGGCATGGTTTTGATGGAACGGGAAAAGAAGGTTGTAACCAATTCCCTGAAAATGCAGGAAGGAGAACGATTCTTAGTAGTAACAGGTGCCAACGGCGGTGGAAAAACTACCTTTGCCAGAATGTTGGGGCAGGTGGTGTATCTGTCGCAGATGGGGTTGATGGTGCCGGCGGCCCGGGCTGTGGTGCCTTATTACAGCGGTATTTTTTCCCATTTTTCCAGAGAAGAAAGCCGGGAGAGTGGCCGGGGCAAATTAAAAGAAGAACTGGAACGGCTGGCACCGGAGATGGGGCTTTCCGAGAAGGGAAGATTTGTGGTGCTGAATGAACTTTTTACCACGGCGGCATCCTATGATGCAGAGATTATGGGTGACCGGGTGCTGGATCATTTTATGGACAGACAGTGTGACGGGGTGTATGTGACCCACATAAGAAATCTTGCCAAGGAGCGGTCCGGCCTGGTAAGCCTGGTGGCGAAGCTGGCGGGGGACCACAGGACCAGAACGTTTGAGATTGTGCGAAAACCGGCGGATCAGGGAGAGTATGAGGATTCGCTGATCACGAAGTACGGTATGATATACGAGAAAATGCGGGAGGTGATAGAAGATGATACAGTTTTATGAACCGTCGCACACCGCATATTATGACAGAAAGGCCATAGAACAGGATCTGAATCTTGTGACCATCGTCCGGGGAATGGCATTAAAGGAATACGAGGACGAGTCCCACATTCTGGAGGAACTGCTGCACCCCTTACAGGAAAAAGAACAGATACGCCAGAGGCAGCAGGTAGTGAAGGCCTGCTGTGAGCATCCGGAGTTTATAGAGGAGTGCCACCGGCACATTGTGAAGGCTGCCGGGAAGTTAGAGGGAGAGATGGACTCTATCCTGGACAGCCGGGGAAAAAACCATCTGAATGAGACGCTGATCTCCACTCATCTGGAGGCACTGCGGACGGTGGTGTATGCTACTGCGGCACTGCAGCAGATCTGTGAAAGGGAAAAGGGCAAACTGCAGGGAACCGGCCTGGACACTTTTGCGGAGGCATGGTTTACAGAACTGCCGCCGGAGCAGGTGAAGGAACAGATTGAACTGGTGGAAAATCTGGATGGATTTAAGAGAAAGGGCGAGATTACCCTGCGGGGACACATGGCAGAAGGTCTGCTTTTAAAAGACATGGAAGTGACGGATGCCAGAGAAAAGGTGCAAAAGGGCAGCAGAAAGTGGCTGTCCCGGGACAAAGGCAGCATGATCCTGGATGAAAGAATGTTTGAGAGTGCGGTGGAGTTTATCGATTCCGTGCTGGTAGAAATTTTGGAAGGATGCGTTCCTTATCTGAAAAAATGGCAGGAAAACTTCCGGCTGTTGCGCCGACAGGCTGCGTTTTTATACGGGTGCAGCAAACTGTACCGGCATGGACAGGAACTAAACTTCTTATTTTCCTTTCCGGAACAGGAAAAAGCAGAGATACTGGGATTGTATGATCTGTCGCTGGCGTTGCAGACCCACAAAAATCCGGTGTCCAATTCGCTGAAGATGGAGGGGTACGACGCCCTGGTCATTACCGGAGCCAACCAGGGAGGAAAATCTACTTTCCTGCGGAGCATGGGAATCGCCCAGGTGCTCTGTCAGGCGGGAATGTATGTGCCGGCGGGGCAGTATCCCCTTCAGGTGTATCAGGGAATTTTTACCCATTTTACCAGAAGAGAGGACGCCAGCATGACCATGGGCAAGTTTGAGGAAGAACTGGTGCGTATGCAGGAGATTCTCCGGCACGCTAAAAGTGGAAGCCTTATCCTGCTGAATGAAACATTTGCTACTACAACCGAGATCACTGCCTATCAGATTGCCATGGATCTGATGCAGGCGTGTCTGGATACAACGGTGGTAGTGTGGACGGTAACCCATATTACCTCTTTTGCCAGAGATTTGTATAAAAAGCAACCGGAGAGAGTGCTGTTTTTATCGGCAGGAAGAGAAGCTAATCAGGAACAGCGTTACACCATGGTGCCAAAAGAACCGGAAAACACCAGTTATGGACTGGAATTATATGACGAGATCATTGCGAGGAGGAAGGAATACCCATGTTAAAGATTGAGAATTTTACGAAAAAATACGGAGACAAAACAGCGGTAAGCCAGTTGGATCTTACCATTGGAAAAGGGGAGATATACGGCTTTATCGGACACAATGGTGCCGGCAAAACCACTACCATCAAAGCAGTGGCCGGGATCCTTGGCTTTGAGGAAGGACAGATTTATATTGATGGGGTATCGGTAAAAGAAGATCCCATTGCCTGCAAGAAAAAGATGGCTTATATCCCGGATAATCCGGATCTCTATGAGTTTATGACGGGGATACAGTATTTGAATTTCATTGCGGACATCTACGGTGTCTCTTCGGAAGTGCGTCAGGAACGGATCAACCGGTATGCAGAAAAATTTGAGATGAAGAAGAACCTGGCTATGGGAATTTCATCGTATTCTCACGGAATGAAGCAGAAACTGGCGCTGATCTCTGCCTGGATCCATGAACCAAGTCTGATTATCATGGATGAGCCATTTGTAGGGCTGGATCCCAAGGCCTCCCATCTTCTAAAAGAGATGATGCACGAATTCTGTCAGGAAGGGGGCTCCATCTTTTTCTCCACTCATGTACTGGAAGTGGCAGAAAAACTCTGTGACAAAGTAGCCATTATCAAAGGCGGCAGACTGATCCGCTCCGGCACCATGGAAGAGGTAAAAGGAGATGCTTCTCTAGAAAAGGTATTCCTGGAAATGGAGGGTGAATCATGTTAAAAGCCCTGATGAAAAAGCAGCTGATGGAGTTAAACCAGAGCCTGTTTGTCAATATGAAATCCGGCGAGAGAAAACCCCGGGCCAAAGTGATCCTGTCCATCACCATGTTTGCGGTGCTGATGATCGTAGTCATAGGAGGAATCTTCTGGCAGATGGCAGAAAGCATGAGCCCGCTGATAAAGGCGGGTGCCGGCTGGCTGTATATGCTGATCATGGCGGCGGTGTCAGTGGCGCTGGGCACCTTTGGAAGCGTGTTCAATACCTATGCCAGCCTGTACAAGGCAAAGGATAATGATCTGTTACTGTCAATGCCGGTACCGGCGGGATATCTTTTGCTTGTCCGTCTGACCGGAGTTTATTTTATGAGTGTCCTGTATAGCATGGTGGTGTATATTCCGGGGCTGATCGTGTATTTTTCTACGGCACAGAGGACACCGTCTGTGATCATCTGTGGAGTTTTGTTTGGTATTTTGCTGACCCTCATTGTACTTATTTTATCCTGTCTGCTGGGATGGGGTGTGGCCAGGATCAGCAGCAAGCTGAAAAATAAAAGTGCCGTTATGGTCGTCGCCTCCCTGGCGTTTCTGGGATTGTATTATTTTATATATTTCAAGGCCAGTCAGATGCTGGAGACACTCCTTGGCAATATACTGGTGGCAGGAGACGCAGTAAAGAACAAGGCGTATGTGCTGTACCAGTTTGGACTGGGAGCAGCCGGTGAGGCAGTGGCGGTGGCAGTGGCTTCGATGGCAGTGACTACCCTTGTTGTCCTTGTGGCACTGGCCGCCGTGGTATTTGTGATGAAACGAAGTTTCGTACAGATCGCTACTCAGGCTGAGCAGGTTACAAAGAAAGTGTACAAAGAAAAAATCGTGGCAAAAAGAAGCCTGAGACGGGCGTTGCTGTGGAAAGAATGTAAACATTTTACAAGCAGTGCCACCTATATGCTTAACTGTGCCATGGGAACTCTGATGCTGCCGGTGGCAGGTGTGGCGGCTATCGTTAAAGCACCTCTTTTGCTGCAGCTGCAGAAAGAGATCTTTGGAGAGTATGTAGGAACCCTGGTGCTGATGCTGATCGGAGCCATTGCTCTGATGACATCCATGAATGATATAACGGCGCCTGCTATTTCACTGGAAGGAAAAAATATCTGGTTGTCCCAGTCACTGCCAGTAAAGCCGTGGCAGGTGCTTCGTTCCAAACTGGAGCTTCACATGTGGCTCACCGGAGTGCCGGCAGTCTTTTGCAGCATTTGTGTGGTCTGTGTTCTCCCGGTAACTCTGATGCAGGGAATCTGGCTGGTGCTCTGGCCCCTTTTGTATGTGCTGTTTGGGGCGCTGTTAGGATTGATGGTAAATCTGAAGCGGCCAAATCTGAAGTGGACCAATGAGACGGCTGCAGTAAAACAGAACTTTGGCGTAGTGGCGGTAATCTTTGGCAACTGGATCGTACTTGGCGTTCTGGCAGCAGGATATCTGAATCTGCCATTTACAGCGGAAGAGTATATGACGGTTTCTTTTGCGGTGCTTCTGGCAGTCTGCGCCGGAATGCTCCACTGGGTCCGGATAAAAGGAAGCCGCATCTTTGCATCTCTGTAAAAGAACAATAAAAAAACGCCTGTTGGCGTTTCTGAACAGTTATAAAGGCGGGTCATAGAACCCGCCTTGTTACAACCTCTTGTAATTGCTTAACTTTTATATAAAAACTAAGTCCATTAAAAATCGATTATAACTTTGTTACATTTGCAGCCTGTGGTCCCTTTTCGCCATCGATTACTTCGAATTCTACTTCGTCGCCCTCTTCCAAAACTTTGAAACCATCCATCTGTAATGCGGAGAAGTGTACAAATACATCTTTTCCCTCTTCGTCAGAAATAAATCCGAATCCTTTTTTGGCATTAAACCATTTAACTGTACCTTTCATGTGTTTTGCCTCCTAAAATAAATATTTCACACTCATTAACTTTACCATACCGCCCGTAAAATAGCAAGAAAATATTTTTGCGGTGTTGCCAATACCTGTAAAAATGTGATACTGTATAGTTATTGTGGATTTCGTGTAAATTATACCTGTGAAATCAGTTTTTATAAAGGAGAAGAAAGAATGAACATCGAACATTGTAAAGCCTACAGACTTATATCCACCCAGGACATGAAAGACATGGGAACCAAAGGATATCTGTTAGAACATAATAAGACAAAAGCCAAAGTGGTCTTGATGGAAAATCAGGATGAAAACAAGGTCTTTACCATCGGATTCCGCACCCCGCCAAAAGATTCCACCGGTGTGGCCCACATTGTGGAACATACGGTATTATGCGGTTCCAAAGAGTTCCCGGTAAAAGATCCGTTTATTGAACTGGCCAAAGGCTCTCTTAATACCTTTTTGAATGCCATGACCTATCCGGACAAAACCGTATACCCGGTGGCAAGCTGCAATGATAAGGATTTCCAGAATCTGATGCATGTGTATCTGGATGCTGTTTTTTATCCTAATATATATAAAGAAGAGAAAATTTTTAAGCAGGAAGGATGGCACTATGAGCTGGAGTCGGAAGAGGCACCGCTTAAGTACAATGGCGTAGTGTTTAACGAGATGAAAGGTGTGTACTCCGATCCGGACAGTATTTTGTACCGGAACATCCAGAATGCATTGTTCCCAGACACTCCGTATGGGGTGGAGTCCGGCGGTGACCCGGTGGAGATACCGGAACTGACTTATGAGGACTATTTGGATTTTCACAGCAAATATTATCATCCATCAAACAGTTACATCTATCTTTATGGAGACATGGATATGGAAGAGAAGTTGAACTGGCTGGAAGAAAAATACCTGAGTCAGTTTGACTATCTTTTCGTAGATTCGGCACTGCCAATGCAGAAGTCATTTGATAAAAAACAGGAGAAATACGGTTTTTACTCCGTGCCGGAAGGAGACGATTCAAAGGACAAAGTATACCACAGCCTGAATTTTGCCTATGGAACTTTTGATGACCGCAAACTGTACCGGGGCATGCAGGTGCTGGAATATGTTCTGTTGGATGCGGTAGGAGCACCGGTAAAACAGGCTCTTTTAGACGCAGGGATCGGCAGTGAGATCAAAGGTGGCTTTGAAAATGGCCTGCAGCAGATGTCCTTTACCTTCATTGCGAAAAACGCCAGACAGGATCAGAAACAGGATTTTGAGAAGGTGATCTACGATACCCTGACAGAACTGGCGGAGAAAGGTCTGGACAGAAGGTCTCTCCTGGCGGCGTTAAACGCCATGGAATTCCAGTATAGAGAGGGAGATTTCGGCAACTATCCAAAGGGGCTGATGTACGGCCTGCAGATGTTTGACAGCTGGCTGTATGATGATAAGAAGCCGTTTATCCATCTGGATTGCGGGGATGTGTTTGAAGAACTGCGAAAGGCCATGGATACAGATTATTATGAGCAGCTGATCCGAGATTTCTTCCTGGACAACACTCATGTATGCTATGTGGGAATTGAGCCAAAGGCAGGATTGACCGCCAAGATGGATCAGGAAGAACAGGAAAAACTGGATCAGTACAAAGAGACTTTGACACCGGAACAGATCCAAAAACTGGTACAGGAAACAAAGGAGTTGAAGGTATACCAGGAAGAGCCAACCAGCCCGGAGGCATTGAAGTGTATTCCGCTTCTTACCAGAGAGGACCTGGGAAAAAAGGTGCTGCCGGTTCACAATGAAGTAAATGAAATGCAGGGTGTGACGCTGGTAGAACATGATTATCCAACCAATGGCATTGAGTACCTCCGCCTGATCTTTTCCGTGGACCAATGGAAAGAGTACGCACCGTATCTGGGGCTTTTGACAGATATTCTCGGTACCGTGGACACAGAGAAGCATGATAAACTGGCTCTCAGCAACGAGATCCTCATCCATGCAGGCAACTTTGAGGTAGAGGGAACAGCCTATGGAAGAAAGGGCAGTGATGAATACAGTATGCATATGGAAGTAGGGTCCAAGATGCTGTACCGTGAGATCCCATATATGATGGAACTGTTGGGAGAGATCCTGACCCAGTCAAAGATGGGAGACACCAAGCGTCTGCGTGAGATTATCGGAGAGGCGAGATCCGGCCAGCAGGCCAGCAAACTGGCAGCCGGACATCTGACCGCCTGCCGCCGTGTTATGTCTTATCTGGGAGAAAGACAGTATTATGTGGAGCAGATGTCAGGAATCGGTTATTACGATTTTCTGTGTGATCTGGAAGAACATTTTGAAGAGAGAAAAGACAATCTTATCGCTGTGTTGACGGCTCTTATGAAAAATATTTTTGTCAAAGAAGACCTGGAGATCTCCGTCACAGCCACAGAAGAGGGACGGGATATTTTGAAAAAAGAACTTTCCACCCTGTTGGAGGCACTGCCACAGCAGGCGGGAGAAACCGTGCCGGAACCAGACTGGAAACTGCCTGCAAGCAAGGAAAATGAGGGCTTCAAGACGGCCAGCAAGGTGCAGTTTGTAGCCAGAGCCGGTCATTTTGACGACAAAGGAATCGAATATGATGGTTCCTTCAAAGTGGTAAAAACCATTTTGTCCTACGATTATCTCTGGAATGAAGTGAGAGTCAAAGGAGGAGCCTACGGCGTTATGTGCAGTTTTGCCCAGAGCGGAACCGGATATTTTATGTCTTACAGAGATCCGAACCTGACAGAGACCAATGAGGTATACAAAGGCGTGCCGGCTTATCTGGAGCAGTTTGACGCCGATGAGCGGGATATGATGAAGTATATGATCGGAACCATCAGCGAGATGGATACGCCGCTGACACCGAGAGCCAAGGGAAGCCGTTCTTACCGCAGTTACAAGACCGGTTACACCGAAGCGGATATGCAGACAGAGAGAGACCAGGTGCTGGCAACGGATCAGAAGAAAGTCCGTGAAGCAGCAAAAATGGTGGAAGCGATCCTTTCGGATGACAAGATCTGTGTGCTGGGTGGCGAGGAAAAAGTAGAAGAAGCAAAGGAACTGTTTGACACCGTTCGTGTTTTGAATTAGGAGGAATAAAATGGAACAAAAGTTTAAATCAGGATTTGTGACACTGGTAGGCCGTCCCAATGTAGGCAAGTCTACCCTGATGAACCGCATCATCGGCCAGAAGATTGCCATCACATCCAACAAGCCGCAGACGACGAGAAACCGCATCCAGACGGTGTACCATGATGACAGAGGCCAGATCGTGTTCCTGGATACACCGGGAATCCACAAGGCGAAAAACAAGCTGGGCGAGTTTATGGTCAATGCGGCAGAGAGCACGTTTAAGGAAGTGGATCTGGTGCTGTGGCTGGTGGAAGCGACCACTTATATCGGCCAGGGAGAGAGACACATTGCCCAGGAACTGAAAAAATCTTCGGCACCGGTGATCCTTGTTATGAATAAGATCGACAAAGTGCGGAAAGATGAACTGTTGGAGTGCATGAATGCCTACAAAGACATTCTGGATTTTGCGGAGATGGTACCGGTTTCTGCCCAGAATGGGGAAAATGTGGATGATCTCATTGAGACTATGTTTTCTTATCTGGAGGAAGGCCCTCAGTTTTATGACGAGGACACCATCACTGATCAGCCGGTGCGCCAGATCGTAGCGGAACTGATCCGGGAGAAGGCACTGCGCCTTTTGCAGGATGAGATTCCTCACGGGATTGCTGTATCCATCGACAGCATGAAGGAGCGTCCGGGGAAAAATCTTTTTTACGATATTGATGCTACCATCGTCTGCGAGAGAGACTCCCACAAGGGCATTATCATCGGTAAACAGGGTGCCATGTTGAAGCGCATCGGCACCGCAGCCAGAAAGGAAATCGAAGATTTTCTGGAGGCAAAAGTCAATCTCAAATTGTGGGTCAAGGTGAAGAAAGACTGGCGTGACAGTGACTTTTTATTGAAAAACTTTGGATTTAAGGAGAACGACTAGCGGTTTCCAATATCTGACAGCATAGAGAAAAATCCTTCCGGGTATTCTAAGTTTTGTAGAAGCAAAGGTACAAAACGGAGGAAGTCATGGAAGAAGAAAGAGACAAAGCATGGAACCGGTTTACATCCACAGGGCGGGTCAGTGATTATCTGGCTTATGTGGCAGACCGGGAGAGTTACCGGTACGGCGACTGTGGCAGCAAGGAGGAAAAAATCGTTGAAACAGCAGGTAATGGGCATGGTACTGTCGGCCACTACCATCGGGGAATACGATAAAAGGGTTGTCCTTCTGACAAAAGAATGGGGGCGTATTTCGGCATTTGCCAGAGGGGCAAGACGACCGAAAAGCCCCCTTTCGGCGTCTACGGAACCTTTTACATTCGGTGAATTTTATGTATATAAGGGAAGAGACTCCTACAGCATTGAACAGGTGGAAGTAAAGCAGTTTTTCCCAAAACTCAGGCAGGATCTTGATGCGCTGTACATGGGATTGTATTTTTGCGAAGTGGCGGATTATTTTACCAGAGAGGGAATGAATGCCAAGGAAGAACTGAATCTTTTGTATGTGTCGCTGCACGCTCTGACCAGAAAAGAGATCCCTCACGAACTGGTCCGCCGGATCTATGAATTCCGCATGCTTTACATAGAAGGTGTGGCACCCAGAATTTATCAGTGTGTGGACTGTGGCGGGGAAGAGGATCTGGTGTTTTTTTCCGTGAAAGATGCCGGCGTGCGGTGCAGCCGGTGTGGAGGCGGAAGGGGTGATATGCTGATTTCCGGCACTACCCTGTATACGCTGCAGCGGATCTTATCTTCCAGGCTGGAAACCCTTTACAGTTTTACTGTGGGGGAGAAGGTTCAGAAGGAATTGTCCCGGGTGGTAGGTCGTTATCTGGAAGCAAACACGGACCGGAAGTTCAAATCCCTGGGGATGCTGGATTTTTAACTTGAAAAAAACTTTTTATAATAGTACAATGGAACATAAATGCAGGCGCAGCATTCCGGGAAGTCAGGGATGATTTGCGATGAAAGAATTTTTTGGAGGAATTTCAAATGGAAAAGACAATGGACAAGATTGTGGCACTGGCGAAAAGCCGCGGATTTATTTATCCGGGATCAGAGATTTATGGCGGACTTGCCAACACATGGGATTACGGAAATCTGGGCGTAGAGTTGAAGAACAATGTAAAGAAAGCATGGTGGCAGAAGTTTATTCAGGAGAATAAGTACAATGTGGGTGTAGACTGTGCGATCCTGATGAACCCACAGACATGGGTAGCGTCCGGACATTTGGGCGGTTTTTCCGATCCTTTGATGGACTGTAAAGAGTGTCATGAAAGATTTCGCGCAGACCAGTTGATCGAGGATTTTGCCAAGGACAATGACATCGAACTGGATGGTTCCGTAGACGGATGGGACAATGCCAAGATGGAAGGCTTTATCAACGACCATAACATCTGCTGTCCAAGCTGTGGTAAACACAACTTTACAGAGATCCGTCAGTTCAACCTGATGTTCAAGACATTCCAGGGTGTTACAGAGGATGCCAAAAATACGGTATACCTTCGTCCGGAGACAGCACAGGGTATCTTTGTCAATTTCAAGAATGTACAGAGAACATCCCGTAAAAAGATTCCATTTGGAATTGGACAGATCGGTAAATCCTTCCGAAACGAGATCACACCAGGAAACTTTACATTCCGTACCCGTGAGTTTGAACAGATGGAGCTGGAATTTTTCTGTGAGCCTGGTACTGATATGGAGTGGTTCTCATACTGGAGACAGTTCTGTATCGACTGGCTGAAAAATCTTGGTATCAAAGACGATGAACTTCGTGCCAGAGACCACTCTGCAGAGGAACTTTGCTTCTACAGCAAAGGAACCACAGACCTTGAGTTCTTGTTCCCATTCGGATGGGGCGAACTGTGGGGTATCGCAGACCGTACAGATTACGACCTGACACAGCACCAGAATACATCCGGTGAGTCCATGGAGTATTTTGATGATGAAAAGAAAGAAAAATACATCCCATATGTAATCGAGCCGTCTCTGGGTGCTGACCGAGTGACACTGGCATTTTTGTGCAGTGCTTATGATGAAGAAGAGATCGGTGAGGGAGATGTGCGTACGGTGATGCACTTCCATCCGGCACTGGCACCGGTAAAAATCGGTGTGCTGCCACTTTCCAAAAAGTTAAATGACAATGCAGAAAAAGTATTTGCAGAACTGAGCAAATATTATAATTGTGAATATGATGACCGTGGCAACATCGGTAAGCGTTACCGCCGTCAGGACGAGATCGGAACACCTTTCTGTGTTACATACGATTTCGATTCCGAGGAAGATGGCATGGTAACAGTCCGTGACCGTGATACCATGGAGCAGGAGCGTATCAAAATTTCAGAATTGAAAGAGTATTTTGCAGATAAATTTACATTCTAGATCAGGGGCCTATGAAGAAAAGAAATTATACCAAAAAACAGATGATCCTTATTGTGGTACTCAGTGCGGCCATGCTTTTTTTGGCGGCGTTTTTAAATCACTATTTCCCGCTGGACGCAAAGCCTGCC
>HF998331.1:15090-17452 GCA_000433735.1 Clostridium sp. CAG:167
ACCGACAGTGGATCCTACCGAGAAGATCGCTACCTTTTTGCAGGGGCCTAAATCCTGGAAGGAAAGACGGGAGTGGTCCGGCAAATGGGGCAAAGATCTGTATGATGGTGGATCTTTTGGCGGATTTGGCTGCGGATTGTGCTGCATGGCCAATGTCTATACATCTCTTAGCGGCGATTACAAGGCGTCGCCGGTGGATATGTATCAGTATGCAAAGAAAGTTTCCGGATACGGTGGCGGAGGAGCCATCGACTGGGGCTTTATGAAAAAGACTTTGGAGAGCACCGGATTTTCCTGCCAGACAGGAACAAAACCGGCGGACTATGAGGCATTTCGCAGACAGATCGAGAGTTCCATGGCGGCTATTGTAGTGGTCAGCAGCAGCGAAAGTACGGTATACTGGAGCAACACCCCGGGACACTATGTGACTTTATTCCTCTATGATAAGGACAAAGACAGGGTGTTTTTGGGAGATTCCGGGGATCCGGACCACAATAGACAGTGGATTAGCCTGAAAAAGGTATATAAATCTTTGAAAACTTCAAACCCAAGACAGATTCTCACTGTGCAGAAGTATGACCGGAGCAAAGACCGCTACCGTCATACAAAATTTGGTGGTACTATGGTACTACCGGAGAACTGGCAGCAGTAGAAATAAAAGGAAAAAAAGAACTTCCCCGGAGGCTGGATGGTGCCGTGCACCAAAGTCTCCCGGAGAGGTTCTTTTTGTTTTTATGTAATTTACAGGGCAGATCATACTGCCGGTAACAATACACCTCAGGCTTCTACATAACCGATGCCCAGACAGTTTGGTCCGATATGGGTTCCTACAACCGGTCCGATGCAGGTAATGAGGATGTCGTTTTTTACACCGGCTTCCTGAAGCTGACCTTTGAGAGCCTCGGCACGCTCCGGTGCATTGGAATGACCGATCACTACGGTGTAAGCAGGATCCGGCTTCACATCGGTAAGTTTGTTTACCAGCCATGCATTACAGGACTTTCTTCCCTTTACTTTGTCCACTGGTTTTACACCATCTGGCAGAAGGCGCAGTACCGGATGGATCTTCATCTGGTTTCCGACCGGATCCGCACTTTTAGAGATACGGCCGCCCCGCTGGAGATAATCCATGTTGTCTACGATGAAATAAGTAGCTGTTCTTGGCAGAAGGGCCGTGATCTTCTCAGCAATCTCACTGGCAGAAGCGCCCTGATCCCGCATAGTAACAGCGGCATGGATCAAAAGAGCTTGTCCCATAGCACCGTTTTCACAGTCGATCAGATGCAGGGAAGGAGATTCGATGTTGTCAGCGGCAATCTTGGCAGACTGGAAAGTAGCACTCATGTTTTTGGAAAAAATAATGGCTACGATCTCGTCTCCGGCATCCAGGTATTTCTGGAAAGTCTCCTCAAATTCGTAAGGATTTACAGCGGCGGTGGAAGGAGCATCTTCGCTGTTTTCCAGCAGATCATAAAATGCCTCGTTGGTCAGATCCACACCACATTTGTAATCTGTCTCACCGAAACGAACGGTAAGGGGCATAATATCAAAGTTGTTTTCTTTTGCGTAGTCCATGGTAAAATCGCACAGACTGTCAGTAATAATTCGTATCATAATCAGCCTCCGTATGTATGGTTTAATTCTTTTATCCACGTACCATTATAAAGTTCCTGCTTTCGGATTGTCAATGCATAAAAAAGGTTTATTTTCATAAAAAAAACACTTTTATATCCGTGTGTTTTATGTTACAATAAGTTCAGCAAACCTACATGCTTGCGTTTTTTGTTGTGCGCTTTTACAAGATGGGCGGACAGGCAGGCTGTGGGAGGTTCTACAAATTTATATAGGAGGAATTGTTAAAATGACTAAATGGGTCTATTTGTTTAGCGAAGGTAACGCTAACATGAGAGAACTCCTTGGTGGTAAAGGTGCTAACCTTGCAGAAATGACAAGCTTGGGACTTCCAGTACCTCAGGGATTCACCATTACAACAGAGGCTTGTACTCAGTACTATGAAGATGGCAGAGAAATCAATGATGAAATTCAGGGACAGATCAATGAGTACATCGTAAAAATGGAAGAAATCACAGGTAAGAAATTTGGAGATAAAGAAAATCCTCTTCTTGTATCCGTTCGTTCTGGTGCTCGTGCATCCATGCCTGGTATGATGGATACAATTTTGAACCTTGGTTTAAATGAGACAGTAGTAAATGTAATCGCAGAGAAATCCGGAAATGCCCGTTGGGCATGGGACTGCTACCGTCGTTTCATCCAGATGTATTCTGACGTAGTTATGGAAGTAGGAAAGAAATACTTCGAAGAGCTCATCGACAAAATGAAAGCTGACCGTGGTGTTCAGCAG
>HF998331.1:17472-23024 GCA_000433735.1 Clostridium sp. CAG:167
AGCTTACTGCAGACGACCTGAAAGAGCTGGCTGCACAGTTCAAGGCTGAATACAAAGCTAAGATTGGTGAAGATTTCCCAGATGATCCAAAAGAGCAGTTGATGGGTGCTATCAAAGCCGTATTCCGTTCTTGGGACAACCCTCGTGCCAATGTATACCGTCGTGACAACGACATCCCTTATTCTTGGGGAACTGCTGTAAACGTACAGTCTATGGCATTTGGTAACATGGGTGATGACTGTGGTACAGGTGTTGCATTTACTCGTGACCCTGCTACAGGAGAGAAGAAACTGATGGGAGAATTCCTTAAGAATGCACAGGGTGAAGACGTTGTTGCCGGCGTTCGTACACCAATGCCTATCGCACAGATGGAGCAGGAATTCCCAGAAGCATTTGCACAGTTCAAAGAAGTGTGCCAGACTCTTGAGAACCACTACAGAGATATGCAGGATATGGAGTTCACAGTTGAGAACAAAAAACTCTATATGCTTCAGACTCGTAACGGTAAGAGAACCGCTCAGGCTGCTTTGAAAATCGCTTGTGACCTTGTAGATGAGGGCATGAGAACAGAAGAAGAAGCTGTTGCTATGATCGATCCTCGTAACCTGGATACTCTTCTTCATCCACAGTTCGATGCTGCTGCATTGAAAGCTGCTACACCAGTAGCTAAGGCTTTGGGAGCTTCTCCAGGAGCTGCTTGCGGTAAGATCGTATTTACAGCAGAAGACGCTGTAGAGTGGAATGAGCGCGGAGAGAAAGTCGTTCTGGTTCGTCTTGAGACTTCTCCAGAAGATATCACTGGTATGAAAGCATCCCAGGGTATCCTGACAGTTCGTGGTGGTATGACATCTCACGCAGCCGTAGTTGCTCGTGGAATGGGTACATGCTGTGTATCCGGTTGTGGTGACATCAACATGGACGAAGCAAACAAGAAATTTACATTGGCTGGTAAAGAGTACCATGAAGGAGATTTCATCTCTATCGATGGTTCTACCGGTAACATCTATGATGGTATCATCAAGACTGTAGACGCTACAATCGCTGGTGAGTTCGGACGCATCATGGGATGGGCTGACAAGTTCCGTACTATGAAAGTTCGTACAAATGCAGATACACCTGCAGATGCTAAGAAAGCTCGTGAGCTTGGTGCAGAAGGTATCGGACTTTGCCGTACAGAGCATATGTTCTTTGAGGAAGACAGAATCGCTGCTTTCCGTGAGATGATCTGCTCCGATACAGCAGAAGAGCGTGAAGCTGCTCTTGAGAAGATCCTTCCATATCAGCAGGGAGACTTCAAAGCATTATATGAGGCTCTTGAAGGAAATCCGGTTACAATCCGTTTCTTGGATCCACCTCTTCATGAGTTCGTTCCAACTGAAGAAGCTGACATCAAGAAATTGGCAGAGGCTCAGGGCAAATCCGTAGAAGACATTAAAGCAATCATTGCTTCTCTTCACGAGTTCAACCCAATGATGGGACATCGTGGATGCCGTCTTGCTGTAACTTATCCGGAAATTGCTAAGATGCAGACTAAGGCTGTTATCCGTGCAGCAATCGAAGTACAGAAAGCTCATCCAGACTGGAATGTAAAACCAGAGATCATGATCCCATTGGTTGGCGATGTAAAAGAGCTTAAATATGTTAAGAAGTTCGTAGTTGAGACAGCAGATGCTGAAATCGCAGCAGCTGGTGCTAAACTTGAGTATGAAGTAGGTACTATGATCGAGATTCCTCGTGCAGCTCTTACTGCAGACGAGATCGCAAAAGAGGCTGACTTCTTCTGCTTCGGTACAAACGATTTAACACAGATGACATTCGGATTCTCCCGTGATGACGCTGGTAAATTCCTGGATGCTTACTATGACGCTAAGATCTTCGAGAACGATCCATTTGCAAAACTGGATCAGGAAGGTGTTGGTAAGTTGATGGAGACAGCTCTGAAACTTGGAAAACCTGAAAACAGCAAACTTCACTGCGGTATCTGTGGTGAGCATGGTGGAGACCCATCTTCTGTAGAATTCTGCAACAAGATTGGACTTGACTATGTATCTTGTTCACCATTCCGTGTACCAATCGCTCGTCTGGCAGCAGCTCAGGCAGCAATTGCACAGAAGTAGTACTAAAGTGATAGATTGCATATAATGATGTAATAGAGAACTCCTGTATACCAGAAATGGTATGCAGGAGTTTTTAAGTTAAGAGAAATAACAATGTGGATAATAAATGGAAGTGGAGGCCATTATGCTTGAGGACACAGTCGTTGTTCTTGCCGGCATTATCTTCTCCGTATTTGCTTTTTCACCGCCTACAGTGGATACAAGTGAGGAGGTGTAATGAGAACTTAGGTGCAAATACACCTAAGTTTCAAGTGAATGCTTGATATTTTGCAAAAATGGTGGCATACTATATTTGAAAGTTAGGGGAAAATACCCGTAAGTTTTAAGTGAGTGGAGGGCTGCAATGCAGAACATTATTAAGCGTGACGAATATCTTAACAGAATTATTGACAGAAAAGAAAACGGACTGATTAAGGTCATTACCGGAATCAGAAGATGCGGTAAGAGTTTTCTGCTGTTCAATCTGTTTTATGATTATCTGATTGAAAGCGGTGTAAAAGAAGAACAGATTATTACGATTGCCTTGGATGATGATATCTTTGTGAAGTACCGTGATCCCGATGAACTGTCGAAATATATTCGTGGGAAAATCGTGAACTCAGATATGTACTATATTCTCATTGATGAGGTACAGTACGCAATTACAAAGGATGAACTTAAAAACCCTGAGAACATTAGGCTTTACAATGTACTCAACGGTCTTATGCGGCTTCGCAATGTTGACATTTATGTAACAGGCAGTAATTCAAAAATGCTCACGAAAGATGTGCTGACTGCCTTTCGTGGTAGAGGTGATGAGGTTAAAGTTTACCCCATCTCTTTCAAAGAATATTATTCCTTTGTGGGGGGAGATAAATCCGACGCCTATGAGGAATACGCTTTGTACGGCGGTATGCCACTTGTTTTAACAAAAAAGAGCGATGCGGAGAAGATGAACTATTTGCACACTCTTTTCACCGAGGTTTATTTCAAAGACATTGAAGAGCGTTATGATATTGAGTTGCCTGATGTGCTCAGCGAATTAACAGATGACCTTTGTTCTTCTGTCGGTTCGCTCACCAACGCAAGCAAAATATCAAATACCTTGCAGACGGTAAAAAACATTAAGGTTTCAGGTACAACCGTTTCCAACTATCTGAATTATCTAATTGAGTCGTTCCTATTCAGCAATGCGAAACGATACGATGTAAAAGGCAAAAAGTATTTTGAATACCCGTCAAAGTATTATTGCACCGACATTGGACTTCGCAACGCAAGACTTAATTTCAGGCAACAGGAAGAAACTCACATAATGGAGAACATTATATACAATGAACTTCTGTGTCGAGAGTATTCCGTTGATGTCGGTGTTGTAGAGATTGTGGAAATGAGTGCAGGAAAAAGGTCGAAAAAACAGTGCGAGATAGATTTTGTAGTAAACAAGGGTTCTAAAAAATACTATATTCAATCTGCACTGAATGTTTCAGAGCCGTCAAAACTTGAAACTGAACTCAGACCTTTGAAGAACACCAAGGATTTCTTCAAGAAGATTGTTATTAGCAAAACCTCAATGAAGCCTTGGACGGATGAGGATGGAATACTTCATCTCGGACTTTATGAGTTCCTGCTGAATGAAAATTCCCTTGAATTGTAAACTAAATAAAAAGCAAAAAGATCGTCACCTTAATTGGCGGCAGATTGAATCTATAACTACATGACATGGATATAAAACAATGCTATAATATGAAGGTGAAAACGAGAAGAGGCGTTTTACAAGGTCAAAGTTTGAGGATATATTTCATTTATCGCCACAGCAGAGTTTGTTTCTGACAAAGAAGAAATTAAATGGAGTGAATGTCCCTAATGTGCATCTCGATGAATTAGAAGAGATTTTGTCTGCTGTAGATATGTCGGCAACAGATAAAGCATTAGAGGTTTTTGCATGGGGAGTGCGAGGACAGTTTTTATATGAAAATGCAATACAGGGTATGATAATTTAAAAGAATAAAAAAGGAACACAGCTTATGAAACAATACCAGCCGGATTATTATGACAAATTTCAATGCATCTCATCCCAGTGTCCCATGACCTGCTGCATGCAGTGGCGTATCGCGGTGGATGACGAGACACTTGATCAGTGGGATGACGAACGAAAAAAACAAGTAAAAGAAGTGGAAGAAGGGCACATTATTGAACTGAAACAAGATGGGATGTGTCCTTTTCTCAACGAGCAGAAATTGTGTGAGATTGTATTGAAAGATGGAGAGGGAGCCATCTCTCACACCTGCCACACATTCCCAAGAGAAGAGCAGCACTACACAGGACGAATAGAGCGGGGATTGACGCCCGGTTGTCCGGCGGTGGTGGATCTGATGTGGGGACAAGATCAGTTCCGGCTGCAGGAGAGAGAAGAAAACAGCCAAGGGATTGTGGATGAAATCTGTGAGATAAATCCGGTGCTTTTTGAAATCAGAGACTGGTTCCTGGAGATCGTGAATACGCCGGAAGTGGCGTTAAATACAGCGTTGGAAATCTGTTTTCTGATCGCACTGGATCTGGATGAACTGGAGCAGAAAGGTGTGCTGGAAGAAGAGTTTTCACGCTATCAAAGAGAGACAGACATTGAAAAAATTCAAAAGGTCATCGGGGCAAATCTGGATATGACAGAGGAGCGGTTGGAAGAGTATAATCTGCTTTTTCTGGACATTTCGGCCATATACCGCAGACAAAATATTTACGGTAAATTCCTTAAACCCCTTGCAAAAGAAGCAGCGGGGCTTGACTGTGGGAAAACAGAACGGTGGAGTGTGTTCCGGCAGGAGATGGAAACATGGCAGAAGCATCTTCGGATCCTTTTTGCAGAAGAAATATCCTCTGCGCTTGTAACAACCGGGACAGAGCAAGTATTGGATATGGTCGTTAAGCTGGAATGGATGGCAATGGAATATGCCGTGTTGTGGCAGGTATTGTTTTTGCAGCAGCTTCAGGGAGAGATCACATACGAAAAAATGCAGGAAAGCGTATGCGTGATATTCCGCATGATGGGGTATGCAGATGAGGACATCTGGGAATATATGGAGAACTGCTTTGACAGTGTGGTATGGCCGTGGGAGTATTATTCCATGCTGGTGTGAAGGCATGTTAAATATGCGGATAAAAGGTTGAGGATTGGTACGGAAATAGTATAAATGCAATACTTTTAAATTAAGAATTATAGGACGAAGGGACTGTATTCAACACAGAATACGGTTCTTTTTTTATGCTCAAATGAGGGAATATAGCACAATATACCAGTAAAGTACGCCTATAGCACCGTTAGTTACGCCGTTATATCCAACTTTTACCCTACAAATGCTAAAATGACCGTAGAGTTTTATGCCTTTTTAAGTTTGCGCGCCATGGGCGCACTCTAATGGGTGAAAGTCCCGAACATGCCCAGATAGTGGGAAGTGTATA
>HF998332.1:0-2033 GCA_000433735.1 Clostridium sp. CAG:167
AGCTGTTACCGGCACACATCCCGCTGCCAGTGCCAGAGAAGTTACCGTTACCAATAATTTGTTTCTTCTCATAGTTTTCTCTCCCTATATAAAATATATTTTACCGCTACTATATCCATACATCACGCTCCCTCCCGTAGCCCCTATTTGTAATAACTTCAGTGTAACATACCTCTAATACATACGCAAGAATATTTTATTATATTTTGTCGATTGTATTGATTATTATTTATCGTTTAATTTTACTTTTTAACATTTTTGTAATATTTAATGTTTTTATTTATTTTTATCTATCCGCGGCTCCCTTCCTCCATCCAAAGAAAAAGTCCAGCCCATTCCGAGACTTTAACACAAACGCGTTACCCGTCTCGGAATGACTGGACTTTCTTCAGTCTCACATCACACTCCACACCCAGTAGCACACCCCTAGCACCCAGCTGGTGAAAATTCCGTACAAGATTACCGGGCCTGCGATAGTAAAGATTTTGGCCCCCACTCCCATTACCATTCCTTCATTTTGAAATTCAATGGCCGGTGCCGCCACAGAGTTTGCAAATCCTGTGATTGGTACAATAGTTCCTGCCCCCGCCCAGTTTGCCAGTTTCTGATAAAGGTTCAACCCTGTAAAGATAACACTCAACAAGATCAGACACAAAGTCGTGTACATAGATGCCGCTTCCTGTCCATATCCCATATGCTTAAACCAATTCGTAAAGCACTGCCCCAAAGTACAGATGGCTCCTCCTACCAAAAAAGCCTTGCAGGTATTCCACATCCAACTTTTTTTCGGCGTATGTTCATCGGTATATTGATTATATAATTCCTTTTTTTTGCCCGGATCCTGTTCCTGAATTACTTCCTGAATATCCGTTTTTGCGTCATTTGAAAAATTCATGGGTACACCTCTCACATATTGATATGAAAAGTGTACCCATGTATGTCTTAAATATTCTTTATTTTTCCAACTCTTTTTGCACTTTTTTCAGTTCCTTATAAAAAACCTGATTGTATACCGGAGAAATATCCAGATAGTCACAAGTACTAAACAGGGCTGTCGCATCCTCCAGACGGTTCTTCCATAATTTGTTTATAAAAGAAGACATTTCCCGGGATGCTTCTGCCGATGGTTTTGACAGGTCATAGGTAACCGAATCCTCTGCTGTGATCTGCTCTTTTCCATCCTTTGTCAGATAAAATTGCTGCCACTGATAGGAACCTTTCGTTTTTACGACCCGCAGGAACAATGCATCGGCTCCTGTGCCCGTTATATAATACTGGACTCCTTTGTCCTTTTCATATACATTGGCAGTGTCACTCCATATCACATTCTTTTTCCCGTTCTCCGTTGTCTTTACCTGAATGACAGGTTTGGAATCCGATATCATGGCATTTGTCTCATTCACGACCAGTTCGCAGGAAAGACTGTCTTTTCCATCACGGACCAATTTATAATCTGTCATATATGAACTGCCTCCGGACAGGATCTTCTTTTGAAAAACGGTTTCGTCCTCGTATGTTCCTGAAGAAATCCGGGAACGGTTTTTATCTGTATTATCTAGGAAAATCACACTGTCTGCCACCTGAAAATTCCAGAAAATGTTTTTGCTGAACTCCGAATCATACTGATCCGTCTTTTCCTCCAGCGTTGTCTCCTCGATCTTACCGGCCTGCCAGTTATATCCGGTGAGACTGTGGTGCGTATCCGCATACAAAACGCCTTCGTTGTAATGAATCCACTCACCACTGCTGCTGCAGGCTGCCTTCTGACCACGGACCACCTTGCCATTCTGAACAAAATACAACTGCGCCTGAGATGATACCTGTTTTACTTTTTCCTTTAATACCAGCAGAACAGGTTCTTTTTCCTCCCCCAATTTGACAACAGAAAACATCTTGCATTTATTTTTTTCTTTCTGCAAAAAATCTGCTATCAGCTTATTCTTTTCTGTATTGTCAACCGATTTTGTCTCGGATTGGCTGACCACCGCCGTTGCGGCCTTTTCTCCGGCGGTCTCCTTTTCTTCTTTCCCGCA
>HF998332.1:2040-11086 GCA_000433735.1 Clostridium sp. CAG:167
TCTTCCCCGCAGCCGCTAAATGTAAAAGCAACACCAACCACTGCCAGACAGGCAGTCAGAGCAACTGCCCACTTCTTATATGTACCTTTTCCAACGATCACTTTCATTCGCTTTTTCAACTCCTTTTTATCACTGATCACTGCCGTAGACGGATATAAAAGAGAATATCTTTGTTTCTGCCTGGCAACAGAGATCAGCATTTCGCCATATTCTATTTTATCTGATACTTCTTTCTCCCAGAGCACTGCTTCATCACAGGCATACTCTGCATCTCTTCGGGAGTATGCTGCAGCTACCCACACACAGGGATGAAACCAATAGCTGACCACTAGCAGTGCCCTGACAAAGGCCCACACATGATCCCGGTGGTGGTAATGCATTTCCTCGTGACAATACACCCATTGCTTTTCCTGCTCTGTCAATGTTTCACAGATAGCAGACGGCATATATACCGCCGGATGCAAAATTCCATACAGGCACGGCACTTGCATCGACTCCACCTCATAAACCGGCAGACCATACCGCTTTGTAGTATCGATCTGTTTTCTGCTTTTTCTTAACCTGCGGCTCATTTTTATGTTGGCAGTCAGCAGTATAACGGCCATGGCCACAATACCAGCCAGCCAGACCAGCATAAGCATCCATTCCACCGGCAAAGCCAGGGCTTTTCTGCCAGAACTTTCAGCCATTTGTGACGAAGTATCGTTTTGATCTTTTCCGGCCTGCCACTGTTTTTGATCTGTCTCCACCACTTTTTGCTTCACAATAACCGGTGCATCCGTAGGTACAGTTACTGCTTTTTGGACCGTCACGGTACTGCCTTCCTCCTGAGATATTCCCGGTGTCATTTGATTCAAGAGGGTGGATAAACTCAAGGGACTGT
This sequence comes from Clostridium sp. CAG:167, assembly GCA_000433735.1. Classification (GTDB taxonomy): domain Bacteria; phylum Bacillota; class Clostridia; order Lachnospirales; family Lachnospiraceae; genus Eubacterium_F. The sequence continues at coordinate 2,924 of HF998332.1, forward strand.
TTCCTATACTGACCGGAACACACAGCCGCAATACCACCAACAGCCACAGTCCATATAAATAACGGTACGGCACTTTTCCACGGAAAATCCGGCGGAGCAGCAAAACAATAACGGTCAGCACCGCCGTAGAAATCCAAAGTTCTCCCATGTTCCTGCCTCCTACTCTTCCTGTGTGTCTGCCTTTTTCCTGGCATTATGTAAGATTTCCTCCAGTTCATCCAGATCCTTTTCGCTAAGGTTTCCCTGACGGATCAGCGTATTCATCAACGCTCCTACACTGCCGTCGTAGATACGCCCCAGAAAACTTCTGGTCTCCGGGATCATGGCTTCTTCCTTTTCCACCAGAGGATAAAAATATTTGGTTTTTCCTTTTACTTCGTAACCGATCACACCTTTTTCCGTCATTCTCCGCACCATGGTAGCACAGGTGCTTTTGCTCCATTTTGTCTCCTTCTGCACTTTTTCCACAATTTCCATCAATGTACAGCGTTTTTCTTTCCACAAAATTTTCATGATATACCATTCTTTGCTTGTGATCATCTGTCTCATCCTCTCTTCGTTTTGGTTTACATTGTAGACCCATCGTATCACAACAGGTTTACAATGTCAACCCATTTTCCCAAAAAAATATTGAAACAGAGTTCCCAGGCATTTTCCGGCCGCAATAAATCCAATCAGCACCGGCAGCCCCTCCTGTATCTGCAGGCGGTTTACCATGATGGGGATTACCCGCAGCACTTCTGCCAGTGCCATCGCCAGACATCCCACAAAAATACCGGAAAACAGGCCAAACAGGATGATAAAAAAAAGACTAAGGGGCAGATGCCACTGAAACAGGATCCAGAGGTTGCCCAGGGTGCCTCCCAAAATGATTGCCTGTTCATAAGCGTAAATATGGGACGCCGTCCGGGTTCTGGCTGCCATCCGGGGAATGATCCCCAGCATGGTGATAAAGCCAAACACTCCGGCAGACACCGTTACACCGCTGCAAAAACCTAAAAAAGATAACCAGATCTGTTTAATTAGCATCAATGCTTTTTCCCTCCCTGGACGCCAGTTTGATCATCGCCTTATTTACCTGTTCCTCGTAGGTACACATCTCTACCTGGATCGGCGTCGGATCATCCTTGATCTTTCTCCGATTGATATGGTTATAAAAAACCAGGATTCCCAGTGGCAGCCCGATGGCATAAGACACTTCCAGCGCAGAGCCTCCGCTTTTTTTCACGCCCATGACAAATTCATACACATGATCGAACACTTTGGAAACGCTGACATCTTCATTGAATGTCATGATGGTAAAGGCAGCCCCAAAAAAGGAAACGAGACAGACAACAGCCGTCTTGATATACTGCATGGTCCTGCTTTTTTCTTTTCCATCGGGGACCTCCAGATCCACGATAAAATCTCTCTCGCCTACATTCTCGATCCGCAGTCCCGGATACACTTTATGGATTCCCTGATATACCTTTTCTATGGTAAACATAGTCTTTTGCTGTTTGGGATCCAGTGTATAAAAAATTTCTTTATTCAGTTTTTTTACTATATTCTGATTCTGGCAGTACAAAGTGGCAATGTCTTCATAAGTCAGTGTTTTCTTCTGAACAACCATATTCTGCTCCACTTTTACATACAGGATATCTTCCATTCTCCATACTCCTTTACCAGAGTTCCTCTGAATTTGTTCTGCTGTCTGCGGCTGCTGTTATCCGCCAGATAATAGATCAAAAGTCCACCTGCCGCCAGCATTATCACGGCCAGGGTGATCACACATGCCTTCTTCATAAGCGCCTCCATTTTTAGATGTTTTCCCTAGCATGCCCGTTAGCGGCTGATTTTATACAGAATGAAATATGATTTTTTTTCGCATGGATGCAAGGATTTTCTTTTCCAGCCTGCTGACCTGCACCTGGCTCATTTCCAGTTCCTTTGCCACCTGCACCTGGGTCTTTTCTTCAAAATACCGCTTCTGGATCAACGCCCGTTCTCTTCCTGCCAGTTCCTGCAAAAGTTTTTCCAATGTAATCCGGTTTAACACCTCTTCGCTTTCGTCTTTTTTGCTCTGGATCTTATCCACCAAAAGGATCTCGCTGCCCTCTTTCTGATACAAAGTTTTGTACAAAGAATCCACTTCGCTGACGGCATCCATGGCCATCACCACTTCCTCCCGCTTCATGGCCAGACTTTCACACAACTCCTCCATAGTGGGATTGCGCCCTAATTTCAGGGACAATTCCTGTTCTTTCTTCTTGGCCTTCCAGCCGTTCTCCTTCAGACTGCGGCTGACTTTGATGGCACCGTCATCCCGCAGAAACCGCTTAATTTCCCCCATAATTAAAGGAACAGCATAAGTGGAAAACTTCACCTCATAGGACACATCAAATTTGTCCACCGCCTTGATCAGGCCGATGGCTCCGATCTGCCCCAGATCTTCCATCTCATATCCCCTTCCGCCAAATCTTGCAACAATACTGTATACTAACGCCATGTTATCTCTAATTACCTGGTCTCTTGCCAATTTATCTCCTGCTCGTGCCCGTTTAATTAGTTCTAAGGTTTCCATGGCACCACCTTCTACCTGCCGTCGTAGGCGCTGTATATTGTTTTTTTCATGCGGACCAGAGTTCCTTTTCCCTCGCCGGATTCCACGGCCAGTTCATCCATAAAAGCCTCCATAAAAGCAAAGCCCATGCCAGACCGGTCCAGTTCCGGCCTGGTGGTAAAAAGGGGTTCCATGGCTTTTTCCACATCCGGGATGCCTACACCCTGATCCTCTACCTGCAGTTCAATCCGGTTGTGACAGATTTTTCCACGCAGCGTTACCTTTCCCTGTCCACCTTCATATCCGTGGATAATGGCGTTGGTCACTGCCTCCGATACCGCTGTTTTCACATCGGAAAGTTCCTCCATGGTAGGATCCATAGGTGCCATGAAAGCGGCTACCACCACTCTGGCCAGTCCCTCATTTTCCGAACGGCTGTCAAATGTAATGGACATTTCATTTTCTCGGTTCATATGCTTCGTTCCTTTCCTGGTATTTTGATATGATGCGGTACAGTCCCGACATGGAAAAAATCCGGTCCACTGACGGACTGATTCCTGTTACATATGTTTTTCCGCCTAAAAACTCCATTTTCCGGTTGCGCCCCAGCACCATACCGATGCCGGAACTATCCATAAATGTCATGCCCTCAAAATCAAAGATCAGCACACGCACATCTCCTTTTTCTATCTGTGTGTCAACTGTACGGCTTACCTGGTTCGCCATATGGTGATCCAGTTCCTCGCTCATATGTAAGATCAGGGTGCCACCCTTTCGCTCTAATGAATACATAGAAAACCTCCTGTTTCGACATTTTTTATATGAAAAAAAGACCTGCAGATAATTTTACTTATCTGTAGGTCTTTTGGCTTACGGATTGTCTTTTTGTATTTTAACCGATCTGATTCAGATAACTCTGTGCCTGAGCTCCTGCGGAACTGCCGGCATCAATCTTCACTGCCTTGTTCAGCCATTTTTTAGCATTCTTTGTATCACCGCGGCGCATATAGCAGCGTCCCAGATACATCATGGCTTCCTGATTCTTTGTATCTAATTTCAGCACATTTTTAAATGTAGCAATGGCACGGTCGTAGGAAGTGTACATTTCCTGCCGTCCCTGGCTGATCATGCTGGCGATCTCTGTCTTGCTGATAACACCAATCTTGCTGTAGACACTCTTGGCTTCGGCTGAGTCAAAATCTGACTTTTTGCAGCCGGCCACGGCGGCAGCAGCTCCTACTTTATCATTCTTGAGATAGCACTTCATGGCCTTCATTAACTTCTCATAATTGGCCAGTTTGGTCTGTGCTTCTGTATCTCCGGACTCAATCTGTTTTTTCAGCTGATCCACCTGGTCTGTCAGAGACTTTTTCTCTTTCTCCAGTGAGGAAATCTGGCTGGACTGAACGGCTGCATCGTTGTTGGCATCCGTAATGTCACTGGCTCCTCCCAGGCCGGCCTTGTTCAGCGTTGGCCGGATCAGCACAAAACATACTACGATTCCGATGATGGCTCCGATAATGGTGTAAACCACCGGCATCATGGACTTTTTCTCTTCCTTGTAAGCACCTACCGGTGTCACATTGGCAAGAGGATCCTTCTTGTTACTCTTTTTCACCGGCGCAGAACCGGAACCGCTGCGGCTGGGATCGATCTTTCTTGGTACTGATCTCATGCAGATACTTCAGCGTGGTGGTATTATTAAAATCTACTTTTCTGGCACGGTTCAGACACTTGGCCGCTTTGCTGTAATCCTTGATATGGATATAAAGCAATGCCAACAGCTGCTGTGCCCGGACAAAATGGGGATTCAGACCGACTACTTTCCGAAGCTGGATAATAGCCAGGTCCTCATTGCCTCCTTTGGCTGCTGCCAGAGCCGCATTATACTTTTTAATGGTCTGATTGGTGGCGTCTAACGCCGTCTGGTTCTTCTGAATGGTATTGATATAATAGTCCGCCAGATTTTCCTCCGGCTGGAGATATTTACTGAGAACCCACTCGCTCAAAGCGGCTACTGTCTCTCCCATTTCATAATAAACCAGACCCAGCAGGTTCCGGGCATCCGTATTTTTCTTGTTAAACTGCAGGCTCTTTTTCAAGATCACAACAGCACCGGACAGATCCCGTACCTTCGCTTTTTCAAGGCCCATATTATAGTAGGTATTGGATATTCGTCTAACATAATGAATGATGGACAGATCCTGTCCGCAGAAACCACAAACAGCACTGGTATCATTCACATTGGCATCACATTTTGGACATCTCATGTGTAGTAACCTCCTGTTTTACAATGTTCCCTTGGAATCCTGGATCAATTCTTTCACTATATCAGTCACATCGGCAAGATTATTATTGTATACAACATCTTCAACTTTTTCAACATCCATACTAGGCTGGAACTTTTCTAATTCTTCTTCAAAATTCAACATCTGACATACCTCCGTTCTTCTTCTAATCCCTGTATAACATAATAAACAGTTTAATAATAAAATGCAAGCAGTAAATATCGAAGATATGCGACATTTTTCAACTATTTCTCAAGTTGCGCCAGACGCTGCTGTACCTGTTCCATCATTCCTTTGTATTTTTCCAGTTTTTCACGCTCTTCAGCGATCTTCTTTTCCGGTGCCTTGTTTACAAAGTTTGGATTGCCAAGCATTCCCTGGGAACGCTTCAGCTCACCCTGGAGTTTTTTCTCCTCTTTTTTCAGACGCTCGATCTCTTTTTCAATGTCTACCAGTTCTGCAAACGGAATGTAAATAGTTCCGTCCGCAATCACAACAGATACTGCGTCATCGGCAATACCGGCTTTGTCCTTCTGGAATGTCACATCGCTTGCCAGACCCAGGGTAGCAAAGAACACCTTATTTTCCTGGTAAATATCCAGCACGTCCTGCTTTTCTGACACTACGATGACGGATGCTTTTTTGCTTGGCGGTACATTCATTTCTCCGCGGATATTTCGGATGCCTTTTACTGCTTCTTTGATGCGCTCTACCTTGGCCTCATCCTCTGCAAAGTTTCTTTCTTCTGTGTAAACCGGCCAGTCGGAAACCATAATAGACTGCTCTTCATCATCCATCAGTGTACAGTAAATTTCCTCTGTGATAAACGGCATATATGGGTGCAGAAGTTTCAAAGCGTCTACCAGTACAGTCTTCAGTGTGTACAGTGCTGCTGCCTTGGTTGTGTCTTCTTCGTTGTACAGACGAGGTTTTACCATCTCGATGTACCAGTCGCAGAACTCTTCCCAGATAAAGTCATAAATCTTCTGTACGGCGATTCCCAGGTCAAATGTCTCCATCAACGCAGTAACATCTTTGGCCAGGTTGTTTACCTTGGACAAGATCCATTTATCTGCCTGAGTCAATTCTTCTTTCTTAACCTGACTGTAATCAACATTTTCATTCTGCTGGAAGTTCATCATGATAAAACGAGATGCATTCCATACTTTGTTGGCAAAGTTACGGCTTGACTCAACACGCTCCCAGTAAAATCTCATATCATTTCCCGGTGCATTACCGGTTACCAGTGTAAGACGCAGGGCATCGGCACCGTATTTGTCAATGACTTCCAGTGGATCGATACCGTTTCCTAAAGACTTACTCATCTTGCGTCCCTGGGAATCTCGTACCAGTCCATGGATCAGTACTGTATCAAATGGCACCTGACCGGTATGCTCCAGTCCGCTGAACATCATTCTCATAACCCAGAATGGGATAATGTCATATCCGGTTACCAATGTGTTGGTCGGATAGAAATATTTCATTTCTTCCGTATCATCCGGCCATCCCAGTGTGGAAAATGGCCACAGTGCGGAACTAAACCAGGTATCCAGTGTATCCGGATCCTGTCTCATTTCTTTTCCGCATTTTGGACAGGTGCAGGAGTTTTCCTTGGTTACTACCAGTTCTCCACAGTCGTCACAGTAAAAGGCCGGGATCTGATGTCCCCACCACAACTGACGGGAAATACACCAGTCACGGATATTTTCAAGCCAGTGGAAATAAGTCTTGTTAAAATGCTCTGGTACAAATTTGGTCTTGCCTTCTTTTACTGCGTCAATGGCTGGGCCGGCCAATGGTTTCATTTTTACAAACCACTGTTTGGAAACTCTCGGCTCTACCGTTGTACCGCAGCGGTAACAAGTTCCTACATTGTGGTCGTGGTCCTCCACTTTTACCAAAGCACCTTCTGCTTCCAGATCTGCTACGATGGCTTTTCTTGCCTCATAGCGGTCCATACCGGCATATTTTTCATATTCATCTACGATCTTAGCATCTTCTGTCAGCACATTAAGAACCAGCAGGTCGTGGCGCAGACCTACTTCAAAGTCGTTCGGGTCGTGGGCCGGTGTAATCTTTACAACACCGGTTCCAAATTCCATATCTACATACTCATCTGCGATCAACGGAATCTCTCTGTGTACCAGTGGAAGGATCAGCATCTTTCCTACCAGGTCTTTGTATCTTTCATCGTTTGGATTTACTGCTACGGCAGTATCTCCCAACAGAGTCTCCGGACGGGTTGTGGCCAGATTGATATAGCCGCTGCCATCTGCAAATGGGTAGCGCAGATGCCAGAAATGTCCCTGCTGGTCTTCGTACTCTACCTCTGCATCGGAAATGGATGTAAGGCAGTGAGGGCACCAGTTGATAATACGCTCGCCACGGTAGATCAAGCCTTTGTTGTAAAGATTTACAAACACTTCTTTTACTGCTTTGTTGCAACCTTCATCCATGGTAAAACGCTCTCTGTCCCAGTCACAGGATGATCCCATTTTCTTCAACTGGGAAACAATCCGGCCGCCATAGGTCTTTTTCCAGTCCCAGGCACGCTCCAAAAACTTCTCTCTTCCCAGATCTTCTTTGGTCAGCCCTTCCTGTTTCATGGCTTCCACGATCTTTGCTTCTGTGGCGATGGATGCATGGTCTGTTCCCGGCATCCACAATGTTTCATACCCCTGCATTCTCTTGAAGCGGATCAAAATATCCTGCAAAGTATTGTCCAGTGCATGTCCCATATGAAGCTGTCCTGTGATGTTTGGTGGTGGAATCACAATGGTATATGGTTTTTTGTCTGGATTTACTTCTGCGTGGAAGTATTTTTTGTTGATCCATTTTGAGTACAAACGATCCTCAATATCTTTGGGATCGTATGTTTTTCCTAATTCTTTACGCATACTAACCTCCTGAAATTAAACAATTAAAATGAGCCTGCCAGGACGACAAGCTCATCAATCTCTTCTATATCGCCACGACATGCCGCAAAGGACGACAATGCTGCCGTGGTACCACCTTCATTCAAATGTAAAAACATTCCTCATTAGACCGATAACGGGGTCATCCGTCGTCTCCTACTACTGTTCTCTGGTTCAGAAACGCTGTTTGGAAGCTACCTTCTGCCACTGCCTTGCCAAAACACCTTCCAGCCTGTGGGTGTCTCTCTCTGTGGGGGGCCTGCTGCATACTCCTCTTCCGCACTACATTATCACGGATAATTTTAGCGAAAATGGGGGCGGTTGTCAAGGGGTGTCTGGTTTTTCAGTGGGTCGCCAGCATAGGAATTACTTTATGTTCTGTGGGCGCTTTCGCTACGACAAACGCGCAGAAGTGTCG
>HF998333.1 GCA_000433735.1 Clostridium sp. CAG:167
TAAAAGTCCTCCATTTTCAAATCTTTTATTTGCTCCTAAGAAGAACCTCTGCTATACTCTAGTTGTATTTACAGGTGTAACAGAGGTTTTCTTTTGTTACCGCAAGTCCTAACAGTTGCCGCTGTCAGGACTTTTTTCTTTATCAATCTGTACTCCCTGCCAGAGATACTTTGCACCATCCAGCATTGCAATAATCGCCTGTAACATATCCATACAGTCATTTCGCATATCTTCCAACCCCTCAGCAGTAAGTGTTACCTCCTGCTGTCCCAGTTGTTTTACCAGTTCGGAAAGATTTGTCTGCATATTCTGCAATTCCTCTACAAGCTGGTAAATGACCTCTTTCTTTCCTACAACACATATTCTGTTATAAATGCAGGAACGTACAAAATAATCTTTCTTCTGCATACCGCTTGCAAGTATCTTGGCTTCAATCATTTCCCGCTCTCTGTCCGATACACGAAAGCTGATTGTTGGATGTTTGTGTACTCCGCTCATAAATCTTCCTCCTCATTCTCCAGTTCTAGCCTGTCTGCCAGTTCTGCCTGCTTATTCGGGTATAAATGTGAATAAGTATTTAATGTTGTTTCTATCTTTTCATGTCCCAACCGCTCCGCTATTGCCAATGGCTGAAATCCAAGTTCCACCAGAAGTGATGCGTGGCTGTGACGCAAATCATGAATACGGATTCTCTTAACTCCTGTTTCCTTTATGCCTCGTACAATCTCATGCTCCATATAAGATTTTGTAAATCGGAACATTCTTTCATTTGGCATAATTCCATATAAATGACTGCAATATTCTTTTAATTCTTCTGCCAGAAATGGTGGTATTGTAATCTTACGATTGCTCTTTGGTGTCTTAGGCGGTGTAATTACATCTTTTCCATCCAATCTCTGATAGGATTTAGAAATGCTTATAATTCGTTTTTCTAAATCAATATCTGCATAAGTGAGTGCCAGCAATTCTCCTATACGCATTCCTGTCCAATACAGAAGCATAAATGCCATTCTCGCCTCCGGTTTCTTGTCCATAGACGGAAGAAACTGCTTAAACTCCTGTTTTGTCCAAAACTCCATATCATCAGCCTTGCTTTTCCCGATACTTCCTGCTTTCCTGCAGGGATTATCTTTCAAGTCATAATATCTGACCGCATAATTGAAAAGTGCTGCCAACTGGTTATTAATACTTTTAAGATAAGTTGGTGCGTACCCCTGCTTAATCA
>HF998334.1:0-2977 GCA_000433735.1 Clostridium sp. CAG:167
AGCCAGGGAAAACAGTCCATTGGTGTGGAAGTAGCGGATAAACCTACAGGACCGTTTAAAGACATAGGAAAACCACTGGTAAAAGGAACGCTGACAACACCTCAGTCCAGTAACTGGGATGATATTGATCCTACTGTATGGGTAGATACAGACAGTAAAGGTGTGGAACACCGGTATCTTGCCTGGGGCAACAGCCGCCTGTACATCTGTGAATTGAACGAAGATATGATCTCAGTGAAAGATATAAATGGAGATGGCAAGATCACCTGTGGTGAAAGCAGCAAGAAGGCAGATATTTTGTACCGCTCCGGCAGCCTGACCATGTATACCGAGGCACCGTGGATCTATCGAAGACAGGATGCCAAGGGAAATTATTATGGAAATTACTATCTATTCTATGCTTCCCAGTGGCGGGAAAAAATGGCTTATGTTACTACCAGTGATCTGATGAATGGAAAATGGTCTGACCGACAGGTGATCATGTCGCCGACAGCCACTTCCAATACAAACCACATGGCGGTATTTGATTTTAAAGGGAAGACCTATTTTGTCTATCACAACGGATCTCTGCCAAAAGGAAACGGATACCGCCGGAGTCCCTGCATCCGGGAACTTACATTCAAGGAGGATGGTTCCGTTGTGCCTATGGAAGAGACGGCAGCCGGTCTGAATGGAACCACCACGGAATTTTATACAAGTTCCGGTGCCCTGCTGGGGCATAAGTATTTTCAGAACTCATCTCTGGATGGAAAATATCCATATAAGGATATAAAAATCGGAGCAGGATATGGAAAGTCAGCATTGGACCGCAAATGGGTCGTGACAGATGGTAAAGCGGATAAAACCAAAGCGTCCTATGTGTCGATCCAGTCTGAGAATAAACCGGGACTTTACATTACAGCAAATTCCCAGTCCGGTGTGACTCTGGCCCAGGATACAAAAGGCACGGCAGATGTGGCAAAAAGACAGACATTCAAAACCGTAGAAGGCCTGGGAGATAAAAAAGGTGTATCATTAGAAAGCGTCCGTTATCCGGGATATTATCTTACTATCGTAAATGGAGCACTTTCGTTGACGAAAGGAGGAGATACAGAAGCAGCTACTTTTTATACCGGTATAGATAAAGAGGATACAAGTCTCCGCTCCATCGGGGCTGTATACAAGAAAAACCAGATCCTCCAGGGAAGCAAGCCGATCAGAAAGAATATCACCGTAACGGCCTTTTACGCCAACGGAACAAGAAAAAATGTTACCGGCTATACCATAACGCCGGCAGCAGCAATGAAAAAGACAGGTAAAAAAACGCTGACCGTTACTTATACAGAAGGTGAGAGAAAGTGTCAGACAACGGTACCGGTTGTGGTAAAAGTAAAACCGGCCAAAGTAAAGAAACTGAAAGCCAGGACAAAGATAAGAAAGAAGAAAACAGCGGTAACCCTTACATGGAGGAGGGCAAAGGGAGAGTATTACGAGATATCTTATGGAAAGAAGAAAAAAACACATAAGAAAATAAAGACTCTGAAGGCTTCCGTCAAAAAAGTAACCTTAAAGAGATCTGTCAGAACATGGAAGAAAGGCAAAAAATATTATTTCCATATCCGCAGTTACACCAGGGTAAATAATACCAAAAAGTATAGCGGATATAAGACGATCCGGGTAAAAATAACCGAATGGAAATAATGTGGAAAGCGTGAAAAAACGCCGTTTCATCACAAATTATGGGCAAGTTTTACAAAATACATATTTTGTTCACATTTTTCTTTGACACTATTGACAAAAGAAAATGAAAATGCTAAAATGTAGCCAATCATTAAATATTAAAGGAGGAAACATAATAATGATGAAAAGATTTTTGTGTGGTGCTATGGCCACAGCATTAGTTGTTGCTGGTTTATCTGTAGGATCTGTAGATGCTTCTGCAGCTACAAAAGTACCAAAAGCAAAGTACACATTCAAGCTTAACAAAGCAAGTAAAAAGGTTGTAGCAGTAACTCGTAAAGGTGATGACAAATCCAAATTTACAGCTAAGAATGTAAAGAAGAACGGATTTGAAGGCTGTGGAGTTCTGCCAAAAGCTAACAAGAAGATTAAACTGAAATATAAAGGAAAAGCTTTATATCTCGACAGAAGTTCTTCTTATGGTGCTGAACTGAAAGGCGTTAAACTTGGTAAAGGTTCCTGGACAGTATCTTTCTGGGTTAAACCAGATACAACATTGGGTGACTTCATGCCTATGTTCTTTACAGGAAACAATATTACAAATCCAGCTAAGACAAAATGGATTTCCATCACAAAAGGTGGTTCAAGTTGGCCAGCAGGTGGAGCAGTTCCAACAATCTGGTCTCACAATGTAAAGAAAGCTTCTAAAGGTAAAGTTACATCTGAAGAGTTCCCATGGTATGGTTACCAGAACGAAGATGGTGAGTGGCAGGGTGCCAGCGATACAGCTAAGGCTGTAGGCGTAAACCCAGGAAAATGGACTCAGGTAACACTGGTAGTTGATACTAAGGATACTGTAGAGTATGGTACAAAGGGCGAAGACGGATATGTTAAGTCTTATCATGGATGGACTTATGTAAACGGTCAGTTGTTCGGTAATGGTGCTATCGCTCATAACACAATGTCTAACTCCAACAAGTTCTTCCTCGGAATGAACTGCTGGGATGCTCCTTTCAAAGGAAGCTTCAAGAAAGTACAGTTCTGGAAAAAAGCATTGTCTACAAAACAGGTACTTGCTAACTACAAAAAAACTAAGTAATTATTGGATGTAGAATCGAATATTTATTGAGTGAGTGATTTTATGAACCGCGGTATCTGCGAGGATTCGCGGTTCATATTAAAATGAAACAAAATCAAGGAGGGTAAACGAATGTTTAAAAAGGTTATAGCAATTGCTATGGCAGCAACAATGGCTTTTTCTGTTGCACCGGTGGCAACAGTGGCAACAACAGCCAAAGCAGAATCAATCAAAACACCA
>HF998334.1:3126-3235 GCA_000433735.1 Clostridium sp. CAG:167
GGTAGCGGATGAAGATAACAAGAAAAACGGTTACGGTGTGAACTATGCACAGATCGGATCTCTTGCAAATTATGATTTCAGCAAAGGTTTTTCCTGGACTATGGATTTG
>HF998335.1 GCA_000433735.1 Clostridium sp. CAG:167
TTCTATATAAATCACAAAAACTATACCACCCTTGTCACCGCCTCACCTGCGCCGTTTCTTACTTCCACCGCCCCGGTTTTTGGATCCGGAATTTCTCTGGTGACTCTGATGGTTCTTATGCTCCATCTTCCGTGGCGGGATAAGACAGTGGGCATCGAAACCGATCAAGTCTTTCCGCCCTGCCTTTAGAAGTGCTTCCTTGACCAGGTCGTAGTTTTTCGGATCCCGGTACTGGATCAGTGCCCGCTGCATTGCCTTTTCATGAGGGCTCTTTGGCACATAGATTTTCTTGCCTGTGCGGGGATCCACGCCGGTATAATACATACAGGTAGAAATCGTAGCCGGTGTCGGGTAAAAGTCCTGCACCTGCTCCGGCATATACCCCAGATCCCGGATGTATTCTGCCAGCTCCACCGCTTCTTTCAAGGTTGAACCGGGATGAGAGGACATAAGATACGGCACCACATACTGTTTCTTCCCGGTAAGTTTATTTACCCGCTCGTAGCGTTTCAAAAACTTTTCATAAACAGCATTTTCCGGTTTCCCCATGGCCTGAAGCACTGCATCCGACACATGTTCCGGTGCCACCCGCAGCTGGCCGCTGATATGGTCTTTACAAAGTTCCTTCAAAAAAGTATCATCTGCATCTGCCATTACATAATCAAAACGGATCCCGGATCGGACAAATACCTTCTTGACTCCCGGCAGTTTTTTCAATTTCCGCAGCAGTGCCACATAATCACTGTGGTCTGCTTTTACATTGGGGCAGACCTTCGGAAACAGACACTGCTTATTCTGGCACACCCCTTTGGTCATCTGCTTTTTGCAGGCCGGTCCGCGAAAGTTGCCGGTAGGACCGCCTACATCATGAATGTATCCTTTAAAATTCGATTTTTCCGTGATCTCTTTTGCCTCCCGTAGAATGGACTCATGGCTCCGCACCTGCACGATCCGTCCCTGATGAAAAGTCAAGGCGCAGAAACTGCAGCCGCCGTAACATCCCCGGCAGCTGGTAAGGCTAAACTGGATCTCCTGAATAGCCGGTACTCCTCCCAGTTTTTCATAACTTGGATGATAAGTTCCTACATAAGGATAATCATAAATATCATCCATCTCCTGGGTCGTCAGCGGCATAGACGGTGGATTTTGCACCACTGCCATTTTGTTTGGATACACCTCAACCAGCGGTTTTGCCGTAAACGGATCCGTATTTTCATACTGCTTCATGAAACTCTCTGCATACTTTTCCTTACTTTCGCAGATTTCTTCATAAGAAGGAAGCCAGATCGGTTCGTAACAGGACACCTTCTCCATCCTGCACTTGTACACTGTTCCCGGTATAAATACAATGTCTTCCACCGCCAGTCCGCTGTCCAACGCCTCTGCCACTGCTAAGATACTGTGTTCTCCCATTCCATAGGACAAAAGATCTGCCCCGGAGTCCATCAGTATGGATCGTTTTACTTTATCCGACCAGTAGTCATAGTGGGCCATGCGCCGCAGGCTGGCCTCGATCCCTCCTATGATGATCGGTGTCTTTTTGTAAGTCCGTCGGATCAGGTTACAATACACTACCGTAGCATAATCTGGTCTTTTTCCCATGACGCCCCCCGGCGTATAGGCATCTTTTTTTCTGTGTTTCTTCGCCACGGTATAATGATTTACCATGGAATCCATGTTGCCGGCACACACCAAAAATCCCAGTCTTGGCTCTCCCAGTTTCTGGATGCTGGTATCATCTTTCCAGTCCGGCTGGGATATGATCCCCACCTTATAACCATTGGCCTCCAGATGGCGGCTGATCACCGCCGGGCCAAAGGATGCATGATCCACATAGGCATCTCCGATGACAAACACAAAATCACACTGCTGCCAGCCTCTTTGTTTCATATCTTCCTTTGAAATGGGAAGAAACTCTCTCTTATCCTGCATATATTTATTTCCTTTTTTCAAAAAATTCAATAACGGACCGTGCCGCTTTTTCGTTCATTCCCGGTACTGCCCGCAAAGCAGACAGGTCAGCTTTTTTTATATCTTCCAGTGACTGAAATTGCCGCATCAAAGCCTTGCGTCTTGCCGGTCCGATCCCCGGTATATCATCCAAAATAGAATGAACTTGGTTTTTACTCCGTATCTGCTTGTGGTACTCTATAGCAAAGCGGTGGGTTTCATCCTGTATCCTGGTGATCAGACGAAATGCCTGGCCGTGGGTGTCAATGGGAATCTCCTCGTCGTTAAAATACAATCCTCTGGTACGGTGATGGTCGTCTTTTACCATACCGCACACCGGAATATGCATATCCAGCCTGGCAAGTACTTGCTGAGCTACATGGATCTGCCCTTTTCCACCATCCATAAACAAAATGTCCGGCAGGATCCGGAAGGCATCATTTTCCTCCAACCCTTCCCGTCTGCTATGTTCAAACCTTCTGGTGAGCATTTCCTCCATGGCACCATAATCATCCGGGCCGCTGACTTCCCGGATACGGAATTTACGGTAGTCATTCTTTTTGGGTTTTCCATCTTCAAACACCACCATGGATCCCACTGTTTCAAACCCGTTAATATTGGATATATCGTAGGACTCTACCCGGCGGATGGGTGGCATTTGCAGCAATTCCCGGATCTCTTCCATGGCTCCAATAGTCTTTGCCCGCTGCTCTTTCAGTTTCTCTGCATCTTTGGTCAGAACCATAAAGGCATTCCGCTTGGCAAGTTCCAGAAGTTTTTCCTTTTGCCCCCGCTTCGGCGTGCGAAAATACACCCGCCTGCCTCTCTTTTCTGACAGCCATTCCAGGATACTCTCTCCATCTTCTACTTCCTCTTCCAGCCAGATTTCCTTGGGAATATAAGGCGTTCCGGCATACATCTGTTTAATAAAAGCACTCAACACAGAGGCATCCGGCTCTCCTTCTACACCTGTAAGATAATAGTGTTCCCGGCCAATAATCTTGCCTCCACGGATAAAAAACACCTGAACCACCGCTTCGTCGCCGCCTCTGGCCATGGCAACCAGATCCCTGTCCTGCTGGTCATCGGAAGTAATCTTCTGCTTCTGGGTCACCGCCTGGACGCTGTTCATAAGATCCCGGTACATGGCTGCCTCTTCAAAGTTCATGGCTGCCGAGGCCTCCAGCATTTTTTCTTCCAGTTCTTTTAACACACCTTTGGTATCCCCCTGGAGAAATTTCAGTGCCTTGGTAAAATTTTCTCCATAGGCTTCCTGACTGATATACCCCTGGCATGGTGCCGGGCACTGGCCGATCTGATGATACAGGCAGGGCCGCTCTTTCCCGGTGTCCCTTGGCAGGACCCGGTGGCAGTTCCGTAAATGATATATTTTATTTACCAATTCGATGGTATCCCGGATTGCTTTACCACTGGTAAAAGGTCCAAAATATTTGTTGCCATCCCGTTTCATCTGACGCGCAAAAAGAAGCCTTGGATAGGCTTCTTGGATATTTGCTTTCAGATATGGGTAGGACTTACCATCTTTGAGCATGGTATTGTACCGTGGACTGTGCTCTTTGATGAGGTTACTTTCCAGCACCAGTGCTTCCAGTTCTGAATCCGTCACAATATACTCAAACCAGGCAATCCGGTCGATCATCCTCTGGATCTTAGGCGTCACACGGCGGCTCTTTTGAAAGTACTGCCGTACTCTGTTTTTCAGACTGATCGCCTTTCCTACATAGATGATCTCATCTTTGGCATCGTGCATTAAATAAACGCCTGGTCTTGCTGGTAATTTTTTTAATTCTTCTTCCAGATTAAACACCCATATTCTCCTTTCACCAGTCTTTGATAAACCGCTGGATCACATCTACTACACCATCCTCATCACAGGTTGGTGCAACATAATCTGCTTTGGCCCGGATGTCTTCGTGAGCATTTCCCATAGCCACTCCCAAGCCTGCATACTCGATCATGGAAAGGTCATTGAAACCGTCTCCACAGCATACCATCTGGTTGCGGGAAAATCCCAGTCTTCCCAGCAGTTTGGATATACCATATGCTTTATCCACGCCCAAAGGCATCATTTCCAGATAAAACTCCTCCGACCGGTATACCGACAGCACACCTTCATATTTTTCAGCGGCCTCCGGCTCCAGTTTCCGAAGCAGCTCCGGCTCTCCGGTAAGGATGCATTTGTTCACTTCAAAATGAACATCTTTGTGAAAATCTTCCGGCACATAAATCGGAATATCACAAGCTTTTGCATCCATGAGAATATAGGGATCATCTGCCCGGTCTGCCACGATAGAGCCATGATAATAACTTAACAATCCTGTATGCTTTTCCATGGCATAATCATATAATTCATGGATCATGCCGGAAGGAAGGGTAATATCGTACACAACCTCTCCGGTAGCAAAGTTGGTGATCTTGCCTCCGTTATAAGAAAGAATATAGCCGCCATAATTTTGAAAGCCGCCATAATTTTGAAGTTCCAGTTCCTCTGCCTGATGTCGTATTCCCTCTGTACATCTTCCCGAGGCGATCACTACTTTAATGCCGTTTTGCTGGCACCGTATAACCGCCTCTTTGGTAGCTTTTGTTATTTCTTTTTTGGAATTTACCAATGTTCCATCTACATCCAGCACCAATACTTCATATGCCATAAGTTATTCATTCTCCTCCACTGTTACACTGTCTTCCGCATCTATTTCTGCTGCCGGCGTCTCTGTTTCAGTCTCCTGCGCCGGTTCTTCTATGATCTTGCCTTCCGCATCTTTTTTCTTTAATTTGATGCCTGTTTCATTTTCAAAAATCTCTACAAATTCTTTACCCGTAATGGTTTCTTTTTCAATCAAATGGGCTGCCAGTTTTTTCAGCACTTCCTGGTGTTCCCGTATGATCTTCTTAGCTTCTTCATAGCAATGATCCAGGATCTTCATTACCTCACCGTCAATCTGGCTCTCGGTCTCTTCGCCACAGTTCAAAACTGCTCTTCCGTCCAGATAACGGTTCTGAATGGTCTCCAGTCCCATCAATCCAAACTTCGCGCTCATTCCGTACTGTGTCACCATGGATCTGGCAATGGATGTTGCCTTTTCAATATCATTAGAAGCTCCGGTTGTCACATCATCAAAACTGATCTCTTCTGCTGCACGGCCTCCTAACAGGGTAGTGATCTCCGAGATCAACTCTCCCTTTTTCATCAGATACTTTTCTTCTTCCGGCACCTGCATTACATAACCAAGGGCACCCATAGTACGGGGAACGATAGTAATCTTCTGCACCGGTTCTGTATTTTTCAAAAGAGTAGCCACCAGAGCATGTCCGATTTCATGATAGGAAACAATTTCTTTTTCTTCCTGTCCCAGGATCCGGTCTTTTTTCTCTTTTCCGGCCAGCACAACCTCTACCGCCTCAAACAGATCTTTCTGGCTCACAACCTGTCTGCCGTCTTTGACTGCCATGATCGCTGCTTCATTTACCATATTGGCAAGGTCCGCACCTACGGCACCGGAAGTCGCCAGCGCGATCTCTTCCAAATCCACCGTCTCATCCATCAGCACATCATGAGAGTGCACCCGAAGCACATCCACGCGGCCTTTCAGATCCGGTTTCTCTACGATGATACGGCGGTCAAACCGTCCCGGACGAAGCAGTGCCTTATCAAGTACCTCCGGACGGTTGGTAGCTCCCAGGATAATAATACCTTTGGAAGAATCAAATCCATCCATCTCGGACAAAAGCTGGTTCAAAGTCTGCTCTCTTTCATCGTTGCCACCGCCATACTGGCTGGGGCGGGGTTTTTCCCCCGCCATACTGGCTGTCACGGCTTTTACCAATGGCATCGATCTCGTCAATAAATATAATACATGGTGCCATAGAAGTAGCCTGTTTGAACAAATCTCTTACACGAGAGGCACCTACACCTACAAACATTTCCACAAAATCAGAGCCAGACAAAGAGAAAAACGGCACTCCTGCAAAACCGCCACCCCTGCCTCTCCCGCCAAAGCCTTGGCAAGCAGAGTTTTACCAGTTCCCGGAGGTCCTACTAACAGAGCACCTTTGGGCAGTCTGGCACCGATTTTTTTATACTTGTCAGGATTTTTCAAAAAGTCTACCAACTCTGTCAGCGATTCTTTGGCCTCTTCTTCTCCTGCTACATCTGCAAAAGTAACACCGGTTTTCTTCTCTACATACATCTTGGCGTTAGACTTGCCGACACTGCCCATAAGACCGCCGCCTTTGGTGGCTGAACGCATCAAAAACCAGAACAGCCCCCACAGCACAACGATCGGCAGCACATAAGTCAAAAGAATATCTAAAATACCCGAACTGGTATCCTCAATCTCTGCGCTAAATTCTACATTATATTTCTCCAGCATATTCTGGACCAGAGAAGTATCATTTACATAACCTGTATAATAAGTCACCTTAAACATAGCCGCTTTCTGCTCTGTTTTTGGCTCGATGACGATCATATTGCTCTTAAAAGTAACTTTTTTTACCTTTCCCTCTTTCATCATATCAATGAACTTGGTATAGGTAATTTCTTTTTGTGTATTTCTCTGTATCTCAGCATTCAGGAACATGATCATACTCATGGCAAAAACGGCTGCCACAATGCAGATAATGATATTGATCCGGTTCCTCTTTTTGCGGTTCGGATCCTGATTGGAGAGATTATTATTTTCGTTCATATTCATCTGCAATACCTCTCATTCGCTTAGTGTATTTATAATATTATTAGTATAAAAGATTTCCCTCCATAAATCAATGGAAAGAATGTGAATAGTTTGTGATAATTTGGGGCAAAAATCACTTGAAACAATCGTGTAAAACGGTTATACTTATACCATATGTTTATTTTTTACTATGCTACTTAAATATGCAAATGGAGGATAAAAAATGGCTGTAAAATATGTATTTGTTACAGGCGGTGTTGTTTCCGGTCTTGGAAAAGGAATTACTGCCGCCTCTCTGGGTCGTCTTTTGAAAATGCGCGGTTACAAAGTGACCATGCAGAAATTTGACCCTTATATTAATATCGATCCGGGTACGATGAACCCAATCCAGCACGGTGAGGTCTTCGTTACAGATGACGGAGCCGAAACAGACCTTGACCTTGGACACTATGAACGTTTCATCGACGAAAGCCTGACAAAGCAGAGCAATGTGACCACCGGAAAAGTATACTGGTCTGTTCTTTCCAAAGAACGCCGTGGCGATTATGGTGGAGGAACCGTTCAGGTTATCCCTCATATCACAAATGAACTTAAGAGCCGTTTTTACCGCAATGATGGATGCAAGGAAACCCAGATTGCCATCATCGAGGTAGGTGGAACCGTCGGAGATATTGAAAGCCAGCCATTTTTGGAGGCAATCCGTCAGTTCCAGCTGGATGTCGGACATGAAAATGCGATTTTGATCCATGTTACACTGGTTCCTTATCTGAAAGCATCCCAGGAATTAAAATCCAAACCAACTCAGGCCAGCGTAAAAGAGCTGCAGGGAATGGGTATTCAGCCGGATATTGTTGTATGCCGTACTGAAATACCTCTGGACAAGGCTATCCGGGACAAGATTTCCCTGTTCTGTAATGTTCCAAACAGCCAGGTAATCCAGAATCTGGATGTTGAAACTTTATACGAAGTTCCTCTTGCCATGGAAAAGGAAAATCTTGCACAGACTGTGTGTAAATGTCTGCGGTTAGACTGTCCTGAACCGGATATCAAAGGCTGGGAAGACATGGTTGAATCTATCAAGCACCTGGACAAAGAAGTGACCGTTGCGTTAGTTGGTAAATATACAGCTCTTCATGATGCTTATATCAGTGTCGTCGAGTCTTTGAAACATGGTGGTTTTGCCCACAATGCACAGGTTAACATCAAATGGGTCAACTCCGAAAATGTAACACCTGAAAATGTGGCTGAACAGTTAGCAGGTGTAAGCGGTGTTCTTGTTCCCGGTGGTTTCGGTGACCGAGGCATTGACGGAAAGATTTACGCTATTCAGTATGCCCGTGAAAACAACATTCCATTCTTGGGATTGTGTCTCGGCATGCAGTTAAGCATTGTAGAATTTGCCCGCAATGTCATTGGCTGGAATGATGCACACTCCGCAGAGCTGGATCCATCCACCACACATCCGGTGATCCATCTGATGCCGGATCAGGATGGCGTAGAAGACATCGGCGGAACCTTACGCCTTGGTTCTTATCCTTGTCATTTGGATAAAGACAGTAAAGCTTACACACTGTATGGTGAAGAGATCATCCATGAACGTCACCGTCATCGTTATGAAGTAAACAACTACTACCGTGACGATCTGGAAAAACATGGTATGTCATTGTGCGGACTTTCACCGGATGGCCGTATCGTAGAAATGTGTGAGATTCCTTCTCACCCATGGTTTGTTGCTACTCAGGCACATCCGGAGTTTAAATCTCGTCCAAACAAACCACATCCGCTGTTTAAGGGATTTGTAGGCGCTGCTTTAGAATACAAAAACTAAAATATAATTTCAATACAAAAAACGCAGGATCCACTCACTTGAATCCTGCGTTTTTTATTCTAATAAATAAATCATTTGATGCCACAATGCTGTCACGTGCATCTTATGACTGAACAAACTGTGAAAAATCAAATAATTCTCCCAGGGAAGCCCCCTCTGTTTTCGGATGCAATGCCTCTTTCACCCGGTTCAATGCCTCTTTGTCTCGCTTATCATCAAAAACAACTGCATATATTTCTGCTGTATTCCTAGCATCATTCAAGGCATCATGCTGCCTGCCCTGAAAGTCTAATCCCATGAGTTCAATGGCCTTTTCCAGTGACAATACCCGCTCCAGTCCAAGCATCTCTCCCATAATCTTCTGAAAGTCCTTCCAGCCGTTCATAAACTGCTTTACTTCATTACTCATCTGATATTTTTTCTGTTTCATTTCGTGGCGAATCTGCAGTTCATCATTGGAACTCCAGGTAATGATCTCATACTCTTTGTCTAAATCAATACACCAGCGAAAAAACTGTTCAAAAGCCACTTCAAATCCCGGTGCATCTTTCACCATCGCGGTGGAAATACCCGTCATCTCTTCATATCTTGGCTCTATAATCTCATTAAACCTAGGCTTTACATATGTAAGGAAACTATCTATCTCCCGATAGTCCTCATCCAGCGCAACCGCTCCAATCTCTATGATCTCCATATGGCTGCTTTCAAAAGCCTCTTTATTATCTTTCGGGACACCGTTCATTTCCAAGTCCAGCACAATATATTTCATATGCCCACTCCTTTTCAGTCGGAATATCTCTATGCTATCATATAATCTATCCTGTTTCAACCCACTATATAAGAAAAACCCCTGCTTATTAGCAAGG
The DNA here is from genome assembly GCA_000433735.1 of Clostridium sp. CAG:167. GTDB lineage: Bacteria > Bacillota > Clostridia > Lachnospirales > Lachnospiraceae > Eubacterium_F. The sequence goes on from HF998335.1 coordinate 9,339, forward strand.
GTTTTCATGCTGGTAACCGGAATCGA
>HF998336.1:0-4334 GCA_000433735.1 Clostridium sp. CAG:167
AGACCCATCTTTAATGTTAATAATATATCTTGGTAAATAAAGTTCCAGATTTTCTGTCACATTCAGAACAATCGTCTGATCCTTGCGCATAGTAAAATTTATTGCTCCATTAGAAAGAGTGCCTTTCGTAACTGCCTCCATGGCACGATCCATATTTACATACACAACATCTTTGTCGACTGCTGAAATATCAATATAATAATTATTAGTAACTGTGTTTTCAGGAATGTCCGGAATCTTATAATCACTTTTATTTACAACTGATTCTGCATACTCTCCAATCGAAGCTAATTTATCTTTTACTTCCCGGATATACTTTTTATCAATGGTAACTTTATTCTTATCATAATCACGGAGTTTGAGTTCTCCTACAAGTTCTCCAATGCGAATCTCTCCATAACCATTGGCTTTACTTGGAACCGTATTTCCATTATGTTTTCCATTTCCCTGGTATTTTCCTGCAAAGAAGTTAGTCTCCATATCAGAAGTCTGGTTGATATAATTGGCTAATATACCAAACTCTATCCCTCCTTGAAGAAAGGGTTCATTACCATCATAAGATGCATATGTACTCTTTGTAATAATGGTAAACGCTCCTGCCAGAACAGCTACGGATGCTATTGTGGCAATCAACTTCTTTTTTAATCCTCTCATTACGATTCCTCCCGGTTATAAACAACTCTTATGGTTTTTCCAACCTATATTCTATCATTTATATCGTCTTTTTTCAAAATAAATTTACCATTTTTCGTATTTTTGTACATTTTCACAACTTGAGAGAAGATTTTCTTCCATTTTTATTTATTTTTATTTAATATCTATTGGGGAATCCGCCAATCCACAGGTTCTACACCATGTTCCTCTAAAAAGGCGTTTGTTTTACTAAATGGTTTACTTCCAAAAAAGCCTCGGTAAGCTGACAACGGGCTTGGATGTGGTGCCTCTAAAATAAGGTGTTTGGGATTATTCAACAGTTTTTTCTTCTGCTGGGCAGGTTTTCCCCACAAGATAAACACGATGGGTCTGTCGATCTCATTCACTTTTTTCAAAACGGCATCTGTAAATTTTTCCCAGCCAACTCCCCGGTGAGACATAGGCTTGTGAGCCTGAACTGTCAGTACTGTATTCAACATAAGAACACCCTGCTCTGCCCAGGATTCCAAGCAGCCATGATCTGGTGGCGTAATTCCCAGGTCATCTTTTAATTCCGTATAAATATTAACAAGAGACGGTGGTATTTCTGTCCCTCTTTTTACAGAAAAGCATAATCCATGTGCCTGTCCTTGGTTATGATATGGATCCTGTCCCAGGATCACAACTTTAACTTTTTCCATGGGAGTCAGATGAAATGCATTGAATATGTCCCCAGAAGGCGGATAGACTACACTTTTACTGTAAGCATCCTTTATAAACATAAACAATTTTCTGTAATATTCTTTGGAATATTCTTCCTGCAGTGCTTCCTTCCACTGTCCCGTGATAGCCGACATAGCAATTCCTCCCTTTAAATTCGGACGCTGATACCGCGGTCTGCCAGATACCGTTTTAATTCCATGATCTCCAATTCTTTAAAATGGAACAAAGAAGCTGCCAGAACTGCATCTGCTTTTCCTTCTGTCAGTGCGTCATAAAAGTGCTCCTTCTTTCCGGCACCGCCAGACGCGATCACAGGTATTTTCACATTCTCAGAAATAGTCCTTGTCAATTCGATATCGTAGCCGTCCTTTGTTCCGTCGCAGTCCATACTGGTAAGAAGGATTTCCCCTGCTCCCAGCCGTTCTGCCTCCATAGCCCATTCAACGGCGTCTTGTTCCATGTCAACGCGGCCGCCATTCTTATAGATTGTCCAGCCATTGCCCTGTTTTCTTCTTTTTGCATCGATGGCCACTACAACACACTGGCTTCCGAACTTGTCTGCAGCATCCGAAACAAGGGTTGGATTCAGGATGGCCGCTGAATTTACTGCCACCTTGTCTGCCCCCTCCCTGAGGATCATACGAAAGTCATCGATAGTTCGAATACCGCCACCAACGGTAAATGGTATGAACACCGTTTCCGCCACTTTTCTTACCATTTTTGTCTTAATCTCTCTTGCATCACTGGATGCCGTAATATCCAAAAATACAAGTTCATCCGCGCCTGCCTCTCCATAAGCAGCTCCTACCGATACCGGATCACCTGCATCAATAAGATTAACAAAATTTACGCCCTTAACTACTCGTCCATTATTCACATCCAAACAAGGAATTACTCTTTTTGTAAACATACTTACCTCCTGAAAATTTTCCTATTTCATAGTCACAAAATTTCGCAGAATCTGCAATCCAATCTCTCCGCTTTTCTCCGGATGAAACTGGGTAGCGAAAATGTTTTCGTGCTCTACTGCCGCATGAAAATCCACAATGTAATCAGCCGTTGCCGCTACATCGGAAGGATTTTCCGCTTTCAGATAGTAAGAATGTACAAAATACACATAAGAACCTTCCGGGATTCCTCTTAACAACCGTGACTCTGGCTGGATTGAGATAGAATTCCAGCCCATGTGCGGAATCTTAAAGCCTTCTTTTTCCGGGAATCTCACTACCTCTCCCGGAAGCAGGGAAAGTCCCTCCACCGGATGTTCCGATTCTTCACTCCGCTGAAAAAACAACTGCAGACCAAGACATATTCCAAGGATCGGTGTTTTCTTCGCTGCGATCTCCCGGATTACTTCCGTCAATCCGTAATGATTCATCTTGCCCATGGCATCCTCAAACGCTCCTACACCAGGCACAATAACTTTATCTGCTTTTAAAAGTTCCTCCCGGTCTCTCGTTACAACCGGATTTTCGCCTATATATTGCAATGCTTTTTCTACGCTTTTTACATTTCCTGCATCATAGTCTACTATTGCTATCATTTTGTCAAATCCTTTCAGTTCAAACATTTTCTAAGTTGAATTGTAGCACATTCCAGGTTTGTTGTCCATTTCTTCAATCCAGTCTCAATAACCCCAGGTCAGCAACTGCCATTTTCCCCCTTCCGTGCGGGCCAGCCACCATCCATAGTTTGTATATTCATAATCCGGTGCCAATGCTCCGGCATCCTCACTATTTTCAGGCGAATGAAAATCAGTATAAAACTCAATACAGTCTGTGAATTTTTCTTTGTAACCATTCGCTGATCCCAGTTCGTTCATCCAGTCTAAATTTTTCTCTGATGCAGACTGGTCGGATGTATATTTGATACTGTGCAGTTCACACTTCTCCCAGGTGCTAAATTCTTTTTTAATCACATCCATGGCTTCATCCATATCCTCTTTTGAGTATAATTTTGAACTGCCATAATCATACCTGATATTGCTTCCTCTGGTTGTTGCAAAGCAGACAGCGGCCCCTGCAAACAATACAACGGCGGCCAATACAAAACCAAACGCTGTTTTTTTATGATTCATAATGCTTTTTACCCTTCCTTTCACACTTGTCTCACCAAAGGCAACCGGACATACCGTCATGATCTTTTTCGATGCGCTGCAGTTTAGCAGTGCCTGACAATAATCTGCCTTCCATTGTCTATCTTTTCTCACCGTGACTATTTCGTCACAGGCATATTCAATATCTCTGCAAAAAAGAATATATGAAATCCAGCAAAGTGGATGAAACCAGTATATTGCTAAAATGAGAAAGGCCGCCAATTTCCAGATATGGTCTTTCCGCTTCAAATGCATCCTTTCATGTTTTAGCACATATTCTTTCTCTTGGCCGGTCAGCCCGGATGGATAATATATATCAGGTCTCACAATGCCTAATACAAAGGGACCGGATATATAATCACATTCATATACATTTTTTTCAATCTGTATCGAAGCTGCCACTTTTTTCTTAAGGCGTATATAAGTTACAATCATATAACCAACCATCAAAATCGCTCCGGCGCACCAGACAACAGCCGCTATATCCAGATAAGACAAAACAGAATCCCTGTCCGCTTCCTGTGGGTGTACCGTCTGCCCTTCTCCCACCGGGTAAGCCACTTTCTCTGTATTTGCTGTATCCGCCAGCGTTTCTTCTGCAGAAGTGCTGACGGGCACCGGTGTGTAGTCCGGAAGCAACCCTAATGGACTTTCTATCTGTATGGGAACGATCAGTTTAATGGCAGCCACAATCCAGAGAAAACAGATCATCCTTCTGGATATTTTCTTACATAACCCCCGAAATACCAGCAACACAGCAATCAATATGCTGACTGTCACAGAATTGTTTAATATCAATGCAAAATACTGCCCCATACGCTACTCTCCTTCCACTCTGTATGAATCAATCATTTTCTGGATCTCATCCACATCATCCAACGAT
>HF998336.1:4356-35390 GCA_000433735.1 Clostridium sp. CAG:167
TAATCTTTTTCGTGACGCAAATGCTGCAATAAAAGCAGGAAGTGAACCATCAAAGGATTCCTCAATAATTTTTTCGCTCTGTGCTGCCCCAAATTCTTCTTTTGTCATAAGTGCAGACACCATTCCCTTTTCATTTTGAAATAATCCCCGTTCGCATAGCCTCTTTAACATGGTATATGTGGTAGACTTCTTCCAGTCCAGCTGCTGCCCGCATAATTTCACCAGCTGTCCGGAGGAAATCGGTTCATTTTCCCAGATAATATCAGCGAACTTGCTTTCCACCGTTCCTAATTTTAATTCTTCCATCTGGTTTACCTCCTTAGTCTAATAATAGTAGACCCTTCCTTTATGAAGAGTCTACTATCATTAGACCAATTTGTCAACCCCTGTTTGATCAGATTTTACCACCATACACTGGGAAGCCACTGCTTGCTCCATAATTTTCAATCTTTTTGAAATGTTTTAATGTTTCCATATCTTCCGGTGAAATTTCAAAATCCACTTCTCCATTACTCTGCATATGAACCGGATTTGCGGTCTTTGGAAGTGCGATCAAACCTGACTGTAAAACATATCGGATACACAGCTGCGGAACCGTTACTCCGTATTTGTCCGCCATAGCCTTGATCTGCGGCTGGTTCAAAATCTCTCCGTGGGTAATCGGTGAATATGCCTCCACCACGATTCCCTGTTTTTTGCAGTATTCCATCAACTCCAATGGTGTATTGCTGATATGACAAAGGATCTAGTTTACCATCGGCTTGACCTCCGCTGTTTCCATAAGGCTTTCAAGGTCACCGATCTGGAAATTGGAAACACCGATAGCACGCCGTTTTCCTTCTTTATAGGCATTGGAGTTAACTTTAGATCAACCTCTTTTTTAAGATTTCTTATTTGCAGAAGTCTCCTGTTTTCCTTCCTCCATCAACAATTTTTTAAAACGCTGGGCAGCCACACTCATAGGTCTTTTTTCATCATAGACCATGCATATTTCTCTGTCAGGTATATGTTCCCTGACAGTAATCGAAACTACCTCCTGACGCATAACCGCCTCTTCTGCCATAGGTTCCGGGATAAATGCAATGCCAAGGCCATACTGTACCAATGACAAAATCTGATCCGTAGTCGCCACCTCAACATCCGGATTTAACTTCAAACCGTATCTTCCAAATATCTCCTGATAAAACTGATGTGTCATTGTACCCTTTCCAAGACAAATCAGTGGATATTCCTCTATCTCTTTCAAACTCAGTCCTTTTTTTTGCAAAAAAGAATAGTTTTTCCCCCCAATGAGTTTTTCTGCAAATTTCTGCAATTTTATTTCTTTTACAGGACTCTCTGCCTGTACCGGTGTCGTAACCAGTGCCAGATCCACCTCCCCATTTTTAACCGCCTTCACTGCCTGCGGAGTCGAATAACTATAAAGTTTTATTTGTATTCCCGGATATTTGCTGTGAAATCTGCTCAGTTTCTCCGGCAGATAAATACTAAGTGCCGTCTCACTGGCACCGATCACTATGCTTCCCCTTTTTAACTGTGCCTGTTCAAGCATTTCATCTTCTGCTGCCTGAAACAGCGACATGGCCGCAGATACCCTGGTGTAAAGCCTTTCCCCTTCAGCCGTCAGATGCACCCCCCTGTTCGTCCGCACAAACAAAGTACACTGCAGTGCATTTTCCAGACAATTCATAGCTCTTGTTACATTTGGCTGGCTGCTGCCCAGCGCATGAGCCGCCTTTGTAAAATTATTATACCTTGCTACATAATAAAAAATTCTGTAATATTCAAAATTAATATTCATTTCGTCCCCCATTCTGACATATCAAAAACAAATGGCTGCTATATCAAAAATAGTTTTTACTTATCTCTACTTGTTAAGTATAATGAAATCAAATTATGAATGCAATATAAAAGGAGGGATTTTATGTCTTTAGTATTACCAAGAGAAAAAGAAGTAGAGCAGATATTTTCCCGCATTCTCTCCTCACCGGAAGCGTGTGAACGGCTTGCTGAAACCTTTTACAGCCACCTGTGTGATGACAGCCGGGAAGTAGATCCGGATCCGCAGCACTTCGCAGAAGTTCTCCTTACTGCATACAAAAATGGAGATGTAAGTGCCGTATTACTGGAACTCTGCCGACGGAGCATGTTCGATCTTTTAAAAGAATCCTACCTGATCCCCAAGCGTTTTCACGGAAAAAACGGCGAAAACCCTGTTTTACTTACAGACCCGGATGGAAACCTGTTAAAAAGTAAAAAGGGTCTTGTCACCAAACACGAATATAAAAAATTTCAGGAAATATACACGGCACATCCAGCCGCTCCAAGATCCAAACTTTACCTGGCAGATGGATATGACCTTGTCCGCCGTTATACTTCCGGTATGAATATCGAGGAGAAACCAGAAAACAAAGAACGGGGTATTCTTATATTGTATGCCCTTCCGGATACTAAGAAAATGCATCTGACAGAAGCGCAGGCTTATGACGTTATCTGGTCCACATTTCGTGAAATACAGCGCAGTGCCTACTCCTCCGTCGTTTACTATGGTCAGGAGTCCGGCATCCGGTCCGGCAAAACCTTTGATGAACTGGGGGTCCTCCTGCCGATCCATCTATTTGAATCAAAAATGCTCCAGCATCTGCGCATCATTGACGGACTGGTTTTGTCCTGCCGTGAACAGATGATCCGCTCTGCCGGAAATAACAGTTTAGACTTATAAACAAGATCAGGTGATATTATGAATACTGCAGTTTCTTCCAGTCCGTTCAAGAAAAATCATATGGAAATACACTGGCATGAATATGCCAAAGAAAACAGATCCGGTTCCATCATACATGGAGATCTCCTTGCCAAAGCCTCTATCATCGGCCGTGTGGGCATTATGATGCTTTCCTGTGGAACCGGTGCGTGGCGTGTCCGCAGTTCTATGAACGAACTGTCTGAACTCATGGGCGTGACATGTACCGTGGATATCGGACTTATGTCTATCAATTATACTTGTTTTGACGGCGATAACAGTTTCAGTCAGTCCCTGTGCCTGACTAATACCGGAGTCAATACCTCCCAATTAAATCGTCTGGAAAAATTTGTATCTGATTTTCAGGAAAAATATCTGCCGGAGAGTTGTGATAAGATCCACACTGCCTTAGATGAAATACAGCGGATCCATGGTTTATACTCACCGCTGACACTGGCTCTCGCCGCCGCTCTTGCCTGTGGTTCCTTTACCTTTCTTCTGGGTGGCGGTATAGTCGAGATGCTGTGTGCCTTTTTTGGTGCCGGCATTGGAAATTTTATCCGCTGTAAACTTTCCAAACACCATTTCACCCTGTTTTTATGCATTACCGCTTCCATTGCCTGTTCCTGTCTGACTTATACGGCTCTACTTAAACTTCTGGAACTGATATACTCGGTCAATTTGCAGCACGAAGCCGGTTACATCTGCTCCATGCTTTTTATCATTCCCGGATTTCCCTTTATAACAAGTGGCATCGACCTTGCAAAACTGGATATTCGTTCTGGCACGGAACGGCTCACATACTCACTGATCATCATTACCGTTGCCACCATGACATCCTGGATCCTATCCATGTTACTGGGTCTTAAACCACTTTCATTCCTTCCCCTTCACCTGGCACTGTGGCAGTGGATTCTTTTCCGGCTGCTGGCCAGCTTTTGCGGTGTATTTGGATTTTCCATCATGTTCAACAGTCCTCTCCGGCTGGCCGCAGCAGCAGGTGTTATTGGTGCCGCAGCCAATACCATACGGCTGGAATCTACCGATCTTCTTTCTCTTCCACCGGCTGCTGCCGCTTTCATCGGTGCCTTTCTCGCAGGTATACTGGCTTCAACTCTAAAAGGTGTTGCCGGTTATCCGAGAATTTCCATTACCGTTCCTTCCATTGTCATCATGGTACCCGGACTATATCTGTACCGTGGTTTTTATAACCTGGGCATTATGAATCTCACATCCGCCGCCTCCTGGCTAGCCTCCGCACTGTTGATTATTCTGGCACTGCCTCTGGGACTGATCTTCGCCCGCATCCTTACCGACAAAACATTCCGGTACTGCACCTGATCAGACAGGTCTGATTCATTTGTTTTTCTCCGTTTTCGTACTCAGTATATAAACCGTTATTTCCTTTTGTGCATACTTCTCTGACCACTTTTTAAACTGTGATTTTGCTACTTTTTTCCCACCTATTTCAAAATGATATATGTAATTAGTACTGCTCGACTTTGCCACCTGCTTTAAGGATAACCTACCATCTTTCCATATTAATTTATTATATTTTGCTTCTTCCTGTTCATCGCTGGGTTCTTCTATGATTCCTTCCGGTTCGTATATCCGCGTAGATGCTCCCTGCTCCATGAATCCATCATAGATATAATATTTGTCTCCTTGTCTGGACAGAATCAAGTCCCCCTGCTCACTGGCCAGGACAAGTTCTGATACGCCATCCCCCGTCAGATCTGCCACTTCAACCATAGGCCATAATTTTTTCTTAAAAAAATAATCACTAAGATATTTCTCCTGCCGCCGGCTGTTCCATACTTTTTCCTTTTTCTCCAGTAACGGCAGATACATCTTATACTGTGCGTAATCTTCTTTTATCATCCGGTATTCCATTTCCTGCCAGTCGATCTCATCATAGGCACGCACATAGTCAACCAGACTGTCTGCCTGTGTTCCACTGATTTTTTTATCAATCTTAAATTCAGCATATGACTGCAGCAATGCATGCCGCAACTGAACATCCGTAATCTTTTTTATTTTAAAATAGTCAAAATAACTAATCCATTCTATTTTTACCTTTCTTTTCTCAAAGGATGGATACTTTCTTTTCACCAGTTTATCAAAAGTAAATTCTTCTTCCGTAATGCTGTGTGTTTTCCCTTCTTTATCGTAATACACCCAGGTGTCGCCGTCCTCCTCAGGCGAATCATTCCACTGGTCATCTGCCAGGACATCCATCCTGCCATCCTGTGATCCATACTTCCAAAGGTACAGACTATACAGTGTGGACGGATCCGCATCCTCGACAGCATAATAATACTCCTTGTTTTTGTTGTCTATGTACACGGTGTCAATATCAACAAAATTATCACTGTCACATATATTTAATTTTTTACTGTTCTTCTTTTTGTCCCAGTCTTTTCTTTCCATTTTTGTCCCGCTCTCATTCATTTCAAAAAAACAAGTGCCTGTAAACTCTATATCATCACCATCACTTGTGGCATCTGTAACAACTAACTCCAGTCTTCCATTTTGATCCAGGTCTGTCACCGCATAAAACACGCCCCCATCTGTTTTTCCCTCATAATCCCTTCCAAACGGATTCTGCCACAGTTCTCTGTCTGAAACGATCTGATCGAGCTGATGTTCCACGGAAAGACTGTTTTCTGTTTCGCTGGAACTGTCACTGTCCTTTGTTCCGCAACCACATATCCCCACAGCCGTCAGTCCTGCCAGAATGAAGATCCCGCATTTTTTTAACATTCTCATTCCCCTTTTCTATAATTCATGATAATACGGACAAATATTTTCATAGGTTCCATCTTTCATCCGAAAGCCTTTCAGTATCGTACCTAACTGCACAAATCCCAGTCTTTCATATAAATGTCTGGCATGGATGTTACTCTCCGCTACCGCATTAAACTGCAGCACCTGAAATCCGATTCTTTTTGCCTGTACAAGACAGTCCTTTACCAGTTTTTCTCCTATATGCAGCCCCCTCTTCCATGCATCCACAGCATAACTTGCATTGCACAGATGGCCGCATCTGCCTACATTGTTTGGATGGAGAATATAAAGTCCCACAATCTGGCCATCTTCTACCACATCATTCCAGATGGTAATCATAGCCTGCAGATCATTCTCTTCATATTGTTTTACCGTCATTTTTCTTCTTCTCTTTCCTTTATATTTCCTTTTTCTATATTTTCCTGCAAAATAGCATCTACCACTTGAAACAAACGGTCTGAACCAAGCTTTGTCTTTCCCTGTCTACCGTAAACCTGCCCCTTTGTGACTCCGTGCCTCTTCCAGTCTTCTCCTCCATTGCTGTGATTTAAGATCAGCGGTTGAAGATTGTCCATGGCGTGGGCATACTTTGACTCCTTGGTCTCAAAAGCCTCAAATTCATCAAACAAGCCGGCCAGTTCCTTCTTCTGGTCTTCCGGCAAAAGGGAAAAAATTCTCTCCTTGGCCGCCTCTTCTCTTGCTTTCTGTGTCTGCAGCCCTTCCTTGTCATATGCATAGGTATCCCCTGCATCAATCTCTACTATGTCGTGGATCAGACACATCAGCATAACTTTGGCAATATCTACCGGCTCATTGGAATACTCTCTGAGTAAATAAGCCATCACCGCCATATGCCAGGCATGCTCTGCATCATTTTCTCTTCGTCCATGCCCGGAAAGATGAGTCTGTCTTAAAATGTTTTTTTCTTTATCTATCTCCAGTGAAAATTCCAGCTGTTTTTTCAGTCTCTCATCCATTTTTTCATCTCCTTTGTCCTGCCTCTGCAAAAATATAAAAAGCGGGCAATGTCACTGTACAAAACAGTTTCACTGCCCACTTTTTTATTACCACGGCTTTATATATTACCGTTCGTCTTTCCGATTCTTTTGCTGCCAGCTGTCGATAATAGCCTGCAGCTTTGCAGTGTACTCTTCCTGATTCTTAGAGTTATTGATAATATCACGAATCTGAGTCTCCGTCACACCAAATTCATTGTATAATGCCTCTGCCAGCTTCGCTTCCAGTTCATTATACTGTGTCATGATCTCATATGTATCCGCTTTGTCTTTATTCTCATCATAACTGCGGATTCCTTTTGCCAGTGCATCCAGAGATTCAAGGTACATCTTCATCTTATAATAGTTGTTATAAGAATCCAGTTCCCGCTGCAACTGCATACAGATGCGGACTTTATCCTTCAGTTCCTCAGAAGACTTAGATACATTCACTCCTGCCAAAGCTTCATAGGCTGCCTTGTAATCGCGGTTTTCAAATTCCTGTCCTGCATTATTTATCGAAGAACTATAGGAAAAAATCTTGCTTCCCAGCAGTACGCTGAGACAAACCACACCAAAAAACACCATAACAATGGTAGCTCCTACAGGATTGATCTTTCCAACCACTTCAGCTGCTGCCAGTTCTGCTTTTCTCTGCTTCTTTTCCTCTTTTGCAAGGCGTTTTTTCTCTTTCTTCTCTGCTTTTTCAAGGTTTTTCTGTTCCGCTATTTTCTGCTTTTCTTCTGCTTTTTCTTCCCGCTCTTTTTCCTGCTGTTTCTTAGTTTCAGCCTTTAATTCTGCTTTTTTCTTAGCATCCGCTTCTTCCAGTTCGCGCTCTTTCTGCTCTTCCTCAGCACTCTGCTCAGTAATAATATTTCCAAAAGTGCGCTTCCAGAATCCATCGCCCTTCGCCTGCTTCAGTTCCTTTTCAGGTTCCGCCGTCTCTACCATCTGTACCGGCGGTTCTTCCAAATCACCCTGTATATCGGACGGAACCGCTTCTGGCTCACTTTCTTCTTTTTTCCCACTGTCCTCAAACTGGATTGCTGATAACGCATCATTAAAAATGTCATCTAATGAGGTATTGGCTTTGTCACCCTTTTCCTCTTTGTCATCTTCAAACACAGACTCATCATCATCTTCGCTGAACAAAGACACTTCCGGCTCTTGCAGATAAGATTCTTCATTGTCCGAACTGTCATCATCATACACAAGAGGTTCCTCTTCATCATCCTCATCTTCATTTGTATAATCTTTCGATATCAGATCCAGCAGCTGGTTGACATCTTCTTCTGAATCAGATGAATCCACACTATCTAAGGGCAGATCCGCTGTGTCCAAAGGAAAACCATTCTGTTCCGGCTCATCGGATGTATGTTCAAATATTAAAGGTTCGTCTGACATATTTTCCGCCACCTGTGCTACCTCCTGTCTTTCTTTTCCCCGTCACTCTACATCTCCTGTCCCAGTAAAAGATCCAGCTGATGTACCAGTTTACCAATCTCCGGCTTGGACAACTGCGCATCCACTCCGAGAGCTTCACCTTTTCTCTTCATTTCATCGTTTACCAGAGATGAGAAAATAACCACTGGCAATCCCTCAAAACGAGGATCTGTCTTAATCTTCTTCGTAAGATGATGTCCGTCCATCTGTGGCATCTCAATATCTGTAATAACAAGAGAAATATCTTTTCCTATAACAGCACCTTCGTTCATCATGCGGTCCAGTGCATTCCACGCCTCCTGGCCGTTGGTTGTAGGGATCAGGTGTGTATAACCAGCCTTACTCAGACATTTCTTCAGCATTTCCAACAACAAAGATGAATCTTCTGCCAAAAGGATCGTACAGTCATTACGAGAACGCTCTCCCATAGCCTCTACTTCTGAAAGTTTTAATCCGGTCTCCGGGTTAATCTCAGAAACAATTTTCTCAAAGTCGAGAATAATGATGATCTTTCCGTTAATCTTGGTAATTCCTGTTGCTACGCCTTTTCCCTGTCGACTGATGGTCGAATCCGGTTTTGCCACATTCTCCCAGGAAACACGATGGATTCCTAATACCTGCTGAACATGAAAAGCCGTATGTAACTTGTTAAAATTGGTGATGATATACATATCTCCATCGGCACTTCTTCCCACAGGAAGCTGGATCCCCAGTGCCTTGGCAAGATCGATCACCGTAATGATCCGCTCTCTCGGCATAAAAATACCTTCTATAAACTCATGGGAATTTGGCACACCGGTAGGCTCTTCATATGGACACAATTCACTAATCTTAGCAACATTGATCCCATAATGCTGGTTTCCTACTACAAACTCCAATAATTCCAGTTCGTTGGTACCACTTTCCAACAAAATTCCCTTATCTTCTGACATAATCTATTCCTCCTTCCGGCTTGATGCCTGTCTATCTAAGCTGTACAACTGCCTGTCTGCCCCCTCGGCTGACGGTGAGACTGATCTGCGAAGCCTTTTTCTTATCTTTTGACATTTCAAAAATAAGAACCGCCTCTTCACTTCCGCCACTCTTCAATGTGGTATCCAGATAATTCAATCCCATGTTCTCCAGGATACTAATCCCCGGCTGATAATTATTGCCGTCTACATTCAATGTATAGTCAATCTTCTTGTTTCCAAGTTCTATCTTTCTTTTACTTCTCCGGGTATTTTTCACTCGGAAATCGACCACCAGCAGTACATTACCGCTCTTTGCTGTGATCTGTGATGATCCGCTTTTGTACTGTCTGCAAAACCGATACGAACCATATGTAACCTGCAAGCCGTCTTTTTTGTATATATCACCTAATTTCACAGAAGGCATCGTCGTATCAACTGCACTGCCTGAAACAGGTGGGCTGCTTTCTGCCGTCTGGCTTTCCGACGGAACTAAAGATGCCGAAGCTGCCGGTGGAACCGGTGTCTGGCTGACAACAGGTGCCGGTGTTGCAGTGGTCTGTACATCCTCCTGGCTGTTATTCCCGGTCTGATCCGCTTTAGTCACAAGACGCTTACTGTAGGAATCCGAATGTCTCAACAGCAGTCCCGCCGAATACTCAGCAACCATATCGCTCTTCTCATCCGACAGATCTTTCACACTGTCCATGCAGCCGGTAAGGGAAACAGCCATCACGCCTGCGATACATACCGCCGTGCTTTTATTGTATTTCAAATTTCTTTCCCTCCTCGTAATCACATATAATGTATTATAACACAAATATTTCTATTCATCAATTGCGTTTTACTGAATATCCAGCTCAAACCAAAACTCTACTCCATTGTCGTAATTCACTACACCATAATCCTGATTATGCGCATCCATAATGGCTTTTACAATCGACAGGCCAATGCCGTTTCCACCGTATTCTCTGGTTCTTGCCTTATCTACCTTGTAAAACTTGGTCCAAATCTTGTCAATGTCACTCTCCGGTATAGGTTTTCCTGTGTTAAATACGCTGGTGCGCACTTTTCCCTCTTCCCAGCTCATCTTGATCTCAATTTTGTTGTCAAATTCCACATGATTCAATGCATTGCTTATATAATTTGTCACCACTTCTTCGATCATGTATTCATCTGCCCACACCATAACCGGCTCATCAGACGGCTGATATGAAAGTTCCACATTCTTCTGCTTAAACAAAATATCCGTAGAATGAAGTACTGAATCTACCACACCTCGGAGGTCAAAATGTTCTAAATGAACCTGATCATTACCAAATTCCAGCTGATTTAATGACAACAGCCTTTTTACCATTTTGTTCATTTTATTGGCTTCATCCACAATGACTTCACAGTAAAATTCCCGGCTCTCCGCATCTTCATTGATATTATCCTGAAGACCTTCTGCATATCCCTGTATCAAAGCAATGGGCGTTTTCAGTTCATGGGATACATTAGCGAGAAACTCCCTCCGCATCTCTTCCTGTTCCGTACGCCGCTCCAGATCTAACTGAAGTTCATTATTCGCCGTCTTCAGTTCAGAAATCGTTTCTTCCAACTTGTCTGCAAGCGAATTCATACTGTTGCCGAGCACACCGATCTCATCCTGTCTCTCTTCCGTATATCGGCTGGAAAAATTCAATTTTTCCATTTCTTTTGCGTGCTGAGCCAGTTTCAGGATCGGTTTCGTATATTTTTTGCTGACGAAGAACATACAAAGGATTCCAAGCAGAAGGATAATACCGCCTACCTGTACCATAAACCGGTTCGACACCCCTACGCTCTCTTTCATTCCCTGATAATTGGTACGCAGGTACACCCAGTAGTTATCGGGAAGCTGTCCTGTCAGTTCCAGAAAATTCGACTGCAGTCTGTTATCGTAAACCTTATACACTTCATATCTGGATGACCGGCCAAGAAGCGTACAGTTACTTCCCAGGGAAGTACCAAAATATTTATTCTTAACATATTTTCCCAACTGCTCCCTGGATACTTCCTGAAGTCTCTCAGAGGAAGACGGATATACATAATTGATGGTAGCAATATCTCCGGACCCGGCATAAGCCTTGATCTGCATAATATAAATGCTTACATTGTTGTCACTGCCAAGGCGGTCCAAAGCATCATAAGTATTATCCAGTTCATCTTCCGAAATGCTGCCCCACTCCACGCCGGACACCTGTTTTACCACATTGTTGTAGGCATTTTTCATATTGCTTACTTTCTCAGACTGGTAATAATACGGAAGCCAGAAAATATTGGCAAAACAGATGCAGGCAATGGCAAGCACCAGCATTCCCGACGATATCATGATCAGTCTTGTCTGCATTGAACTTTTCATATAAGGATGTACCTCCTGTCATCGTTATACTTCAAATTTGTATCCCATCCCCCAGATCGTCTTGATACAGCTTCCTTTTTCTCCCATTTTACTGCGGAGTTTCTTGACATGAGTATCAATGGTTCTGGCATCACCAAAATAATCATAGTCCCACACATGGTTCAAAATTCTTTCCCTGGACAAAGCAATATCCTTATTTTCCATAAAATAACTAAGAAGTTCAAATTCCTTAAAACTAAGGTCTATCCTTTTGCCGTCAATAGTCACCTCATGGGCCGACCGGTTCAAAACAATGCCGTTATACTCCAGTGTTTCTTCCGTAGATGCATTGCTCCTGCGAAGGATGGCCTGTACCCTGGCCACCAGGATCTTGGGACTGAATGGCTTGGATATATACTCATCCACTCCCAGCTCAAATCCCCGGAGTTCGTCATTTTCCTCACCTCTGGCAGTCAGCATGATAATAGGCACCTTGGAATACTGTCTGATCTCCCGGCAGGTTTCCCAGCCATCCATCTTCGGCATCATAACATCCAGTATAACAAGAGAAATATCTTTATTAGCCAGAAACACATCCACTGCCTCTTCTCCATCGGCTGCCTCTAACACTTTAAAATTCTGTTTAACAAGGAAGTCTCGGACAAGTTTCCGCATACGAAGTTCATCATCTACTACTAAAATCGTGTTTTCCATTTTAATCCTCCATTCCGGCACTACTGATTATCTTCACTTTTGCCCAGAGCCTGTTCTCTCTGCTCCAGATTTGCCTGCCAGTTCTCATATTTGTCAATCAATTCTTCTTCCATATTAGCCTTATAATTTGTAAAATATGTGAAAATCGAGTATTGAAATCGAAAATTAATGATTACAAAACCGGCTAATAACACCAATGCAGCCACCAGTGCAATCTTAAGTTTTTTATTTTTCAGTTTTTCATTCTCATAAAGTTTTTTATACTTACCCGACACATTTTTTTTAGGCGGCAGTGTATCCTGTTCTTTCTTCTCTTCCACCTTAACCGGTATTTCCGGAAGCAGCTCTTCTGATACAAGCCCCGACTTCAGGATCTGAGTTCTCAGTTCTTCCAGAAAATCATATCCGATCACGGTTGAAAAGGTTTTTTCCGCCACCAGTTTATTATATAATTTCAGCACTGTCTTATTATTTTTCAAATCTGCTTTTTTCTTTAACTGCTGTATTAATTCTTCCTCTTTTACAGCCTTTTCATAAGACTCTCTGCTCTCAAATGTATATCGATCCATAATCTCTTCTCCCATTCTTTCAAACTATGATGTAATGAGCATTCTGCCATCCATGCTTATACAGCCGGCATAATATTTATTGTATCATATCCAGCAAAAAAAATCCAGATAAGAGGCCTCTCTCATCTGGATCTTTTCGTTGTTTCGGTTCTTTTTAGTTTTTTGAGTTAATGTAATTCATAAGGCCCTCTGCCTTAATGATTTTCTGCATAAACTCAGGGAATGCCTGTCCCTTGTATGTTTCATTTTTTGTCTTATTTGTAATGATTCCGCTGTCAAAATCAATCTCAACCTCATCTCCGGCTTCGATGTTCTCTGCCGCCTCCTTGCACTCAATGATCGGAAGTCCGATATTGATGGAGTTGCGGTAAAAAATTCTGGCAAATGTCTCTGCGATAACGCAGCTTACTCCTGCCGCCTTAATAGAAATCGGTGCATGCTCACGGGAAGATCCACATCCAAAGTTCTTGGTAGCTACAATGATATCTCCCTTTTTTACATTTTTAACGAAATCCTTGTCAATATCTTCCATGCAATGTGTAGCCAGTTCTGCCGGATCCGAAGAATTCAGATATCGTGCCGGGATAATTACATCCGTATCTACATTGTCACCAAATTTAAAAACTTTTCCTAATGCTTTCATTCTTCGTTCCTCCTTATAAACCAAGTTCCGATGGTTCTGAGATCTTACCGGTTATGGCACTGGCTGCTGCTACAGCCGGGCTTGCCAGATATACTTCTGAATCCACATGTCCCATGCGTCCTACGAAATTACGATTGGTAGTAGAGACAGCTCTCTCTCCTGCTGCCAGGATTCCCATATAACCACCCAGGCATGGACCACAGGTTGGTGTACTTACGATGGCACCTGCCTTGATAAATGTCTGTGTCAGCCCCTCTTCAATGGACTGAAGATAAATGTCCTGTGTCGCAGGGATCACGATGCAGCGGATTCCTTTCTTTACTTTGCGTCCTTCCAGGATCTTTGCTGCCACACGCATGTCTTCAATACGACCGTTTGTACAGGAACCGATCACAACCTGATCAATCTTCACTTCTCCTGCCTCTTTCACTGTCTTTGTATTTTCCGGCAGGTGAGGGAACGCTACGGTTGCCTCCAGTTTGCCAAGGTCAATGGTAACTGTCTCATCATATTCAGCATCATCATCTGCTTCATAGATCTTGTATTCTTTCTTGGAATGTTCTTTCATATAAGCAATGGTTTTATCATCTACCGGGAAGATACCGTTTTTGGCACCTGCCTCAATGGCCATATTGGCAATGGTGAAACGATCATCCATAGAAAGACTTGCCACACCATCTCCTGTAAACTCAAGAGATTTATAAAGCGCGCCGTCTACGCCAATCTCACCAATGAGATGAAGGATCACATCTTTACCGCTGATCCATGGATTTAACTTCCCTGTCAGAACTACTTTAATGGCAGATGGCACTTTAAACCATGCCTGGCCGGTAATCATACCGGCACCCATATCAGTACTTCCCACGCCCGTGGAAAAAGCACCTAACGCACCATATGTACAAGTATGTGAATCTGCTCCGATACAGGTTTCTCCTGCTACGATCAAGCCTTTTTCCGGCAAAAGAGCATGCTCAATTCCCATTTCACCCACTTCAAAATAGTTGGTGATTCCCTGTGCTTTGGCATATTCCCGTACACATTTGCAGTGTTCTGCTGATTTTATATCTTTATTGGGTGCAAAATGGTCCGGTACAAGAGCAATTTTATCCTTATCAAAAACTGTCTTTTTATTCAGTTTTTCTACTTCATGAATTGCTACCGGTCCTGTAATATCATTGGCCAGTACCAGATCCAGATCTGCTTCAATCAACTGTCCTGCCACAACCGAATCCAATCCGGCATGAGCGGCAAGAATCTTCTGAGTCATTGTCATTCCCATGATTTCATCCTCCATTTTTTCAAACTATAACACCTATCTTAGCAGATTCTTCTGCTTTTGTAAAATTTAATTCCAATTTATTTTGTTCCGGTGGAGCCAAAACCGCCTTCGCCTCTGACAGTATCCTCCAGAGAATCTACCTGCTCATACCGTGCCATGATATACGGTGCAATGACCATCTGGGCTACCCTCTCTCCCGGTTCCACCACCAGATCCTGCTGGCTGTGGTTATGCAAGGCTACTAAAATCTCTCCCCGGTAGTCCGAATCAATGACTCCTACCTTGTTAGCCGGCGCCAGACCTTTCTTGCAGGCCATCCCACTGCGGGCATATACAAATCCGGCCAGTCCCACAGGGATCTCCATAGAAAGGCCGGTAGGAATAAATACCGTCTGTCCCTGTTTTACTTCCACCGGCTCCTCCAGACAAGCATACAAATCTGCCCCTGCTGCCTGGTCACTTCCATACACCGGAATATGTGCTTCTTCTTTTAATTTTACAAATCGAACTATTGTCTCCATGTTATCCTCCTGATCCTTATATCTTTTCTCCATCCCAGTGAACCACTTCTCCGGTCTCTAAGGATTTCTTTACATCTATGATCCTCTGGTTGTCAGACCCTCTGAAATTTATCTTCAGATTTTTCTGTTCGGCAACAAATTCGCCGTCCACCAGAATGTCTATATAAGTCAGAAGTTCTTTTGTGATCTCCGACTTTTTACACATATCTCCCAGCACATCCCGGTCAAACAAATACCCGGTGTAGCACCACACATCTTTGTCAGGATAAATTTCTTTCACCTTTTTTACAAAAGGGAGGAGTACTTCCTGGTTGGACGGTTCCAGAGGCTCACCTCCGATCAAAGTCAGTCCGGCAATATAATCCGGCTTAAGATACTCAATGACTGCCTCTTCTTCTTTTGGGGTGAATGGCTTTCCATAGTGAAAATCCCAGGTTTCTTTGTTAAAACAATCTTTGCAGTGATGGGTGCAGCCACTGACAAACAAGGATACTCTCACACCGGTTCCATTGGCCACATCAAAACGTTTTATATCTCCATAATTCACTTTTATTTCCTCACTTTATTACAGATGCAGCACCCGTGCATTGATTTCTTTTGTCTTTCCGACATTCCAGAAATTTTCTCCCAGATAACCACAGGTTCTTCTTGTTACATTCATTTTATCATGATCTTTGTTGCCACAGTTTGGACACTCCCATTCCAGATCGTCATTCACAATAATTTCTCCGTCAAATCCACATTCATGGCAGTAATCGGATTTTGTATTGAATTCCGCATACTGGATATGATCATAAATGTATTTCACCACTTCTTCCAATGCAGGCAGATTGTGCTGCATATTTGGCACTTCCACATAAGAAATAGCACCACCGGATGAAATCACCTGGAACTGGCTTTCAAATTCAAATTTACTGAAAGCATCGATGCGCTCCCTTACATCTACATGATAGGAGTTTGTATAATAACCCTTATCCGTTACATCTTTGATCTCTCCAAATCGCTTTTTATCAATCTCTGCAAAACGATAGCACAGGCTTTCTGCCGGTGTTCCATACAAACCGAATCCGATCCCTGTCTCTTCCTTCCATGTATCGGTAGCACGGCGCAGGCGGGTTATGACAGCCGTTGGAAAATCACTGCCCCTTTCTCACTGCCCTTTTCCGTAGTATGGCTTTCTCCTGTCATAAGTTTTGTCACTTCGTATAATCCTATATACCCCAGTGATAAAGTGGAATAGCCTCCATGCAGCAATTTGTCGATTTTTTCTCCTTTGCCAAGTCTGGCAATAGCACCATACTGCCAGTGGATCGGGCTGACATCACTGGAAACTCCTTCCAGTGCACGGTGGCGGCACATCAGTGCTTCAAAGCAGAGTGCCAGTCTTTCTTCCAGAAGCTGCCAGAAATATTCCTTATCTTCCTTGGCAAGAATACCGATCTGCGGAAGGTTCAGGCTGACAACACCCTGGTTAAATCTTCCTTCAAACTTATAATTGCCGTTTTCGTCTTTCCATGGAGTCAGAAAACTACGGCAGCCCATACAACTAAACACATTTCCTTCGTAATTTTCCCGCATTTTCTTGGCAGAAATATAATCCGGATACATTCTCTTGGCAGAACACTGTACCGCCAGTTTTGTTATATAATCGTATTTGCCACCTTTCAGTGCATTGTGTTCATCCAGCACATAGATCAGTTTTGGAAATGCCGGTGTCACATAAACACCTTTTTCATTTTTGATTCCTTCCAGACGCTGTCTCAAGATTTCTTCTATGATCATGGCATTTTCTTCTATGTACTCGTCTTCCGGATCCAGGTTCAAAAACAAAGTCACAAAAGGAGACTGGCCATTGGTAGTCATCAGCGTGTTGATCTGATACTGAATAGTCTGAACTCCGGATTTTAATTCGTCTTTTGTCCGGTCCATAACAAAACGCTCAATCACTTCCGGCTCCAGTATTTCACCGTATCTTTCTGTATAATGTCTGCGGTATTTTTCCATACTGCGGCGGAGATATTTGCCAAGATGACGGATATCTACTGACTGGCCGCCATACTGACTGCTGGCCACAGCAGATATGATCTGCGTCACTACCGTACATGCCACCTGAAAGCTTTTAGGGCTTTCAATCAGTTTTCCATTCATAACCGTTCCATTGTCTAACATATCTCCGATGTTAATAAGACAGCAGTTAAAAATAGGCTGGATAAAATAATCCATATCATGGAAGTGTAAAATCCCCTCTTCATGAGCCTTTGTTATTTTCTCCGGCAGAAGCATCCTTTTTGTAAGGTCTTTTGACACTTCTCCTGCAATCAAATCTCTCTGGGTACTGGCTACATATGCATTTTTATTGGAGTTTTCTTCCATTACATCCTTATTCCGGTTCTGGATCAGGCTCATGATAGAATCATCGGTTGTATTAGCCTTTCTCACCAGTTCTCTGGAATAACGGTAAATAATATATTTCTTAGCCAGGGCAAACTTCCCTGCCGCCATCAATTTCTGTTCAATAATATCCTGTATATCTTCTACCTGTATGGTCTCTCGTCCTGTCCCTTCAATGCCTGCTACAATCCCATCTATCATATCATCCTCTACCCGCTCATAGGCATCTACTTCTGCATTAGCCTTGCGGATGGCCACAATTATTTTGTTACGGTCATAAGGCACCGTACGCCCGTCTCTCTTAATTACTTTCAACAATCCTTCTCCTCCTTTTTTTCTTTCGGTCTCTTAACTGAACGAACTTCATTATATCACTGCGCCTTGTGGTTGTAAACCACATATAGTGATATATTTTGTGTTTTATCCCTATATCATGTGTTGTCCGCATTTTTCAAAAAACTGTGAAACGCCACTGGCAGTGCGTATTGGCGGGTTATTTCCTCCGGTTCTGCAAAACAGATTCCGGGAAACATCCTCTCCGCCTCTTCTTTTTCATCCAGCTTCACTTCATATGCTGTCATATGCCATTCTACATGAGAAAAGACATGGATATGGGATTCTCGTTTTACCACCGGAACACCAAACATTTTTTCTATGGTTTTCTTTTGTTTATGTCCTTCCAGAGAAGGCAGTTCCCACATGCCTGCTAACAGTCCTTTGTTTTCTCTTTGACGGATGGCAGTCCTTGACCCAAGGCGCAGCAAAAGAACTGTCTTTTTCTCTATTTTCCGCTGCTTTTTCGGCGGCTTTACCGGTATTTCCATCCAGGTTTTCTGTTCACAGGCCTTACAACCGAATCTAAGGGGGCATTTGTCACACAAAGGGGTTCCTCCCGGAATGCAGACCACCTCACCTAATTCCATCCATGCCTCATTGAAAACACCCGGCTTGTCCTTTGGCATAACAGCCATAAGAGACTGTTCCATATCCCTTCTGACGCTGCTTTTCATAATGTCATCCCGGCATCCAAGAAGCCGCATGGTAACTCTCATTACATTGCCGTCTACTGCCGGTGCCGGAATTTTGTAAGCAATGGATGCGATAGCCCCGGCAGTATAATTTCCTATGCCCGGCAAAGATTTTAATTTTTCATAATCTGCCGGAAGTACGCCGTCATATTCATCCTGCACTTTCTGTGCCGCTTTCTGAAGATTTCTGGCACGATTATAATACCCCAGGCCTTCCCACAACTTCATTAGCTCCTCCTGAGGTATTTCTGCCAGATCTTTTACCGCAGGCAGACGTTTTAAAAAGCGGTCATAATATCCTTTCACCGCCTCGATCCGGGTCTGCTGCAACATGATCTCCGAGATCCAGACTTCATAAGCACCCTTTTGTTCCCGCCAGGGCATACTTCTTTTATTTTTCTCATACCATGAACAAAGGGGCTTTACAAAAGCCCCCAAATCGTATTTTACCAATGCAGATTTATTCTCCTTTGCCAAGTTCGATCTTATTGTCTGTAAAGTCTACATACATGTTGATCTCATCCATATCCATGTGTGTAAAGTCTGACAATTCTTCGATGGTAGCCACTCTGCCATACTCTTCTGCCAGTGCTCTGGTGGCCTCCAGCAGCAGATTTACCCGTCCAAGGATAGATGACAGACTATCCTGATCCTGCAGCTGTTCATCTACCAGCTCGATGAGCCGGCTTTGTACCGCATGATCCATTTCTTTTTTCATATCTTTGATTTCACTGTTTCCACAGGCCATGGATACACAGGACATTAGTTCCAGATTGCCCTCCTGGATCAGATCTTCCAGCAGCACGCCCCGGTTCTTGTACTTGCCTGCCAGTTTCACCACCCGGTGCAGATGGCTCTCTACCACAAGGGGAATATACTCTTCTTTTCCTTCCAGCAAAAGACGGTACAGTTCTTCCACTTCTTCCTCTGTACGCTCCTCCAGTTCTTTTAACTCCTGCTTATAAATGCGGAGATACTTAGAGTCTGCCTTTTTTTCGCTTTCCGAGCTTTCTTTTTCCTGGTCATCATCGCCTGCCTTATAACCAGGGACATGGATCTGGTGTTCTTTGACATATGCATATACCAATTCCAGCTGTTTATCTGTCAACGACATATCACTGCAATAATCGGCAATTTCTTCCTTGGTCAGCACATTGTCTTTCGTACGCCCAAACTCAACCAATTCCTGCATCTGTTTTAAAAATTTATTCTGATCCATGCAATCATCCTTCCAGGTGCTCCTGTGTTACAGAGCACTTTCATATATTTTTATAATATCTTCCCGTTTCAGCTTGATATAATTTCCTTCGGTCTTTTTACTTCCCAGAACCTGGTCCGCCATAACCGGGATATCTTCCTTTTTCGCTCCGATTTCTTCAAAGTTGGATGGCATGCCGATTTCTTTCAGGAAATGCTCAAATGCCTCAATTCCTTTTAACGCAATGTCGTGGTCACTGCCTGCGCTCTCATCCACATCCCATACTCGTTTGGCAAACTGAACTAACTTATCCGGATTTAATTCCAGCACATAACGCATCCACTTTGGCATAATAACAGCCAGACCGGCACCGTGGGTAACATCATACTTGGCTGATAATTCATGCTCAATATGGTGGCTTGCCCAGTCCTGGACTCTTCCGACACCACAGATATTATTGTGGGCAAGCATTCCGGCCCACATAATATTTGCTCTGGCATCATAATTCTCAGGCTCTTTCACTGCGATCGGTGCTTCCTTGATCATTGTTTTCAAAAGTCCTTCGCAGAGACGGTCTGTCACTTCCACGCCCTCTGTATTAGAAAAATAACGCTCACAGATATGAGCCATAATGTCTGTTGCTCCTGCTGCTGTCTGATAAGCCGGCAGGGTAAATGTCAGAGTCGGAGCCATAATGGGAAACTCGGATCCATAATGGAAAACTTAGGACGAAGACACTCGCCTCTGGATCCTTTTTTCAGTCCTGTGGACTCATCTGTAATTACTGTGTTAGGAGATCCCTCACTTCCTGCCGCTGCAATGGTAAGAACGGTTCCAATCGGCAAAGCCTTTGTAATCTTTTCTTTTCCACGGTAGAAATCCAGATAATCTCCATCATATACAGAACCTGCCGCAATAGCTTTGGATGAGTCAATGGTACTTCCTCCGCCTACTGCCAGGATAAAGTCTACCCCTTCCTTTTTGCACAGGTCGATTCCCTCATAAACCAGTCCGCTTCGTGGATTTGGCTTCACTCCGCCCAATTCCACATAAGGAATGGATGCCTTTGTAAGGATCTTTGTGATCTCATCATACAGGCCGCTTCGTTTGATGGAACCGCCGCCATAATGCAACAATACTTTACCTCCGCCAAATTGTTTGATCAGATCTGCTACATGAGCCACAGATCCTTTACCGAAATCAAAATATGTTGGTGCATAAAATGTAAAATTATCCATAATTGCCTCCCTTTATTTTTACAATAAGTGTATATTTTTTTCCTCCAGTGCCTGGATCATTTCATCCGGCCACATAGATGCCTGTACTTCTCCAATATGTGCTTTTCTCAAGAAATACATACAGATCCTGGACTGTCCGATTCCACCACCAATGGTGTACGGAAGTTTCTTTTCCAAAATATCTTTCTGGAACGGAAGGTTTTCTCTGTCCTGACATCCGGCTTTTTCTAACTGCTGTTTCAACGCCGTCTCATCTACACGGATACCCATAGATGAAAGTTCCAAAGCAATATCCAGCACATCATAGTAAACAATGATATCGCCATTTAAAGACCAGTCATCATAGTCCGGTGCACGACCATCATGAGGTTCGCCGCTCTTTAACTTATCTCCGATCTGCATAAGGAAAATAGCACCATACTGTTTGGCTGCTATATATTCTCTTTCCTTTGCTGTCTTGTCCGGATAAAGGTCTTCCAGTTCCTGCGTTGTGACAAAAGTAATATTCTGTGGCAGGATCTTCTCAATGTAATTGTATTGAACAGACATATAATCCTCTGTTTCCTGCAAAGTCTGATATACTTTTTTCACGATTTCTTTCAAAGTGTGGGTATTTCTTTCTTCTTTATTGATGACTCGTTCCCAATCCCACTGATCTACGAAAATAGAGTGGATATTGTCTGTGTCCTCATCCCGGCGGATGGCATTCATATCTGTATAAAGACCTTCGCCATGAGCAAAGCCATAACGCTTCAGGGCAAAACGCTTCCACTTGGCCAGAGAATGTACGATCTCAACTTCTCTGTCCCCCTGCTCCTTGATTCCAAAAGAAACCGGTCTTTCTACACCATTCAGGTTATCATTCAAACCAGACTCCGGCGCCAGAAACAAAGGTGCTGTCACTCTGGCAAGGTTCAGATTGGCCGCCAACGCCTGCTGAAAGAAATCTTTCACCTTCTTAATAGCCACCTCTGTTTCCCGGATACCCAGTGCCGCTTCATAATTTTCCGGAATAATCAACATACTTTATGCCTCCTTTTATAATTCACAGTTGTTTACAGTTCTTGGGAATGGGATCACATCACGGATGTTCTGCATTCCCGTCAGATACATAACGCATCTTTCAAAACCAAGTCCGAATCCGGCATGTCTTGCTGTACCATATTTGCGCAGATCCAGATAGAAATCATAGTCCTCTTTCTTAAGGCCACACTCGTCCATTCTCTGAACCAGTTTGTCATAATCATCTTCACGCTGGCTTCCGCCAATGATCTCACCAATGCCCGGTACCAGACAGTCCATAGCTGCTACAGTTTTGCCATCCTCATTCATCTTCATGTAAAATGCCTTGATTTCTTTTGGATAATCTGTTACAAATACCGGACGATGGAAAATTTCTTCTGTCAGATATCTTTCGTGCTCTGTCTGAAGATCGCATCCCCAGGATACTTTGTACTCAAATTTATCATTGTTTTTCTCCAGAAGTTCAATAGCTTCTGTATAAGTCACACGGCCAAATTCTGATTCTACCACATGATTCAGTCGTTCGATCAATCCCTTGTCTACAAACTTATTGAAAAATGCCATCTCTTCCGGTGCATTTTCAAGGACATAAGAAATCACATATTTCAGCATACTCTCTGCCAGCATCATGTCATCCTTCAAATCCGCAAAAGCAATCTCCGGCTCAATCATCCAGAACTCTGCTGCATGTCTTGTGGTATTGGAGTTCTCAGCACGGAAAGTAGGACCAAATGTATAAATATTTTTAAATGCCATGGCATAAGTCTCACCATTTAACTGTCCGCTGACTGTCAGGTTCGTCTCTTTGTTGAAAAAGTCTTTCGTATAATCTACGGTTCCATCTGGATTTTTAGGTACATTTTCCATATCCAGCGTCGTCACACGGAACATCTCTCCGGCTCCCTCGCAGTCACTTCCGGTAATCAGTGGAGTGTGTACATATACAAAATCTCTCTCCTGGAAAAACTTGTGGATCGCATATGCGATCAGAGAGCGCACGCGAAAAACTGCCTCAAATGTATTGGTACGCGGACGCAGGTGTGAGATTGTGCGTAGATACTCAAATGTGTGTCTCTTAGGCTGCAGCGGATATTCCGGTGAGGACACACCCTCGATTTCAACCACATCTGCCTGGATCTCAAAAGGCTGTTTGGCATTAGATGTCTCAACCAGCGTTCCCTTTACGATCACCGCTGCTCCTACATTCAATTTTGAAATTTCTGCAAAATTATCTAATTTATCACTGTATACAACCTGAAGCGGCTCAAAAAAAGTTCCGTCATTTACAACCAGAAATCCAAATGTCTTTGAATCGCGGATATTTCTCAACCATCCTCCGATCTGTACTTCTTTACCAATAAATTTCTCTTTTTCCCGATATAATTCTCGTATATTTGTCAGTTCCATACTATCCTCCAAAAAACAATGTTTATAGTTTGTTCTCTAAAGGAATAGTTTAGCAAACTCTGAGCTTCTTTGCAAGCAAAAAAAGATCGACACCAACAGATGTCGATCAAAAAAAATAAGCGCGAGACGGGACTCGAACCCGCGGCCCCAACCTTGGCAAGGTTGTGCTCTACCAACTGAGCCACTCGCGCATGTCATGTGTCAGACACAAGTAAGATAATATCACATTGTGTCTGCACTGTCAAGAAAAAAATTATGATTTTTGTGGATTCTTAAATACCTTGCGTATGCTGGCAAAAGAACGGATAGTATAAGTGCCTTTCTGGCATTTTTCGCAAGTACGGTCTTCCATTTCTGCTTTATCTGATTCGAATGTATAGCCGCAGATCGGACAGGTATAATTGTATTTCTGGTTTGTTTCCATTTCGTCACTTCCTTTGATTATCACTATCAATCATTATAGCACACTCTTTTCCCTGGGAAAAGAGTATTTTTTCTTGCATTATACACATGAAAAATGTATAATAAACTTATATCGTGTGTATAAAGTGGGTAAAAGTTGTTTTTTTGAACGGGAAAGAGAGGGAGCGATGAAAAAAAGGATAAATATAACCCTGGATGATGATGTGATAGAACGGGTAGATTCTTACGCAAGGCAGCATTACACCAGCCGGTCAGGTGCCATTACCATGCTGATCGTAGATGCTACAGAGATAAATACAAAAAAGAAAGAAGAACAGGAATAATAACTATGAAATCAACGACGGAATATATGATTGGGAATACAGCGGTGCAGATCGTGAATAAAGGGAAGCGGATCTGTGTAGTAGATGTGAAAAAAAGGAAACAGAAAGGCCGGATGGTGAAGAGGGGACTGGTGACAGTGATCATGGCGGCTATGCTTACGGTGGCATGTTTTTATGTGGTGCGTCTGAACAACCAGCAGGTTATATTGGGTGACAGTGTGCAGAGACTGCAAGATCAGGTGACGGTCTTGAAAGAGAAGACAGAAGAGATGAAAAGGGAAGCCAGCGATGCGGCTCTGGACTATGATACTATATTTTCCAAGGCGAAGAAACTGGGGATGAAGTTCCCGAAGCAAGATCAGGTGTACGATTACAAAGTACAGAAAAGCACGGCAGTACGGGTGAAAAACTAGGTACGAAAAAATATTTCAAAAAAAATTAAAAAAGTACTTGCATTTTTGAAAATGCTGCGGTATAATATCGCTTGTAGTTGTGATTGGGCTATCGCCAAATGGTAAGGCACTGGACTCTGACTCCAGCATTTCAAGGTTCGAATCCTTGTAGCCCAGCTTCTTAGGAGCCCTGATTTTTATCAGGGCTTTTGTTATGTAACAAGCAGTTTTTTGTAGAAAAGAATGGAGAATAACATGGCAGACACATTGAAAAACGAAGTAGAAAAAAGACGAACTTTTGCGATTATTTCCCACCCGGATGCCGGTAAGACAACTCTGACGGAGAAATTCCTTTTATATGGAGGAGCTATCAATCTGGCGGGATCGGTAAAAGGACGCAAGGCGGCCAAACATGCTGTGTCAGACTGGATGGAAATTGAAAAAGAGCGTGGTATTTCTGTTACCTCCTCGGTACTTCAGTTTAATTATGATGGTTTTTGCATTAATATCCTGGATACACCGGGACATCAGGATTTCTCGGAGGACACATATCGTACACTGATGGCGGCGGACTCTGCTGTTATGGTTATCGATGGTTCTAAGGGTGTAGAGGCCCAGACTATCAAGTTGTTTAAAGTATGTGTTATGCGTGGTATTCCTATTTTTACTTTTATAAATAAGATGGACCGCGAGGCTATGGATCCGTTTGAACTGATGGATCAGATTGAAAATGTGCTGGGGATCCGCACTTGCCCTATTAACTGGCCGATTGGTTCCGGTAAGAACTTTAAAGGTGTGTATGACCGAAATACAAAGACCATTACCCGGTTTATCGCCGGTGACAACGGACATAAAGTGGAGACGGTGGAGGCGAAACTGGGAGATGCGGGACTGGATGATCTGATCACAAAAGAGTATCATGATATTCTGGTAGATGAGATTGAGTTGTTAGACGGTGCCAGTGATGAGTTTGATCTGAAAAAAGTGCGCCAGGGACAGCTTTCGCCGGTGTTTTTTGGATCGGCGCTGACTAACTTTGGCGTGGAGACTTTTTTACAGCACTTCCTGGATATGACAACTTCACCTCTGCCTAGAACTTCCGGAGGGGAAGAAGTGGATCCGTTCTCAGATGAATTTTCAGCTTTCGTATTTAAAATCCAGGCGAATATGAATAAGGCGCACAGAGACCGTATTGCATTTATGCGAATCTGTTCCGGCAAGTTTGAAGCTGGTATGGAAGTAATGCATGTGCAGGGTGGGAAAAAGATCCGTCTTTCCCAGCCGCAGCAGATGATGGCCCAGGAGAGAAAGCATGTGGAGGAGGCCTATGCCGGAGATATTATCGGTGTTTTTGACCCGGGTATTTTCTCTATTGGAGATACGCTGTATAAAGGAAAGACACCGGTAAAATTTGAAGGGATCCCAACTTTTGCTCCGGAGCATTTTGCCAGAGTACGCCAGGTAGATACGATGAAGCGTAAGCAGTTTATGAAGGGAATCAGCCAGATCGCCCAGGAGGGAGCAATCCAGATCTTCCAGGAATTTAACACGGGGATGGAAGAAATTATCGTAGGAGTGGTTGGCGTGCTGCAATTTGAGGTGCTGCAGTACCGCCTGGAGAGTGAATACAATGTAGAGATCCGTATGGAACAGCTTCCGTATGAGCATGTTCGCTGGATCGAGAACGATGATATAGATGTGACATCCTTGTCTGTTACTTCAGATACGAAGAAGGTAAAGGATCTCAGAGATCGCCCATTGCTTTTATTTACTCATCCATGGAGTATTCAGACGGCATTGGATCGAAATGAGGGATTGCAGTTAAGCGAGTTCTCCAGAAATTAAAAATAAGACCGGAGTTTTCGCCGGTGGGCTTTTGAGCCCCCCCGGGAAAATCCGGGCTTTTTTATGATGTGAAAAAATTCCACATAAGCATCTCTGACTAATCAGTGATGAATAAAAAAGTCAAGAGGATTGTTACAACTTTGACAAAAATTGTTTATATGATATGATGGAAACAAATAAAAGGGAGGATGTTACAAAGTGAACAAAAAAAGAAAATGGATCAGATGGATTAGTTTATTTGTATTTATTATGGCTGCAGCCGTGGGAACAAAAACCATGTGCTATGCCAAGACATATACGATAAAAACTTCGTCCAAACCAAACAAAAAAACAATCAAGAAACTCAAAAAAAGCAAAAAGTATACGGCCAAGACCAGACAGTATTACACCATACAGTATTATCTGGACAAACTTTCTAAAAAAGGCGGTACTTTAAAATTGAAGAAAGGAACCTACAAAATCCCAAGGACATTGTATGTTCCATCTAAGGTAAAAATTCAGTTAAACAGCGGTGCTAAAGTTGTAAAGACAACAGCTACCGGTACAAAGAAGGTAAAAAGCACCAAATACCTGTTTCAGTTTGTCTCTACGGCAAATTCCAAAAAAAACAGAAAAGTTGCCAAATATAACGGAACAAAAAATTCATCTATCATAGGAGTAGGAACAGCTACCATAGATCTTGGCAAGGTTTCCGGTGCCACCGGTGTCTATGTGGCTCATGGAAAGAAGATCACCATTCGTAATGTACGTTTTAAAAACCGCAATGCCGGCAGTTATATATGGGCAGAGGGATCTAACAATGTAACGGTAGACAAATGTGTATTTGCCAAAGGTGTTTCAGGGGCATCTTATAGCAAGAAGATGGCGGTCCGTCTGGAAAATATCAATAAAACCACAGAAGCCTTTGGAGGAAAATGGAGCAAACTGGATAACACGGTAAATACGACGGTAAACATTACCAATAACCAGTTTAGCGGCAGTGATATTGCGATTGGTTCTTTTGCCAATACAGTCAGCGGCGGCCGTCTGTATTATCAGAACGGTATCAGTATCCGGAACAACCGCTTTATCAACACAACACAGTTTGCTGTTTATGCCCATGGGTGGAGCAGGCCGGCCATTACAGGCAACAGTATGACACAGACAGGCGCAGGCAAAGCAGATACTTATGTGTATGGTCTGGGTGTGCAGGAGCCTGTTATCGCTTCCAACACTTTGTCTGGATGTCAGTACACAGTACGCTTTGACAAGAGTATTAATTATGGCAAGGGTGCTGCTTTCACAAGATTTTCATCCATTATCAGCGATGCCAATGTGGCCAGCCTCAAGACTAACACAGTAGCTAATATTTCTTATTATTACATTCTGAACGAAAGCACTCGTTTGATGTATTTTGAGGATAAAACGCAGAAAAACTTTACGATCAATACGGCTACCGCACCATTCCATGACAAATATACGGATTATGAAGATTTTTCCAAGAAAAGATATTATTATGTATTCCGTTCTTATATGGAACAGTTGGAGTTGACAGGCGGTGGTACGATCACTGTAGAAAGGGGAACTTACCCGATAACCAATAATATTTGTATTCCGTCAAATGTAACTATAAATATGAGAGATGGTGTAACATTTGAAAAGTCCGGATCTACTGCCTATGATGTCAGCTATGCCAAGGCATTGTTTGTGCTTGTGCCGCCATCAAAAGATGGTACGGTTAAGACTGTCAGCGGCTACAACGGATCCCAGAATGTAAAGATCCTGGGAAGCGGAACTGTTATCATGGACTGTAAAGACATTTTGCGTGCCATGTGTGTGATCATCGGACATAACCAGAATGTTGAAGTGTCCGGCATTACATTTAAAAACTTATATGGTTTTCACTATATCGAGTTGAACTCATCCAGGAATGTAACCGTTAAAAATTGTACATTTGAGGGATTCAAACCATATTTGCAAAAGAGTTATAAAGAGTGTATCAATATAGACGGAACCGACGAGAATACAGCAGGATTTAACTATGATTGGTCCACTCATGATAAAACAGTCTGCAAGGATGTGTATATCACCAACAATACATTCAAAAATATAGGAACGGCAGGAGGAAGCCACACCTATATCGCCGATGGCAATACACAGTTGTATCACGACAATATCCAGATTAAAAATAACAAGATCGAAGGAACATTTAATGCGGCAATCCGTGCCTTGAACTGGAAAAACTGTGTGATTGAAAATAACACCATCAAGGGCATCCAGACATTAGATGATGAGGCAGAGCAGGATGATGGAACCAAGACCAAATATGTAGCACTTTTACTGCGAGGTGTTGTGAATCCGGTGGTTAAGTCAAACACATTTGATACTTTAAAATATTATCCGATCCGTGTTTCTCTCGCTACCCAGCCAAATGTCGAGGGGGCTGTGACGGCTGGATATCCGGCGACTGTATGCGCCATTACGGATGTGCAGTGGAAAAATTTGTGGAAAAATAATGTTTATAAGAATGTTCCGAAGAAATATCAGAAGATTGTGATCCGACAAGATGATGACGATACAGATTCGATTTCCCAGAAGATGCTTTTGAAAGACGGAAGCACAGAAGATCCAACAGGCGGTGATACAGAGCCGGGTGGTTCGGATGACAAGGAAGATACGGAGGGAGAATAATTGACAAGAACCCATAGGTACGATATAATGTTAAGATGTTAAAAACCTAGGAGGTAGTGAAGTCATGGCTGAAAATAAAAAGAATATTATGACCTATGAAGGCTTGAAAGCCTTAGAGGATGAACTGCAGGATCTGAAAGTAAACCGTCGTAGAGAAGTGGCTCAGAAGATCAAGGAAGCCAGAGAACAGGGAGACTTGTCCGAGAACGCAGAGTACGATGCTGCCAAAGAGGAGCAGCGGGATATTGAACTTCGTATTGAAGAG
Source organism: Clostridium sp. CAG:167 (assembly GCA_000433735.1). Lineage (GTDB taxonomy): Bacteria > Bacillota > Clostridia > Lachnospirales > Lachnospiraceae > Eubacterium_F. The sequence continues at coordinate 33,563 of HF998336.1, forward strand.
ATCGACAAAATTCTGAAAAATGCAGAAGTAGTAGATGATGATGCAGACAGCGGTGTGATCAATGTAGGATGCACAGTACGCATCAAGGATCTGGAATTTGACGAAGAGATGGAATACAAGATTGTAGGTTCAACCGAGGCAGACAGTCTTCAGGGCAAGATTTCCAATGAATCACCGGTTGGAAAAGCTTTGATCGGTGGCCAGGCCGGCGAGACAGTAGAGGTTGAGACACCGGCAGGTATGATTAAGTATCAGATCATTGATTTCCATAAGAACAATTAAGAAAAAAGTGAGGAGTTAGACCAGTGGCAGAAGATTTAAATCAGTTGTTAAAAGTGCGTCGCGAAAAATTGGCGGCACTGCAGGAAGCAGGTAAGGATCCATTTGTGATCACCAAATGTGATGTGACACATCATTCCCTTGAGATCAAAGATCGTTTCGAGGAGATGGAAGGCAAAACTGTAACAGTAGCAGGACGAATGATGTTTAAGCGTGTTATGGGTAAAGCATCTTTTTGCAATCTCAGAGATCTGCAGGGAGATATTCAGGCTTATGTTGCCCGAGATAATATTGGCGAGGATGATTACAAAGATTTTAAAAAGTATGATGTTGGTGACATCATGGCCATTACCGGACAGGTTTTTAAAACCAAGACCGGCGAGATTTCAATTCATGCAGAAAAGGTAGTTCTTCTGAGCAAGAGCCTTCAGATTCTGCCGGAGAAGTTCCATGGTCTGACAGACACCGATATGCGTTACCGTCAGCGTTATGTGGATCTGATCATGAATCCGGAAGTAAAAGACACTTTTATCAAGAGATCTAAAGTTCTTCGCAGCATCCGTAACTATCTGGATGCCCAGGGATTTATGGAAGTAGAGACTCCGATGTTAGTACAGAATGCCGGAGGAGCTGCGGCCAGACCATTCGAGACTCATTTCAATGCATTGGATGAGGATTTGAAACTTCGTATTTCATTGGAATTGTATTTGAAGAGACTGATCGTAGGCGGTATGGAAAAGGTATACGAGATCGGCCGTGTGTTCCGTAACGAAGGTCTGGATACCCGTCACAATCCGGAATTTACTCTGATGGAGTTGTACCAGGCATTTACAGATTATCATGGCATGATGGATCTGACAGAGAATCTGTACCGTTATGTTGCCAAAGAGGTAACAGGTTCTGAAGTTCTTCAGTACGGAGAGCATACAATGGATCTGTCCAAGCCTTTTGAACGTATTACCATGGTAGATGCTGTTAAAAAATATGCGAATATCGACTTCAATGAAGTGGCAGATACAGAGGCAGCAAAAGCGCTTGCTAAAGAGCATGGCATTGAATTTGAGGAGCGTCATGAGAAGGGCGACATCCTGAATCTGTTCTTTGAAGAATATGTAGAGGAACATCTGATCCAGCCTACCTTTGTTATGGACCATCCAATCGAGATTTCTCCTCTTACTAAGAAAAAGCCGGAAGATCCAAATTATGTAGAGCGTTTTGAGTTCTTCATGAATGGATGGGAAATGGCCAATGCATATTCTGAGCTGAATGACCCGATTGACCAGCGGGCTCGTTTTGAGGCGCAGGAAAAAGCCTTTGAAGCAGGAGATGATGAGGCAAACCATACCGATGAAGATTTCCTGAATGCGTTGAGCATTGGTATGCCGCCAACAGGAGGAATTGGTTTTGGAATTGATCGTATGGTGATGATGATGACCAACAGCCCTGCCATCCGCGATGTTCTGCTCTTCCCGACAATGAAGAGCTTGGATAAATAAACCTAGTGTTTATGCGGGGTTGAGGCATTTGAGTACGTCAAAGGACGCATTAA
>HF998337.1:0-806 GCA_000433735.1 Clostridium sp. CAG:167
CCCCAACCGTGAGCCCCAAGGATACTCCGGCGCTTCCTACCAAGCTGGTTATAACGCCACAGCCAACAAATCTATCTGTCCCGGCTACGCACATCCCTGCCCCGGCAGCCATCCGAAAGACCTTTAAGATCAAAAGAGCCACCATCCGTTCCGTCCTTAAAAAGAAAGGGAAAAAGTTACGGTACAATAGTAATGGCGTACGGATCACCCTGGATCAAAAGACATTGAAGGAAATTCGGAAACGGACGAAATCCACGGTGTATCTTACACTGGAGAGCACAGAACGGCCGGTTCTTTCTGCCAAGGCGAAGAAGATTGTAGGCAGCCGCCCGGTATACAAACTATCTATGAAGGATAAAACAGGAAAGAAAATAACCTGGCTGAAGAAAGGAAAAGTCATCATAGAAGTTCGTTATAAGCCGTCGAAGACAGAGAAGAAAAAACGATATGTTGCTTGCCGGATCAGTCAAAAAGGAAATGCGAAAAAGATTGCGAATGCGCACAACAATATAAAGACAAAAAGAATTAAGATCAAGACAAACCATTTGTACTCATTTGCCGTAGGATACAAAGCATAGAGATAGAGTAAATTTTATAGTATATAGAGATAGAACAAGTTCAACAGGAGGGGATCACATATGAGGATTCAATTGGCACCGGGATTTAAAAATACAGGGAAAAACACCATTGGAAAAGATGTTTTGGCAGGCTTGATCCTGATGGCTGTGTCTATCCCGATTTCCATGGGATATGCACAGATCGCAGGACTGCCGGCAGTATATGGCTTGTATGGTTCTGTGTTCCCG
>HF998337.1:816-5280 GCA_000433735.1 Clostridium sp. CAG:167
TGTGTTCCCGATTCTTTTATTTGCCTTGTTTTCCTCATCACCGCAGTTTATCTTTGGAGTGGATGCGGCTCCGGCGGCATTGGTAGGAGCCGCCTTAGTCAATCTGGATATTCAGAGCGAATCGGCTCAGGCCATGAAAGTGGTGCCGGTGATCACCTTTATGGTGGCGGTGTGGCTTCTGGCTTTTTATATTATGAAAGCAGGGAAACTGGTAAGTTTCATATCGGCACCGGTTATGGGAGGATTTATAACAGGAATTTGTACCACTATTATCTTGATGCAGGCGCCGAAACTCATGGGAGGAACAGCCGGAACCGGCGAATTTCCGGAACTGGCGTCGCATATTGGTGCCACACTGGGCAAGATCAATGTGCCGTCTCTTGTGCTGGGACTGGTGTCTCTGGTTATCTTGCTTGTGGCGAAAAAATGGATCCCGAAGTTTCCTATGGCCATTGTGCTGATGGCAGCAGGAGCCATTATGACAGTATGTCTTCCGGTAAAACAATGGGGCGTACATACATTAAGTGCGGTAGAGCCTGGATTGCCGGTGTGGCAGCTGCCCGACTTTACTGCGATTTCCATGAAAGAGGCGGTTACCATCAGTCTGTCAGTGGCAGTGGTAATCATGGCAGAGACCCTTTTGGCAGAGAATAATTTCGCCCAGAAAAATGGATACAAGATCAATGACAACCAGGAGATTTTTACTTTTTCCATGGGAAATCTGGCGGCAGCACTGACCGGATGCTGCCCGGTGAATGGATCGGTTTCCCGTACGGCCATGGGAGAGCAGTATCAGGCCAGGACCCAGCTCGCCAGTGTGGTGGCAGGGGTGTCCATGCTGGTTCTTTTGCTGTTTGGTACTGGATTTGTAGGATATCTGCCGGTGCCGGTCCTGACCGCCATTGTGATTTCGGCCCTTCTGGGAGCTACGGAATTTCACCTGGCGGTGCGGTTATGGAAGATCAGCCGCACCGAGTGCTTTATCTTTATAGGAGCCTTTGTAGGAGTATTGTTTTTGGGAACCATTAACGGAGTGCTGATCGGGGTGATCCTGTCTTTTACCGAGATGATCCTGCGCACAGCCAAACCGGCTACTTGCTTTCTGGGGATTCAGCCGGGCCACAGACATTTCAGAGATCTGCAGGAGGGCAGGCAGATTTACGGAGTGGACGGAGTGATCCTTTACCGCTTTAGCAGCAACCTGTTTTTTGCCAATGTGGGAATCCTTCAAAAAGAAATTGAAGAGGCCCTGCAAGAGGATACAAAGGCGGTGATCCTGGATGCCAGTGCCATCGGAAGTATTGATATAACGGCGGCGGACAGACTGGAACTTTTATACAGATCATTGAACAAAAAAAATATCCGATTTTACATAACTGAGCATATAGCGGACTTGAATGGTCAGATGCGCAAACTTGGCCTGGGGTATCTCATTGAGGAGGGATGCGTCCGCCGGACCATACATATTGCCCTGAAAGATATGGGAATCCACTGGCCGTATCCGCTGGAAGGCGGCGTGAAAAATGAAGAAAGAGCCGCATCCAGAAAGAGAGCGGACAACCGGGTACAGGAGTTTGTGTGGGCGTTTGGAAATGAGGCAGAGGATGTGATCGAGAGACAGATCCGCCATCAGATCCGCCAGTTAAAGGAAAACGGCGATGTGGAAGAACTGCTCCACGGAAGATGGGCGCATATGGAGGAACTGGATGAGGATGAGTGGATGGAACACCTGGAAGAACATCTGAAAGAAATCGTCAATATATCCGGAAAAGATGAGCAGACGCTGGCGAAAAGGATGGAAGAACACAGAAAACAGATCCAGAAAAGAATTGCCACCGAACATCCGGAACTGGCTGAGCGGTTCCGGCAGCGGCGGCATATACTGGATCAACATTTAAAGGAAAAACGGCCGGAAGTATATGAACTGGTCATGAAACTCCGTGAAAAGGAACTACTTTAACGGATCCGTAATCCTTTTGATCGAAAACATTTTTTATAGGATTTCCGTTTGCTTGCCGGAACGGATACCACGGCTTTTTTGGAAATACCGGTAAAGGCCTGTTTACCGAGGCTTTTTTTCTTCAGAACCTTGGTAGTCAGGCGGATAGACTGCAACTTGGCACATTTGTAAAAAGCTTGTTTCCCGATGCTTTTTACATGGGAGCCAAGTCGCAGTTTTTTTAGTTTGGCACATTTTCTAAAGGCTTTGGCGGCAACGGCTGTTACCTGATAACTGCATCCACGGTATGAGACAGAGCCCGGAATAGAGGCACTTTTTATCTTGCGGGACACAGGACCCTGGCAGGACACGGTGGAACCTGCTTTGGTAATCTTGTAGCGAAGTCCTTTGGCGGCAAAAATCGTTCCTTTGGCAGGCAGTGTCTTCCTGGTCTGGCTGGCAGAGAAAGTGCCGCCGGAAGAAGAACTGCCGGATGGTGTCACAGCGGAATTATCCGAAGAACTGTTATTATCTGAAAGAACCGGCAGAATATCTACCTCTCGTCTTGCGTTACAGCGTTTACAGTGGATGGATCGCTCTCCCTTGTTGGTGGTGGTTGGCGGGATATCAATAGTAAAATCGCTTTCCCAGTCATGGCCCAGAGGATAAAGGATCGTACCCTGACGGTCAATCTCGTTGTTTCCGTCCCGGTCTGTGAAGTAATGGTTGCAGCCGCGGCAGTAATAATAAGCGATATTACCTGATTCGGTACAGGTAGGATCTTTGGCGGTGCAGTACTGCATCGTATGGGCCGCCTCTGATTTAGAATTGGTCACCATAGCAGCACCGGATTCTTTTGCGATGGGGGAGTAACCAACACTGTATTTTGGCTGTACAATGGTAAAGTTACCGGTGCCGGTATTTTTGAAAGCACCTGCCTCCAGGTAAGGAGCCGTAGGGGACCAGAATGTTATTTTCTTCAGGCCGGTACAGTTAGTAAAAGCACCGGTCTGAATGGTGTCAATAGACGCCGGGAAAGTCAGACTGGAAAGGGAAGTCTGGTCTGCAAAACCGTTTTTGGCGATCTGGTTCACCGGATAGGTGGCTTTGCCAAACATAATGCCGGATTCCACGGAGACATCTCCGGTCAGTGTTTTTCCCGGAACAGCAGAAACGGACAGATCTTTCTGACCGGTCAGGTAGTTGTCAGTAAGAGTATAACGGAGATTATCCTTATCAATATACCGTATATCGCCACAGTCTGAGCACACCCCGTTTACATAGTGGTGGCCGGTTGGTTCTGTGTAGGTTCTTGCTTCCAGCACAGCACCACAGACAGAACAGTGGGATCCCTGGGAAGCACCCGAAGTTGTACAGGAAGCATCGACAGCGGCATCTATAACCTCTTTGTGCGTATGGTTTTCGGTGGTGAGGGGTGTAATCGTAAAGGAGACTGTTTTGCTTCCGGTAAAAATACCGGTTCCTTTGATCACCACCGAAGCGGTACCGGCGGCTACATTGTTTTCGTAGTTCAATGTGTAGTCTACGCCTTTTGTCAGAACAGTGTGGTCATAGCTTACGGTTACCTCTGGTTCACAGGAGGAACCGTTGTAAAGATACGCATTTTGTGACAAAGTAATATCAGAAAGAGCCAGATTGACACTTCCTTTATTGCCGGCCCGGACGGTATACTGTTTTTTCAGGCCGGGATTGTATTTAGGGTATACAGACAAGGTTGTGATACCCGCAGAGTTTACCTTGACACCATTCATGGGTCCGTTTGCATAGACTTTTTCCGGCGGTGTCATGACGGTTGGTGAGGAAGAGTCTATGACGACATCCCGATAGTCTGTTTCGCCGTTTACTTGCGGCCAGCAGTTGATGGTATCTCCTACCGCGATGTGGGATGGGAAAGAAGCCATGTATCCTCTGGTAGAATCCTTTTCACTTTCCCAGGTTACTTCCAGGGAGGTAGGAGGTTTAATGTAGATTGTGTCCTTGCAGACAGAGCATACGCCTGTACTCTTTCCAAGAGAGTCAGGTGTGCCATAGACATATTGGTGAGCAGACTTTGGAATGGTCTCCTCCGGAGAGTAGTTACAGTAATCACAGTGATAGATCTTCAGTCCGGTATGAATACAGGTGGGCTCGGTGTATGTAACCAGTTTCTTAGTATGGTTACACTCAACGGAGACATCTGTAGAACCAAGAACTTTCCCGTCTATAGAGGCTGTGATGGTAGTGGTTCCGTGGCGCAGGCCGGATACCGTTCCATTTTTAGATATGGTGGCTTTTTCCGGATCAGAAGATTCGTAGGTAACCGGATCTACCACCCACAGACTATGAGTACGGGAATTTCGTTTTAACTGGTGTTTTAATACGACGCCTGTAGTCTGGTTAGTTTTAAGGGTAGAATCTCCCTCTAGTTTATAGCCGTCCAGCCATTCGTTGCTAACTTCTATTTTTTGCATGACATTTTCAGGGGCATCCTGCATGGTGCCATCCAGATCGGCGGGGGGGGGGGG
>HF998337.1:5327-6367 GCA_000433735.1 Clostridium sp. CAG:167
ATTGGCTTCTTCACTGTAGAAGTCACCCAGTCCTACATATGTAACGGAGGGATCGATAAGAACCTTGTAGTGGCCGGTTTCCTGATCTGTCGTTCCATTTACCCAGTATTGTTTTTCCGTGTACCACAGTGTGATACCCTCTTTCATGTCCTTGATCTCGTAATATGAAAGATTTTCTGCGGAGTAGGATATACCGCCGGAAGTGATGTCAGAAATTCCCTGCCCGTTCAGGCGTTGATGTCCGGAGGACATAAATCCATAGGCAATACCTGCTTCGGCAGCTCGGATTCGGGCGATATTTTCCAGATCACTGGACCACTTCAGTGGTCTATAGTCATCCGGCTGGAGCATCTTGGAAGGATCTCTGGGGTCCGGAACATTTCCGGCATCACAGGCATTTTTCCGGATCTGGTTAATGTAATCTAAGGCTGTCTGTGCCTGGCTGTAATAAGATCCGTAAACACCTGCTATGGTGCAGCCATCATGAGGGGTGGAAACATCTGTTTCTAAAACTACGGTGTCCTCCGGTACCGGTGTAACAGAGGCTTTTACAGGGAGACTGTCAGAAGCCAGACCGGATGGGATCAGCATGGCAGTAGTACAGAGCCATGTCATTATCTTTTTTGCATATTGGGAGTGTATCATTGTATATCAGGTCCTTTCTCATTTGGGGTTGATGGGTCTTTTTTTTGAATGTGGACTTCCGGAATGGCCAGATTGTCGTAGTCCACAGCCGGTGGTTCTGCTTCGTCGGTGTCATCCTCCGGTGTGTGGTGAGTGTGAATCTCCGGGATTGCTACATTTTCAAAACTTAAATCATAATCATGTTTTTTTTTCGGTTTCTTTTTTTTGTGAAACATAGTTTTCACCTCCTGAATTACAAAATATTGATGAAAAAGGTTATAACAAGACTATTGATAAAGTCAGCGAACAAACTGCCGATCAAAGGGATCAGAAGATAGGCTTTTACCGACGGTACATAACGGTCGCAAAGGGCCTGCATATTGGCCATGGCATTTGGAGTTGCCCCCATACCAAAA
>HF998338.1:0-1432 GCA_000433735.1 Clostridium sp. CAG:167
ACCAGTGGCAGAACCATCGAAAACTCTCACACTGATCTTAAATAAGACAGCGGTCACATTATATACAAAAGGAAAAGGCAAAACGACAAAACTGACAGTCAGAGGTGGACAGCCAGTTTTTGAAAGCAGCAATATGAAAGTGGCATCGGTCAGCCAAAATGGAACAGTAACGGCCGGAAAACCAGGTGTGGCGGTTATTACTGCCAGGGTGGCAGAAGTCAGAATTTATTGTTTTGTTACAGTAAAAAAGCCGACTTTGACCGTTACGAAAAAAATTAAAATGAAAAGAGGCAAAAAGGCTAAGATTAAAGTGAAGGCAGTGCCGGTGGCAGCAGTTAAATACGCATCGGTCAATAAGAAAATTTTAAAGGTGACAAAACGAGGAATCATCAAAGCAAAGAAAAAAGGAAAAGGTAAGATCAAAGTCCGCTGTAATGGCATGACAAAGATAGTTACAGTAATTGTGAAATAAAGGATGTGCATATGGGATCATATACAGATTTTTTTGAGAAACAGGCCGCGGAAATTTTTGAAACAGAGGATTACATAGAAGAGTGTAGAAGGATCCTGCATCAGTTCCGCAGCTTCGACCGGGGGTTGGATGCGTTCATTGTGGAGCATGGCTATGTGGGGAAGACAGAAGATGTGGATGAAAAAGTGCATTTTGTGGCTGACCGGTGCAGGCTGGCGGATGTCCCGGTTCCGCGGAATCTTAAATTTTTTTTCATGGGCGAAAAGCGGATGAAAAGAGAGTCCGCAGTGCCGTTTCAGCTGTGTTTTGCATTTGGACTTTCTCTGGAGGAAGTAAATGATTTCCTTAGAAGAATCTGCCTTAGTAGAGGACTGGACTGTCATTCTGTAAGGGAGGCGGTGTATTATTATGCCTTCAAAAAAGGGCTTAGTTATAAGAAAACACAGGAAATCCTGGCTCAGACAGATGTGGTGTCTCCCGGTAAAATAGATGAAAAAGATCTTGTACATACCGACTTGATTGAAGAGGAACTGGATGAAATCGAGACCACGGAAGAACTTTTAACCTACTTGCAGGAACAGGGGGATAAGTTCGCCTATAACAATGTAGCAGCCAGTGAAAGCATACAGACGCTGTGGAAGGAAATTGCCGGGGAAGAGCAGGCAGAAGGACTGGCGCAGCGCGAGCGGAAAAAATTGTATTCTTTCTTTGACAGGGAAAAAGAGGACGAGACAGAAAAAGGAAGAAAGACCCGCAGCCGGGTGGATTCTATGTGGGAAATCTATTTGCAGATTATGGGACTGGCAGGTAATTATACCGATGAATTGTATCAATGCAGAAGTATCAAAGAGGTGTTAAAAGACAATGAATTACTGCATCCACTGGCAGAAGAGGCATTTCCGGACCGGGACGGCCTGAATAAGATCCTGCACGGAGAGCATGTGTCGTATGAACGAGTCC
>HF998338.1:1464-1666 GCA_000433735.1 Clostridium sp. CAG:167
GCAAACTTCTGATATTTCTTGTATTTTATCGTTTTTATGGCAGTCTGGCGGTCCGGCATCATAGTTATGAGGCAGATCCAGAGGAGAGAAAACGGTGCATCGATGCGTTAAATGACAATTTGCTATCGGTGGGCTATCCCCTTCTGTACCCGGGAAACCCATACGACTTTCTGTTTCTTATGGCGATCCAGTCACCACAGCC
>HF998338.1:1763-12850 GCA_000433735.1 Clostridium sp. CAG:167
AAAGAACGAATACCGCTAAAACCGAATACGAAGCTGATATTTAAAAATCAAGCGGGAGGCAGTATGCCTTTTTTTATCCGTTCCGTGGTGGGGCAGGGAGGATCCTGTCTTGTATATGACGGATATTATGAGAACAATGCAGGGGGAAAAAGCACGGTCCGTGTCAAAGAGTGTTACCCCTATATGCTTTCGATGGAAAGAAACAGCCAGGGAGGATTGATGATTACTCAGAAAAGTCAGCGAAAGCAGTTTGAACTATATAAAAAACGGTTTCGGGATTCCTTTGTGGTGATCAGCGAACTGCATGAAATGGCGGGACTGACAAACTATACCTCACAAGTGTATGATCTGTACGAAAAAAATGGAACTTTGTATACGGTGTCTTCTTATGTAGAGGGAAATACTCTGGACAAAATCCAGTTTTCGTCCATCCGGGAGGTACTACGTGTTGTGATGAGTACGGCGAAGTGTATTCAGCAGATCCATGAGAGGGGATATCTGTATCTGGATGTGAAACCGGAAAATATACGGATGTATGCAACAACGCCGGAAATGGTGGAACTGTTTGACTTTGATACAGTAATTCCCCAGGGGATGAAGGAAGGTTTGAGTAACTACCGTGTGGCTTGTTCCAGAGGATATGCGCCGTTGGAACAAAAAATGGGAGATATGTCACAGATCGGAACATATACAGATATTTATGCAGTGGGGGCACTGCTTTTTTCGCTTATTTTTGGAAGAACACCCAGGGCGGTGGATTGTGGCGACGAGGCGTCTTATGATTATACAAAATTAAAATGGAATGTGCTTTACCATCCGGGACTATACCGGGAACTGACGGTATTTTTCCATAAGACACTGCAGGCCGGCACAAAAGACCGTTATCCGGATATGAGACAGGTGCTGGAGCAGTTGGAAAGGATTGAACGTTTTGGGGCAGAGGAGACAGTGATTTCCTGCAGCAGACCGGCTGTAGTACCTGAGAAAATGGTGGGAAGACAGAAGGAATGTGACAGCCTTTTTCACTGGTGGCAGGGAGAAGATCCGATCACATTTGTAACCGGTATGGGCGGAATCGGCAAAAGTACAGTTGTCAGCAAGTTTGTACAGGACAATAAAAACTGTTTTGATCAGGTTATTTATCTGTCATGGAAAGAATCTCTGGAACAAACTTTGACGGATGACAGGAACTTTGGTATCACCGGATATAAAAAAGAAGGGGAGGAAGAGACGGCAGAATATTTTATCAGAAAAATGAAGGCAGTCAGGAGATTGGCAGAGAAAGAAAGATTTCTTTTGATCCTGGATAATTTTGAGGGAAACATCACAGAGGGTTTTGCCGAGGTATTGAAGGTAAACTGGAAAGTAATACTGGTGACCCGCAGAAACATGGAATTGTCCGGTTATCCGGTGCAAAAAATATTGCCGCTGCAAAAGACGGATGAGATTTACCGGCTGTTTGAGAATAATCTGGGGCGCAGATTAAAGACAGATGAGACGGCGATCGTAACCAAATTAGCAGACAAAGTGGAGAGGCATACCCTTCTTTTATCCTTGATAGCAAGGCAGGTAGCTAAAAGTTATCTGAGTATGAAACAGGCATGGGACCTGGCAGAAGCTTATGGTGTTTCACAGATGGCACCGGAGAAGGTGGATTATCTTCAGAATGGTGTAGAAGGATATGACAAAATATCCCGCATCATCAAAGTATTATATGATGCGTCGGGGCTGTCGGATGAGAAAAAGAGATGTCTGAAATTTTTCTCATTATTTGATGCACCGGGTATTTCTGTGGGGGAATCCCGCGGTGTTTTGCAGTTAGGTTCACTGGATGCTGTCAATGAGTTACATGAGGAGGGATGGATCCGAATTCAGGGAGAAAGAGTGCAGATGCATCCGTTGATCCATGAGTCGATACAGCAGATGGAATGGAGTGAGAAAGACAGAGAGTGTGCTAAGAGGCAGATGGAGATCCTCTGTCAGCAGATACAATGGGAATTTGGAACATGGGAAAGAGAAAGAATGACATTCGATGGACAGAAAAGCGGCGTATTGGAAACGGCAAAATCGGTTCTTAAGTATGGCGGAGAGGACAACTGTCTGGCGGAATCAAAGTGCTGTAAACAACTTCAGATTCTGACTTTACTCTATCTGCCGAAGGAGGATGAGAAATATATTCTAGCCAAGGCAGCGCTGCTGCTGCGGGAAAGAGGAAAGGAAAATCCCAGACAATGGATGGAATTACAGGACTATGTAGTGTATCTTTTGTGCCAGAGAAAAGAATATGAAAAGGCAGCAGTCTGCATGAAAGAGGCAGAAAAGTATGCGTCGGAATCAGGCGACCTTTATATCTGGGGACGGTACTATGATATGAAAGCAGGACTGTACGACGAAATGTTGAATGGCGCTTATGATGATACCGGTAAAAAGGAGCAATGCCTGATCCATAAGATGTTACGGGCGGTAGACAAGTCTATCAATTGTATGAAGAGAGCCGGCGGGAAAGAGGCAGAGAGATTGGTAGTAAAATACACTTATGGTAAAATTTTCCTTCTCATCCGGTGTATGCCGGAACGGGATCTCAAAATAAAAAGGCTGATTATTGAGATGGAAAAAGTGCTTAAAAGAGATGGTTCATATCGCATGGAATTTCAATTTCTCCATTATATGGCCAGGGCCTGGTATTTTACTTTGTGCCGAGAAAAGGCAGAACAAGTTCTCTATAACCTGAAAAAGGCGGGAAAATGTTCGATCCCGGATGGCAGATCGGATCTGGACCAAATTGATTATTGGATCATCCCGGGGGCGAATATGCTGTTTGAACTGGGGGAGGGAGATCAGGCCGAGGAGTGGCTTACGAAAGGAAAAGCCTTGTGTGAGGCACATCCGGAGGAACTTCCTTTTATGAGAAAGAAGGATGAAATAGAGCAGCACCTGAGAGAGGTAAAGAAATATTTTTAATGGGGAAAAGACTCGATGAAGGTCGGGTCTTTTTTTTATGGGCAAGGTCTCAGAAGTACGAGGCTGTGCACTTACAAATCCAGAAAATAAAAGTCCGGTGTACAATGGGAAAAGAAGGGAGGAGAAGAAGATAGAAAAAAAGTTTGACTGCACGCAGCGTGCAGTTTTAATCTGGATGAAAATATGGAATGTATGAGTTTAAGAGCAATGTGTGAACTGCTAAACATTTCAAGGAGGAGTATCCAGTGCTACGAAAAGGCAGGACTGATGACTCCCACAACAAAAAACAAATATGGTCACTTGCTTTATGATGAAAGCGCATTTCACAGAGCAGAAATGATTCGATTCTTACAACAGTTAGGATTCAAACTAAGGGAAGTCAAAGAGATCATTGACGCACCGGATGATGTGATAAAGGAGGCACTTGAAAAACGGGTGGATGAACTGGAACACGAGAAAGTAAAGATGGATCAGATTATGCAGGAAGCACGGGATTATATTGAAAAATTGAGTTAGGAAAATGGAGGGAATTTTTATGAACAAGAAAGTTGCAATTCCGTTTGGGATTACATTAGCAGGAGTGGTTTTAATGATTATAATGCTTTTTCTCCCGTATGCGTCAGCAACCAGTGAGTATAAAGAGGTATTAAATCAGAACAAAGAGGGGATATTTGCACAGGAAATAGGCATGACAAATGCAGATGCAGTACATATCTCATTGGTGAAATACGCCAGAATTTATGCGGCAGGAGCGAAGTCGCTGGAAGCAGTGAAGGCCGTTGCCATTATGGGGATTATCATTATTTCGGCCTATGCATTATTTGCAGTTTTGACATTACTTATGACCATATTGAAAAAAAGTATCGCCGTAATTGTGTTTGATATACTTACGCTGCTGGATTTCTGGCTGATCCGGTTTGATTTTTCGGACCGGGGTGTAATACCCAGCAGTCGATACGGCTGGGGAATAGCCAGTTATCTGCCATATTTTTTAGGTGTTGTTGTGTTGGCGGGAGCTATATGGATGTTGGTTGAAAAGAAGAAAATGAAAGAGCAGTAAGGAAAGAAAGGAAAAATTATGTTATTGAAAAAATTGAGTTATGTATGTGCGGCCACATTGGTGATTGTGAGTTTGGCAGGTTGTGGAACGAAGGAAAATAGCACTGGAACCGATACGGCATCTACCCAAACCCAGGAGGATGTGTCAACCTCTACCGATGCACCGGAAGAAGATGAGACAGAGGATGAGGCATCAGTGAGTGAATCATCAAACAAAAAAGAGACAACGAACAAGAAAAAAACAACAAAGAAGAAAACGAAGAAGAAAAGTACGGGTTTACGCGCTGATTTTAAAAAGGCAATGGACAGTTACGAAGATTTTATGGATGAGTATTGTTCATTTATGAAGAGTTATCAGGAAGATCCAACCGATGCAAGTTTACTGGAGGATTATGCTTCTTATATGAGTAAATACTCAGATATGGTCAAGAAATTTGAGAAGTGGGAAAGTAAGGACCTGAACGAGAAAGAGATGGAGTATTATATAGATGTTCAGGCGAGGGTTACGAAGAAATTGGCGAAAGTATCCGCTAAATAATATTGGTGAATTCAAGGTTATGTTGAGTTTGCTTATATGAATTATGATGAAAGCGCATTTCACAGAGCAGTAAGGAAAGAGAGGGAAAATTATGTTATTGAAAAAATTGAGTTATGTATGTGCGGCCACATTGGTGATTGTGAGTTTGGCAGGTTGTGGAACGAAGGAAAATAGCACTGGAACCGATACGGCATCTACCCAAACCCAGGAGGATGTGTCAACCTCTACCAGCACTCAGACGCAAGCGCCTGTAGATAGTAATGTGGATGTGACGGAAAAACCAGAAGTGACTGAGACACCACAATCAAATGACACTAGTAAGGATGTTTCAACGTTGGATACATCATCACCGGATGCAATTATTGAATCTGCAAATGCCCTTCAGAAAAAAGAGATAGATGCTTTGAAATCAGAGTGGGAAAGTTTGAAAGGAAAAGTGGATTCGTATAAATCATTTGTGAACAAAGAAGAGGAGATTGAGGCATTTTATAAGAAAGTGGCAGATAAATGTACGGCAATGTGCACAACTGGTTACGAAGCAAGTCTGGCATATGCAAAAGCAATCAATAGTTCAGGAAAAAGTTTTGAAGATAAATACAAAGATAGTAAGAATATTGAAGAAGATATTTATGATGATTTGTTTGATGGTATTAATGATTCAATTTACGAGGATTTATTCAAAGACATGACCAGAAGTTTTTATGAAGATGTTTTAGATGATCAGGACAAATCAGGCGTAGATTATTCAACATGGTATGACACGAGATCAGATGAATATAATTGATGGTATGATACAAGATCTGATATCTATAATGAATGGTATGATGCAAGGTCTGATATTTATAACTTCTATAGTGATCTGAGTACAGAATTATACAGCGAGGATCAAAAAAGAGTAGATAAAGTTATTGCAAAATTAGAAAAGAAAATTGAAAAAAGAAAGTAACTACCCTATACAAGAAGTTTGTGGCTGTATAGTTAATACACTTATAAAAGAGGAGGATTGGTATGAAGAAAATTATTTGCGTTATGGCAATTATGCTGTTTGGAATCTCAGGATTGGTTGCATGTGGTAAGTCAGATTCAAAGTATACTGGAATCTGGAAGATGGAAAAAATTAGTAAGGATGGTTCAGATTATACGTTAGAGGAGATAAAAAAATTAGGTGATGACGGTAAATATGATGGTGCTTTTGTTATAAAAGAAGGTGGATCCGCTGTTGTGATGGATGCTTCAGGACAAAATCAAGAACTTGAGTGGAAAGAAACAGATAAGGGAATTTCTCTTGGAGGGAAAGAATTAGAATACGAGGATAACAAACTGACTATTGATGCTAAAAAAGATGAAACATGGTATTTTCAAAAAGTGTCTGATAGTCAGAATGTTACGGATGTATCCTTTGATGAGGAAAAAGAGAAATAATCAAATTATAGATAGGAATTATGTTAATGCCGAAGATGGAAAGAGCGGAATCAGGTGTGGTTCTGCTCTTTTTAACAAATATAAGAATAAGGATATCTGTGTGGATGATAAAAATTTATGTTTGATGCTGGAATAATATGTGAAGCAATTATTGTATGAGTACATTTTCAGTGTTATACTATCATTAAAATATTACATACAGTCCAAAGGAGTGTGTATTACGATGGATATTTATGTAGACGCAGATGCCTGTCCGGTGGTAAGGATCGTTGAGACTGTGGCACAGAAGCATGGCATACCGGTAACATTGCTTTGCGATACAAATCATGTACTGAATTCGGATTACAGCCAGATCAAGGTCGTAGGTGCCGGTGCAGATGCAGTGGATTACAAACTTATCAGCATGTGTCGGGCGGGAGATATCGTTGTATCACAGGATTACGGCGTGGCAGCCATGGCTCTGGGAAAAGGTGCTTATGCGATCCATCAATCCGGCAAATGGTACACTGATGAGAACATTGATCAGATGCTGATGGAGCGGCATTTGAACAAGAAAGCCAGGAGAAAATCTCACAAGAATCATTTGAAAGGACCGAAAAAGCGGACAGAAGAGGACGATGCGCGGTTTGCACAGTCATTTGAAAAAATGATCATGAAGGCGAAAGAAAAGGAAGGACGGGATCAGAACGATGGCATATAGCAGGGAAAAATCAGATCAGGTTTACCGGGCTTTGTTAGAGAAAGGACTGGAAGAGGGACTTTGTCGTGAGATCGCATATAAATATATGAACACGGAGTACACTGCTACGAGAATGTTGGGCTATCTGTACCGGACCACAGAACTTACGGAGACAATGATCGTGGACGAGATGATCGCCATTTTAGAAGACCGCCACCGGTTTCAGAAAAAACACGAGGCGGAACACGCCAATGAGGCAATTACCAGATTTTACAACGAGGAACGGGAATAAAATGAAAATTTACAAAATCAAGAGAATCGAAGAAGCAGATTATGGCTGTGAAGAACGGCCGGAGGGATATGTGCCTAAGGTCACGGTTTACCTGGAGGATGTTGCAGGGGCACAGAAGATTATCAAGATGGAAGATGCATTGTTGTATAAAAGAAACCTGGACGAAGGAGACGAGGCAGTTCTTGCTCAGGATGGTACATTGTATGCACCGGGGCAGATGGATGAGTAAGTCCGGATGGGATTTTCAAAAGAAAGGATGAAGCAGTAAATGAAATCAACATTGATAAAAGACACTACCAAGGAAGAACGTATCGCATTGATCCGGCAGTGGCTTCCGGATGATGATGGTATGAACGAGGACGGTGGTATGGATCTCTGGGATCTGTATGCAGATTATATAAATGGAACAAAAGAGATTGCAGAGTGCAATGCGGCGTTTCACACAGATTTTATGACAGAGAAAGATCTGGCAGAAGGAAAATTAAAAGGATGAACATAAAGAAGTTTTGTTATGGAAATCAGGGACCGCTGATTTTGTGGGGAACTTATAATTTCCGTGAAAATGAGACAGAGCAGACAATGGAAACTATCCGTCAGCAGCTACCGGATGCGGAGTATACGGTGGTAGCGGTGGAAGTGGATGACTGGTTTCGGCAGTTTTCACCCTGGCCGTCTAAGCAGCTGGACGGTAAATTTGTTGGAGAAGCGGAGAAAACCTGGCAGTGGATGGAGGAACATGTTCTGCTTGAGTGTGGCGTAGATGCGGCCGGGAAGATGCCGGATAGAAAGATTTATATTATGGGATATTCTTTGGCGGGGCTGTTTGCCTTGTGGGCTTTGATGGAAAAGCCGGTTTTGTCCGGGGCAATCAGCTGCTCCGGTTCGTTGTGGTATCCGGATTTTATGGGAAAAATCCAAAATGACTGCCATAAGCTGCAGGGGAAAACGATTATCTCAGTGTAGGCGGCAAAGAGGCGAATACAAAGGATCCATTGATGGCAAATGTGATCATGTGCACAAAAGAGACATATGGATTTTTGAAAGATCAAAATGATGTGAAATATGAATTGAATTCCGGAGGACATTTTGCGGATGCGGGGAAACGCCTGGCGAAGGGGATTCGGTGGGTGCTGGAGGAAGAGTGATAAAAAGCGTTTTTTATCAACGCAACCCCTAGTTGCTTTCCTTCACACGATTTTACCTGTATCATAAAAACAGAAACCAACTATACATGATACAAGGAGGAGTCGGCTATGAAAACAAAGAATATTATTTTAGATCTTCGTACTAAAAAAGGAATGTCCCAGGATGAACTGGCAGATAAAATCATGGTAACGCGTCAGGCGGTGTCCCGCTGGGAGAACGGAGAAACCATACCAAACACAGAAACGCTGAAACTGTTGTCCAAAGAATTTGATGTTTCCATCAACACCCTTTTGGGAGAGCCAAGAAAACTGATCTGTCAGTGCTGCGGAATGCCGATTGAGGATGATGCGATTTTGGGGCGCGAAAAGGACGGTACATTAAACGAAGAATATTGCAAGTGGTGCTATGCAGATGGTATTTATACCTATAACGATATGGACCAGTTGATCGATGTGTGTGTAAAAAACATGGTAAATGAAAATTTTACTGAGGAGCAGGCGCGGTCCTATATGAAAGAAATGCTTCCGAAACTGGACTATTGGAAGAGATACGATGAACTCAGTGACAATGGACAGTTTGAAGAATTTAAGCAGCAGTTGATGGAAGAAATCAATGATCTTCATATCAAGGGACTCCCACAGGTAAAAGAATTGAACGCCCTGGTGGGAAAATATGTGAATCTTATGTATACCCTTCCTAATGGAGAAAAGGTAAAATTTCTGGATGATCAAAAGACATACCTGGGAAATCAGCTGGAATGTGTATTTGGTGGCAGCAGGCGTTTTGGAATAGTGGTAAATATGGATTTTATCATGGTTTGTACTTATGAGGAAGATGGCGAAAACCCGGAACTGCTTTTATACAAAAAAAGATAAATTCCAATTGACAAAGTAAGGATATAGGTATATTAGTATGGCATAGGCTTCACAGAAAGGAGATTGATAACATGAGTGATATTTCAAGAGAAGAAGCATGTGCCTTACTAAAAAAATATAACAAGGATCCGTTTCACATTCAGCACGCATTTACGGTGGAGGCTGTGATGGAGTGGTTTGCCAGAGAACTGGGTTATGGTGATGAGGCAGGACACTGGGGGATCATTGGTCTGCTGCACGACATCGATTTTGAACTTTATCCGGCAGAACACTGCCTGAAAGCACCGGAACTTCTGAGAGAGGGAGGCGTGTCGGAAGATATTATCCACGGTGTTGTGTCTCACGGATATGGAATTACGGTTGAATGTGGTGTGACGCTGGATGTGGAACCGGTTCATGAGATGGAAAAAGTGTTGTTTGCAGTGGATGAACTGACAGGACTTATCTGGGCAGCAGCCCTTATGCGTCCATCCCAAAGTACCAAGGACATGCAGTTAAAATCCCTGAAAAAGAAATATAAAAGCAAAGGATTTGCGGCCGGCTGTTCCAGAGAGGTAATCGAAAGAGGTGCCGAACAGCTTGGCTGGGAATTGGAAAAACTGCTTACGATGACTTTGCAGGCGATGGCAGAGAGTGAAGACAGAATCAATCAGGAATTGGAGCAGGAGCAGTAAAGCTGAGCCGGAAAAGCGTTCATGTTCCGGGGAAAAATAACCGATGTTGAGAGTAAAAAAGAAAAGTTGAGATAGAGGTGAATCAATGGAGGAGTACATAGTAGAAATAATATCGTCACACAGAAGGGAAGTGCTCATAGTCCTTTTGTTCCTTATTGTTATTTGGCTGATTAGCAAATTAACAAGCAAAGAGGACAAATGGGTATCAAAAGAGAAGTTTCAGAGAGAAAAGAAAAAACTGCATCCACATTTTTCGGAGGAGGAATTTCGCAGGTTTTGTGCTTTTCTAAAATCCTATCAAGGAGGATATGTAAGAAGAAGATCCGGGAAAATAGTTTATCAGGATTTTTTGAATAAAGAAAAGGGAGATTTGAAAGGGATATTCTTTAATCTTGTAATTGCCAATCCCAACATAACCGTAGCGCAAAAGGAAGAGTTCAGACATTTTTTGATTTCCATTGGTGTGACGGGCGTGGACGAAAGGCCCGAATATGAGACCAGGGACAGCAAGTTGAAAAATCGAAAGACGGATGAGGATGATTACTGGCGGAAAGAAGTAGGAAATACCGGAGAACAAATCGTCAGGGATGAATTGAAAAACCTTGACCAGAAAAATTATGCTGTTATCAATGGCCCGGCTCTGAAATACGGCGGACAGGTAAAAGAATTTGACCATATTGTTGTGGGAAAAACAGGTGTATTTTGCATAGAAACGAAAGCGTTTGGAATGACAGATGGGAAAAACACAAAGTCAGTGATCCACATTGATGGAAAGGACAACTGGATGCTGCAAAGGGGGAACTATGGTAAAAACATCGGAGCACCGACAAAGCAGATCCAGGAAGAAACCCAGGTGCTGGAAAATGTGATTCAGGAAGATGTGGCAGAAGTACACCCGGTGCTGGTGCTGAGTAACCGTGAGATTCAGGTAAGAAGCAAGTGTAAACTACCTTATGATATAGTCAGGGTAGATGGAATTGTGGATTACATAACCAAGTACAAAGGCTTTGTCCTAAAGGCAAATGAGAGGAAATTTATATTGTCGGATATTGATAGATGCAGAGTGAATTAGGAAAAAATCAAAAAAGTGTGCTGGCATGGTGGCGGCGGGGCGGATTCTGTGAAAGGTGTTTTGCAATATGATATAAAATCACAACACCAAGTTGGTAAAATGTTGTATTTTTATAACATTTTGTTGACTTGGTGTGCATTTATGGTATAAAATAATACTAGGAAGAAATGGAGGGATGATCATGAATGAAATGTTAGGCAGCCGAATTAAGGAATTAAGGAATGCAAAAAATTTTACTCAAGAACAGGTTGCTGATCGGATTGGAGTCAGCAGACAGAAATATGCGAGAATTGAAAAAGGGGTAAATAGCATTACATTAGATATCCTTTCTAAGGTGGCAGAGGTTCTTGGAGTAACTGTGGGAAATAT
>HF998339.1:0-2703 GCA_000433735.1 Clostridium sp. CAG:167
CTGTCACCATTTGGTCCACCGATAACAAAACGACCGGTAGGGTTGATATAGATTTTTGTATCATCATCAATCAGTTCTTTCGGAAGAACTGCATCAATCACATATTTGCGGATGTCTTTCTGAATTTTTTCCCAATCCACATCATCACTATGTTGACTGGAAACGACTACAGCATCGATGCGGAGAGGCTTGCCCTCATTATCGTATTCCACGGTAACCTGACTCTTACCATCTGGACGAAGATAAGGAAGTGTTCCGTCTTTGCGGACTTTAGAAAGCTGACGGGACAATTTATGTGCCAGATAGATCGGATAAGGCATAAAATCTTCGGTTTCGTCAGAAGCATAACCAAACATCATTCCCTGGTCGCCGGCACCAATAGCGTCGATTTGTGAATCTGTAAGTTTAGCCTCTAATGCTTTATCTACACCTAAAGCAATATCTGCAGACTGTTTATCCAAAGATACCATCACGCCGCAGAGATTGCCATCAAAGCCCTTGTCTGTGGAATCGTATCCGATTTCAACGATTGTGTCACGAACAATTTTTTGAATATCTACTTGAGCGTTAGATGTAACTTCACCCATTACCAGAACCAATCCGGTCGTAATGGCCGTTTCGCAAGCTACACGGCTCATTGGATCCTGTGCCAGCATGGCGTCCAGAACGCCGTCTGAAATCTGGTCACAAATTTTATCAGGATGTCCTTCTGTAACGGATTCAGAAGTAAACAGTATTTTTCCCATAGTTTCCTCCAATTCTACTTGTAAAATCACTAACTTACAATATTATAGGGCAAAAAAAACACTTCGTCAAGGAAGATTCCTTGTATTTTAGGTTGAAAAATATTACATTTTATTTTATAATTCGTATAGATAGTAAAAAATGGATTAAATTGAGGTAAATCTAGAGAAAGAGCGAGGCTAAGATGAAAAATAAATGGCAGAGGATGTCTAAATGCTGTTTGATTGGCTTGCTGTTCGGAAATCTGATCCTGATGATTTCTGAAATTCTGATGATTCTTGGAGTGATAGATGACGCAGTGGATGAATGGATCCTGGCAGGAATAATATTTCTGAATTTGTGTGGCATCTTCATCATTATATTTCCTGCACGGATATCTCATTGCAGGATCTGTCAGGAACTTCAGGATGTCATGGAAGAGAAGGAACAGGTAGATTCCCTGACGCGAGAGGTGCTTGGCAACATTACCCACGATCTGAAAACTCCGTTGACGGCCATTAAGGGTTATTCCCAGGGAATCCTGGATGGGGTTGTGTCGGATCCGGATAAGTTTAACAAGTACATTACAACCATTCGCAATAAATCCAATGATATGTCTCTACTGGTGGATGAATTGTCCTTTTTTGCGAAGATTTACCAAAAGGACATTCAGTATCAATGGCAGGATGTAGAGGCAGTAGAATATTTTACCGCATGTGTCAGTGATTTTTCCCTGGATCTTGAAATGAAAAAGATCAGTTTGGTTTTTCGCAATGAGGTAAACACAAAAACGAAGGTTCGCATTGACACAGAAAAAATGAAGCGGGTAGTGAATAATATCATTGGTAATGCTTCTAAATATATACAAAGGGACATAGGCTTGCTGCTTGTTCGTCTGAAAGAAGACGACAAGTATGTAACGGTGGAGATCGCAGATAATGGCATTGGTATCGCCAAAGATGAGCTGCCAAAAATCTTTCAGCGGTTTTACCGGACAGATAGTTCCCGAAATTCCACCACCGGAGGAAGCGGACTGGGATTGTCCATTGCACAAAAAATTGTGGACGATCATCATGGCCGCATCTGGGCAGAAAGTGAGTTAGGAGAGGGCACGAGAGTGTTCATATCCATTCCAAAATCAGACAAATAAGGAGAGAACAGAATGAGAAAAATTTTGATTGTTGAAGATGAAATGCCAATTGCAGAGCTGGAGAAAGATTATCTGGAATTGAGTGATTTTGAAGTTACCATTGAAAATGATGGTAATGAAGGTGCTAAAAAGGCTATGACAGGTGAGTATGATCTGTTGATCCTGGATCTGATGCTTCCCGGCAAAGATGGTTTTGAAATCTGCCGTGAATACAGAGAGAAGTTTTTGGCACCTGTTATTATGGTTTCCGCCAAAAAAGAAGATATTGACAAGATCCATGGACTGGGAATGGGTGCAGATGATTACATGACGAAACCATTTAGTCCAAGTGAACTGGTTGCCCGCGTGAAAGCACATCTAAACCGTTATGATGCATTGACTGAGGCGGCAGCAGGACCACAGGAGGAAAATGAGGTAATTGTAGCGGGAGATCTGAAGATTGACCGTACTGCCAGAAGAGTCTTTATCCGCGGTGTTGAAAAAACATTTACCACAAAAGAGTTTGATCTTTTGTTCTTCCTGGCTAAAAATCCAAATCATGTTTTTTCTAAGGAAGAATTGTTCCAGGAGATCTGGGGAACACCTTCCGTAGGAGATATTGCAACCGTTACCGTTCATATCAAGAAACTTCGTGAAAAAATTGAGGAAGATACTTCCAATCCAGAGTATATTGAGACAATCTGGGGCGTTGGATATCGTTTTCGTGCGTAATATTTTTAAGACCAGTCAGCCATACTAAGAGGGACTTTTACAACTGAATAAGGGAGACAGAGTTTGCATGAGAAAGAGATATGTGATGTTAATCGTGGCGGCTTTGCTTTTGGTATTGG
>HF998339.1:2736-12606 GCA_000433735.1 Clostridium sp. CAG:167
CCCCTTATTTTGCCCTTTGTTCTGGCTATGGTGTTTTCCGGTATTGTGAAACCGGTGGTTTCGTATCTGCATCAAAAATGTGGATGGAATTACAAAGTCAGTGTTACGGCGGTCGTTCTTTTTACGGTACTGGCACTGGCGGCATTTGGCATTTACATTGGCGTGATGGCGGTGCGGCAGGCGTGTGTATGTTTGCAGCAGGTGCCGGTATACTGCCAGAGTGTCTGCGGAATGATGGAACAGGCCTGCGAAAGTGTGGATCGGGTGTTTGATCTGCAGATGGGGCAGAGTATGAGGTTTGTAGAGAGTCAGAGAGACTCTCTTTTTTGTTGGGTGCGGGACAATGGAATACCGGAAATGCTGCGATATGCCTGTGGGACCATGCAGGGCATGTTAAAGTTTGCAGTGGGAGGATTTACATTTGTGCTGGCTTCTTTTTTGATACTGATGGATGAAATGGGAAGCCGGGTTAAGGGGATTTACCGCGTCTTTTTGAAAAGTCTGAGAAAATCGGGACTGGCGTATCTGCGGGCACAGTTAATTATTTTGTTTCTGGTGGCGGTGATACTGACTCTGGGATTTGGTGTGATGGGCAGTGAGTGTGCCCTTTTTCTGGGGATTGTGGTGGCACTATCCGATGTGCTGCCAGCCCTCGGAAGTGGTTTTGTCCTGATTCCCTGGTTTGTGGTAGAATTGCTGCAGAGAGATTATAAATCAGCGGCTGTTTTAGCCACTATGTTTGTGGTTGTGACGTTTCTCAGGGAGATCCTGGAACCGAAATTATTTGGTACAGCGGCAAATATAAAGCCACTCTATGTTCTCATTGCGGTGTACGCCGGTGTGGAACTGTTTGGAGTGGCTGGTATTCTGCTGGGACCGGTAGGATTGATCATCCTGCGGAGCCTGGCAGAAGATTATGTAGTTGGATAGTTTGGATCTTCCAGGGAAATCCAGCGGCTCATGCCGGCACCATGATTGCCAAAGGGTCTTTTGTGAAAACCGAGTTTTTCATAAAAAGGCTCTTTGTTCATGGCAGACATTAAATTCACCATGATGGTTTCATCATCCTCAACCTGGGACTCTAACCAGGCAAGGACATTTTCAATGATCTGTCGTCCCAGGCCATGAGACTGGTAGGACGGTCGGACAATCACATCGCAGATAAAATATACATATCCGCCATCGCCTACTACTCTGGCCATCCCTACGGGCCGGCTGCCATCCATGGCGATCAGCGTATAGAGAGAATTAGCCAGGGCAACGCGGGCCCTTTTGGGCCGGATGGTGATGAAATCAACGCTGGCTCTCAGATCGTTATAATCTTCAATTGAAATTTCGTGGGTAAATGTAATGATGGTGCTCATCCTCGTTTCTAAACAAACTGATTGGTTGTTTCGTCGTATTGGTAATCTATATCTTCTAAGGTGGTCCGAAGCTCTTGTTCGTCCACATCATAGGTTTTACAAAATTCTTCCAGTGTAGCAAATTGATCTCTCAACTTGGTGTTTACAAAACTAACTAAAATAATGGGATCGTGGGGTACATCCATTTTCATTCCTCCAATCTGGGTCTCATCACCCATAAAAAAAGTGTATATATTCTCCGGGCTCTTGGCCCATATAAAGATTATTTTACATAGAAAGCTTCTTATTTGTCAACCCTATATATAAGAATGCATAAACAGGAGGTAAGTATGGCTGGTAAAACAGAGTTTTCCACGGATTTTGAGAAAAATAAAAAGCGGATCGATGAGCTTTTAAAAGTGGACCAGAGTTTTGATTTATTGTACAGGGTGGTGATGATTGGTGGCAAAAAGGCTTGTTTTTATTTTATTGATGGTTTCTGTAAAGATGAGATTATGGAAAAGATATTAGAATTTCTGTACAAGATCACGCCGGAAGAAATGCCGGAAAATGCCCATGATTTTTTGAAGAAAAAACTGCCGTATGGAGAGATCGATCTGGTGCGGACGGAAAACGATTTCTTGCAGAGGATGCTGTCGGGTGTGCCGATGCTGATCGTAGAGGGGTACAGTGAATGCCTGGCTATGGACTTTCGTACTTATCCGGGGCGGAGCGTGGACGAACCGGAAAAAGATAAGGTGATGAGGGGGTCAAGGGATGGTTTTGTAGAGACGGTAGTTTTCAATGCGGCGCTGGTCCGGAGGCGGATCCGGTCTACGGATCTGGTGATGGAAATGCATACGGTGGGCAGCAGTTCCCGGACGGATGTAGTTGTGTCGTACATGCAGGGGCGGGCAGAGGAAAACCTTTTGAAGGATATAAAGCAGCGGATTGACCGGATACAGGTGGATTCCCTTTCTATGAACCAGCAGAGTCTGGCAGAATGTCTTTATCCGAAAAAGTGGTACAATCCTTTTCCTAAATTTAAATTCACGGAGCGGCCGGATGTGACAGCGGCCAGTCTGTTGGAAGGAAATATCGTCATCTTTGTGGATAACTCGCCTTCGGCCATGATCCTGCCTACTTCTGTGTTTGATATTGTGGAAGATGCGGATGATTATTATTTCCCGCCGGTAACAGGTACCTATCTGAGACTGTCCCGAATGCTCATCAATGTGCTGGCGGTGTTTATGACACCTATCTTTCTGCTTTTGATCAATCACCCGGATTGGCTGCCGGACTGGCTTTCTTTTATCCAGATCAACGATGCCGTCCATGTACCGATCTATCTACAGATGATGATGCTGGAACTGATGATCGATGGATTAAAACTGGCGTCCGTGAATACACCGAGTATGCTGAGCACGCCGTTAAGCGTGGTGGCAGGTATTATTCTGGGAGATTATACGGTTTCATCCGGCTGGTTTAATTCTGAAATCATGCTGTATATGGCTTTCGTGGCGGTGGCGAATTATACTCAGGTAAGCCTGGAACTGGGGTATGCGCTGAAATTTATGAGAATAATCCTGCTGACACTGACCGCTGCGTTCGGACTGTGGGGAATGATCGGAGGAACGGTCTTTGTAGGACTTTGTATCGTGAGAAATAAAACGATCAGCGGAAAAAGTTATATCTATCCGCTGATCCCATTTAATGCAAAGCAGTTTCTGCGACGGTTCTGCCGTGTCAGTCTGCCCCGTGTTTCCAATGAAAAGAAATGATTGCTTAATCTCCCGTGTATAAAGAACGGATCAGGGCAATTTCTTCTTTATAAGGTGGTGCCGGCTTTTTGACACCCTCCGGATCCTTGTAATAAGGTGTCTCCAAAATCTTAGGGATAGAGGAAAAACGAGGGTCATTGATAACCTGCATCAAGGCATCCTGTCCCAGACAGCCTTTACCAAAGTGCTCATGGCGGTCTTTGTGGGCACCGCATGGATTTTTGCTGTCGTTAATATGGAATGCGGCGATCTGATCCAGACCCAGGATCCGGTTAAACTCATCCATAACTCCTGCGTAGTCGTGGATCAGATCATAACCTGCGTCACTGACATGGCAGGTGTCAAAGCACACCCGCAGCTTGTCCGGGTAGAGACATCCGTCGTAGATGGCTTTTAGTTCTTCAAAAGAGCGTCCTAATTCACTGCCCTTCCCTGCCATGGTCTCTAAGGCAATTTTAACCGGAGTATCCGGGGTAAGAACCTGGTTAAGCCCTTTTATAATCTGGGCAAGACCGGCTTCCTCGCCGGCACCTACATGAGAGCCCGGATGAAGTACCAGTACCTCTGCACCCATGGCCGCTGTGCGGGTGATCTCTTTGGCAAGAAATTCAGTTGCCAGTTCAAATGTCTCGGGTTTTACCGTATTAGCAAGATTGATAATATAAGGAGCGTGTACAATGAAGTTATTCATGTCATGCTCCTTCATTAATTCTCTGGCAGCCGGTATATTCAGCTGGTCGATTTCTTTGCGTCGTGTATTTTGAGGTGCACCTGTGTATACCATGAAGGTATTGGCACCATAAGAAAGAGCTTCTTTCACAGATCCTTTGAGCATATCTTTTCCACTCATACCTACATGAGAACCGATGATCAACATATATAAATCCTCCTAGTGAAATATGTAATGCCCCCTCGCTTCAGCTCGGCGGCAGGTCGTCGGAACCGTCTTAAAATACATTTTGAGATGATTCTTCCTATATTGTAAGGTAGAAAAAGGGATTTAGCAATGAAATTTTGACCACTCATCGCATAAAACATACCGTTCACTCCAATTTCGACGATTTTCATTATTTTTTTATTTTGGTATGATACAATAATATTGTTTTAATATAAACAAGAAAAAATTAATGAAGAGGAAAGGAAATAATAGGTGGAAGAGTAATGCTATTATATGTGATAAAACAATGGAAAGAGAAAAAGATAACGGTTATGTTGTTGATCCTGGGATTCCTGGTAGGTAATCAGGTGTTGTCTGTGGGGACCAGTGTGGCGGTGGAAAATGTGAAAATGCTGGAGGATCAGACTTCCGGGAATCCGGATCAGCAGCTGGAAATATCTGTAAATCAAGAAGAAGGGGCAGCATTAAAGAAAGAAGACTGGCTTGCGTACTGCGACAAACTTACAGAATATGGGGAAGTGCAGTTGTTGTCTCTGGAGCCGGTATCTACATCGGGAAAAGAACAGACTTGTACGATCGTTCCGGTGAACTTTAAACAGGAAGAGTCCTGGCATGTACCTTTGCTGCAGGGACGCTATTTTCACAAATCGGAAATACAGGATACAAAAGGACAGATCATTCTCGGAAAAAATATAGCAGAGAAAAATCAAGTAGAGACAGGCAGCGATTTTCGTATCGGAGATCATACATATGAGGTAATCGGTATTTGTGGGAGAGAGAACCGGCCGACTCAATGGGATGATGTGGCGTATATGCCGTGGAAGGACTATTGGGATACCGCAGGAAAAAATACAGAAATAAACGAAATGAATCTTATCCTGAAAAATGGCAAAAGCCGTTTTTTAGAAGACATTGAGAAACAAAAAGAACAGCTTCAAAAACAAGGTATGATCCTGGCTTATCAGGAAATACAGGGTGTTGAAAAAGATTCCGTGGGTAACAGTATTTTGCTGACGATCATTGCCAGCGGACTGGTATTTTTGATTGCCATTATCAATCTGTCCAATCTTATGATCTACTGGATGATGGAGAGAAAAAAGGATCTGGCAGTTTTCAAAGCAATGGGGGCCGGCAATCATTATATCGTAAAAAATATTCTGGCAGAAGTCATGGCTATGATTTTTATCAGTGCCGTGATTGCTATTTTGATCCAGTGGGGAATTAACCGGTGGGCAGGCGGCTGGCTGGCAGAAAACGATATTTATACTACGATTGGAACCGCAAATGTGATAGCAGGTTTGGCATGTACCGCATTATGTGGTGTGCTGGCGGCGTTAGTTCCGGCTAAATTTGCCATGCGGGTAGAAACTGCAGAATGTTTAAAAGAATAACAGGGGGAGAGAAAAATGGGTTATATTATTTTACGCGCATTAAAAAGACAGAAAAAGAAGAATGTATTGTTGCTGATCCAGTTTTTTGTGGGATTTCTGGCAATGTTTTTAGCCATTGCCATGGTACAGAATATCTGGCGGTACTGGCAGCAGATACAGCAGCTGGTTCCCGAGCGGGCTATTCAGATGGCAAATTATGAGGAAGATGGACAAACCGGGGAAGACAAACAGGTTCAGGCATATGAAAAAGTGGTCCAAAAACTTGAAAAAGAGAAGGAAATAGAGAGAATCCTGCTCTTTGAAAATATAATTCTGCAACTGGATGAGCAGGAAGAAGTAGAAGGACTGGAAATGCATCTGAATACTTTGCAGACAACACAGTTTCTGCTTACAAAAGGATCCACCAAAGAACTTTGTGAATACAAAGGAGGATCGGTTATTCCGATCTTGGTGACACAGGCCATGGAAAGCGCACATCCTTACGGATCAGAATTTACTGCAAGAGAAGAGACAAGCAAAGACCCGAAGGCGGTAAAACATTACCGTGTTGTGGGGGTCATTTCTGAGAAAATGAAATTTTGGTCAGGAAACATGATACCGGCCTCGGATGGATTAAAAGATGGCGGTGAAGAGTGGTTTGTCACACCGGAAACAAAAGCATGTAAGTCGCCGGCTGCCTTTGGCAGTAATTTGATCTTTGTGCCGAAGGCCGGACAGGAACAGCAGGCAGAAACCAAGATGCAGCAAGCCTATGAGGAACAGGGGATAACATCAGAGCCTTTTTCGGTGAAGAAACAAATAGAGGAATACTATAACGGACAGAAAACCTTTATTTTTGTATTGATATTTTTTGCGGTGATTCTGTTGTTTTTGTCTGTTCTTGGCTGTATAGGAACAATTTTGGCCAGTATTATGCAGAGAAAAGAGGAGTTTGGAATCTATGTATCTATGGGATTTACCAAGAGAAAACTAGCACGCCTGATCTTAGGAGAATTAGGATGTCTTTTTGCGGCTGCTTTTATACTGGCAGTGGCAGTGTGTGGACTGGTGCTGACAGGAATGGACTTAAATACCGGCCTCAGGATGAATGGACAGATGGTCGGGATGGGGGCATGTATTATGCTTGTCTGTGTAGGGCTGAGTGCTGTTATGCCGGTAAGACGCATCGGAAAGTTGCAGCCAATTGAATTAATGGAAGGGAGACGATAGTTATGATACAGTTGAAAGAGATAAAAAAGGGGTTTGGCAAAGGAGAAGCAAGGCAGACCATTTTGAAAGGAATATCACTGGATATAAAAGAAGGAGAGATGGTGTCGATCATGGGACCGTCAGGATCAGGAAAATCTTCTTTGCTTAACATTCTGGGTTTACTGGATGGGATGTATGAAGGGGAATATCTGTTAGACGGCATCAATGTGGCGGATCTGACGGAAAAGGAACAAGCGGATCTGAGGGGTGAAAAGATTGGATTTGTATTTCAGAGTTTTCATCTTTTAAAAGACCTGACCGCACTGGATAATGTGAAGATGGCATTGATCCTGGCAAATGAAAGAAAGTCCATGAAACAAAGAATGGGAAAGAAGGAAATGATACAGAAATCCCAGTACATGCTGGAACGGCTGGGAATGAAGGATCATATGGATCAAAGGGCGTCCGAGTTGTCAGGAGGACAGCAGCAGAGAGTGGCTATTGCCCGGGCACTGGTAAATGAGCCATCCGTGCTTTTGGCGGACGAGCCAACGGGAGCACTGGATCAGAAAAATGGGGAAACGCTGTTGGAACTTTTATCCGAAATTCATGGAGACGGAAACAGCATTGTCATGGTAACCCATGATCCCAAGGTGGCTTCTGTGGCAGAGCGACAGATCTACATAGAAGATGGGAAGATAGGGGTTCGTGCATGAATTTAATTCGCAACATAGTCAGACTGACGGCAAACCGTTATAAAAATGCACGGTTTTCAACGGTATTTCTGACAATTACTTTAATTTTATCTATGTTTGTAATTTCTGTGGCTACTAGTTTTGTGGCTCAGATCTTACAGGCACAAGATGCAAAGAAGAAGGCAATGCCTCCCCATGGTATGGCAGTTAACTTTTACTGCGAAGGAGAGGAAGAGTTCAAGATAGATGCATTGAAAGATATGCTGTCTGTGGCAAAATCGGGACAGGGGGTCATGATCCATCAGGTTTTGATCCATATTGACAAGGATGATGTAGGAAGTTATGTGCCGGTAAGTGCCCAGTATCTGGGAGCAGATGGACAGTGGCAGTATCCTATCACCCAGGGAAGATCTTATACAAAGCAGGAAATATGCCAGGGAAAGAAGGTAGTTCTCATAGGTAAAAGTCTCAGACATTTGGTTGAAAAGAAAAATGGAAAGTCTTATCTGAGTCTGGGAAAACAGCAGTATGAGGTGCTGGGAGAAGTGGGCGTGAAAAACCAGAGTTCGCTTTGGGATAACCGCCTTTTTGTGCCGGCAACTGCTTTGCCAGAGGATGTAGAAAACCAATTGCATCAACTTAATATGGTCAGCATGATCGTATATTCACAACAAGGAGATACGGCTGATCTGCTGGAAAGCATGAAGAAGGAAGGGCAAAAACAGATGAAAACCCTGACTTATGATGAACCGCAGGCAATCGAGACAGGGGATGTGCTGAAAGATCTGAGTAACAGCCAGAATCGGATTTTCCCATTGGCTGTTATGGGATATCTGCTGTCACTTTTATACAGTATCAATATCATGCATTTTTGGCTGGGAAAAAGACGGTACGAGATTGGTGTCAGAAAGGCATTTGGTTTTACCAATAAGAAGATCTTAGCACTGGTAATGGAGGAAATGTTTGGTATCCTTTTTATCGCATGGATTGTTACGATGGTGATTCAGTGGATCATTAAGATGTGTGTAGGAACTATATTTACACAATACACATTATCCTTGTATAAAGAAAATATTTTGATTGGTGGATTTATAGTTATCTTTACAACCTGTATGGTAGCGTTGACTTCCATACGGAAAATATTAAAAATTTCACCAGCCATCATATTAAAGGAGGGAGACACAAATGCGTGATATTGTTCGGAACATCTGGAAACGAAAATGGTCCAATTTTCTCCTTTTTCTGCAGTTATTTATTGCTTTGATGTTTATGACAGATGCCTATGTGTTGTACCAGGGAGTGTTCCAGTATTTTTCGGTTGTAAGAAAAGATATACAGGCGGATGTCGGTAAAACCCTGAATATTAAGGTGGACGCACAGGACATGGAAGCAGGTTTATCTTCTTTTGAAAAGAACCTGCTTGCATCAGGAAAAGTAGACAAACTAGGTGGATTTAAAAGTCATTTGTTTGAGAGCCCATCTCTAAGTGGAGAAGAATTGGATAGTATTATGTTGTCTGACAATCTGGAGTGGCTGAAGGAAATACCGGTGGTCAGTGGTAAAAAAGTATCACAGGTCAAATTTGACTAGGATAAGAAGGGTTCAAAAAACGATCCTTTATCCATTTGGATCTCCCAGGATCTTTGTAAAAAACATCATTTAAAACTGGGACAGATCATAACAGATATAGATGATAAATGCTATATTCTTCAGGGAATGACAGATTCCCAGGGATTGTGGTTTAACGACAACCTTGTATCTCAGAGTTATGTTTCGCTGAAAAACACAGTTGTTGTGGAAAGTGGAGTGAAGAGCAACACACTTCAGGATCTGTATGCGTCAATTCCAGAAGGGGTAACGGAAAAAGAGGCCATTAAGGCGGTGGAAACAGCAGGAGATCTCTGTAAGGTAGATGTAAGTGCCAAAACGGTGGATACAGTTTTGAAAGCAGCATATGATGAAGCGATGGAGGACAATTTTATCTGGTTATCCGGTGCCGTTTTGATTATTTCCTTTGTCATGATCGCCACGATTACTCTGATGTCCGCCCGTATCTATGAGAGAAAGAAGGAAATCGGCATCCGGAGGGCGGTAGGATATACCAGTGGCAGGCTGGCAGTGCTTTTTACGCAGGAACTGTTTTTCGTAGGTGTATTGGCCTGGCTCACAGAGGGAATATATGCCTGGTATGTATATGGACAGAGCCAGGATGGCAGCGTGGAGTTCTCCCAGGGACAGTTTGGTTTGCCATTGTTTTTTGTGAGCGGTCTGTTTGTCGTGATACAGATCATTCCGGCTTGTATTTTTGCCATGAGACAGATGGGAAAGATGCAGCCACAGAAATTAATAGGAGGCAGTGAGTGACATGAGCATAATCGAATTAAAAGATATAGGAAAAATCTATGGAAAGGGGGACGCAAAGACAGAGGCACTAAAACATATAAACTGGACCGTAGAAGAAGGAGAGTTCTGGTCTATTGTAGGTCCTTCCGGATCGGGAAAGACAACTTTGCTGAATGTTTTGGGATGTATGGATAAACCTACAAGTGGTGAATACCTCCTGGGAGGAAAAAG
>HF998339.1:12666-35634 GCA_000433735.1 Clostridium sp. CAG:167
TGCCGGGTTAAGTTTTGTGTTTCAGCAGTTTGCGCTAATCCACGAATACAGTGTTTATGATAATATAGAACTTCCGCTGTTATGTCGCAGGATGCCCCATAAGAAAAAGAAGCAGCTGATACATAAATATGCCAGTTATCTGGGGATTGAGGATCTTTTGAAAAAGAAAGTGACCCAGATATCCGGCGGACAGCAGCAGCGCGTGGCAATTGCCCGGGCTTTGGTGGCGGAGACGGATTTGATTTTGGCAGATGAGCCCACCGGGGCACTGGATCAGAATACAGGTAAGGAACTGATGCAGGTGCTGCAGGATTTAAATAAGCAGGGAAAAACCATTATTTTAGTAACTCACAATCCAGAGATTGCAGAGATGACAGGAAAAACTTTGGAAATCTGCGATGGACAGTGTCTGGTAAAAGCATAAATCCTTAAAAATAAAACAGGATTCCTTGACAAGTTACACACAATTCTCTAAAATTAGAGAGATAAGTCGTGATTTAAGGTGGTGCGTGCGCCACTTAAGGATAGAAGATTAGGAGGATTATGACCATGGCAAAGAAACCATATTATATCACTACCGCGATTGCCTATACATCCGGTAAACCCCACATTGGAAATACTTACGAAATCGTTCTGGCAGATGCGATCGCCAGATACAAGAGATTTCAGGGATTTGATGTTCGTTTTCAGACAGGAACGGATGAACATGGACAGAAAATCGAGTTAAAGGCTGAAGAAGCAGGCATTACACCAAAAGAGTTTGTAGATAATGTATCCACAGAGATCCACAGAATCTGGGATCTGATGAACACTTCCTATGATAAGTTTATCCGTACAACGGATGAGGATCATGAAGCTCAGGTTAAGAAGATCTTCAAAAAGCTGTATGACAAAGGGGATATTTATAAAGGTTTCTATGAAGGAATGTATTGTACACCATGTGAGTCTTTCTTTACGGCTTCCCAGTTGGTAGATGGCAAGTGCCCGGATTGTGGCAGAGAGTGCCAGCCGGCAAAGGAAGAAGCGTACTTTTTGAAACTCAGTAAATATCAGGATCGTCTTATGAAGCATATTGAGGACCATCCGGAGTTTATCCAGCCGGTTGCCCGTAAAAATGAGATGGTAAACAACTTCCTGAAACCGGGTCTGCAGGATCTGTGTGTTTCCAGAACCAGTTTTAAATGGGGAATCCCGGTAGACTTTGATCCGAGTCACATTGTATATGTATGGCTGGATGCACTGAGCAACTATATTACCGGACTGGGATATGATGTAGACGGCAACCACGGCGATCTGTATGAAAAATACTGGCCGGCAGATCTGCACCTGATCGGAAAAGATATTATCCGTTTCCATACAATTTACTGGCCGATCATTTTGATGGCACTGGATATTCCGCTTCCAAAGCAGGTGTTTGGTCATCCATGGCTTCTGCAGGGAGACGGTAAAATGAGTAAGTCCAAGGGAAATGTGCTGTACGCAGATGATCTGGTAGATTTCTTTGGAGTGGACGCTGTGCGCTATTTTGTGCTTCATGAGATGCCATTTGAAAACGATGGTGTGATCACATGGGAACTGATGGTAGAGCGCATGAATTCAGACCTTGCCAACACACTGGGCAACCTGGTAAACCGTACTATTTCCATGAGCAACAAATATTTTGGCGGTGTGGTAGAAAACAAAGAAGTATATGATGTGATGGATGAGGACTTCAAGAAAGTTCTGTCTGAGACACCGGCCAAAGTGACAGCCAAGATGGACGAATTGAGAGTAGCAGATGCTATTTCTGAGATTTTTACTCTGTTTAAACGCTGCAACAAATATATTGACGAGACAGAGCCATGGGTTCTGGCAAAAGACGAGGCGAAGAAAGACCGTCTGGCTACGGTTCTGTACCATTTGATAGAGGGAATCCGTATGGGTGCTGTTTTACTGCAGTCCTTTATGCCGGAAACGTCTGAAAAAATCCTGTCCCAGATCCAGGCTGAGAACTGTGACCTTGAGAATCTGGCATTCGGACAGTATGTATCCGGTACAAAAGTAGTAGAAAAACCAGAAATTTTGTTTGCGAGACTGGATCTTTCCGAAGTGATGGCCCAGGTTGAAGAAAAATTTGGCAAACCGGCAGCAGAGGAAACAGCCGAGAGCCAGGAAGAAGCAGTAGATATCGAGGCAAAACCGGAAATTACATTTGATGATTTTATGAAAATGCAGTTCCAGGTAGGAGAGATCGTATCTTGTGAGGCAGTGCCAAAATCCAAGAAACTTCTTTGCAGCCAGGTGCGTGTAGGAAGCCAGATGAAGCAGATTGTATCCGGCATCCGCAAATACTATACACCGGAAGAAATGGTTGGAAAGAAAGTGATGGTGCTTGTAAACCTGAAACCGGCTAAACTGGCAGGTGTGCTGTCAGAAGGAATGCTGCTTTGTGCAGAAGATGCAGAGGGTAATCTGGCACTGATGACTCCGGAAAAAGCAATGCCGGCAGGAGCAGAGATCTGCTAGAGGACTGACTATGAACAGATGGATTTTTGATACACACAGTCATTATGACGATGAAGCATTTGACCAGGATAGACATGAGCTGCTCGGCTCCCTTAGAGATAAGGGAGTGGGGCAGCTTGTCAATGTAGGTGCAGATATGGCGTCCAGCAAAGAGGCGCTGGCACTGGCAAAGCAGTATGATTTTATTCATGCGGCGCTGGGAGTCCATCCCAGTGAAGTGGCGGATCTGACGGAGGCAGATATGGACTGGATCCGCAGCCATGCGTCCGAGGAAAAAGTGGTAGCCATTGGTGAGATCGGTCTGGATTATCACTGGGATGAGCCGGAACCGGCGGCGCAGAGAAAGTGGTTTCTGCGGCAGATCCAACTGGCCAGGGAAGTGCAGCTTCCGGTGATCATTCACAGCCGGGATGCGGCGGCAGAGACCATGGAACTATTGAAAGAGACCAAGGCCTATGAATGTGGCGGTGTGATCCACTGCTACTCCTATTCGCCGGAGATGGCCAAGGAATATGTGGAAATGGGCTTTTACATCGGTATCGGCGGTGTGGTAACTTTTAAAAATGCAAAAAAATGCATCCGGACGGTGGAGCAGATCCCTCTGGACCGTATTGTACTGGAAACGGACTGCCCTTATATGGCACCGGAGCCAAACCGGGGAACCCGCAATGACTCTTCCAATCTGATCTATGTAGCAGAGAAAATCGGAGCATTGAAGGGTGTAACCACAGAGGAAGTAATAGAGACAACAACCCGAAACGCCTGCAGACTGTACGGCCTGCAGGAACTGGAAGAAAGGAATTGAAAGTTTGGCAAAATTAGGAAATCCACAGGAAACCATAGAGGTTCTGCAGAAACATGATTTTCATTTTCAGAAAAAATTTGGACAGAATTTTCTCATTGACCCAAGGGTGCTGGAAAAGATCATTCAGGCGGCGGATGTGACAAAGGACGATTTTGTGCTGGAAATTGGCCCGGGCATCGGTACAATGACTCAGTATCTGTGCGAGGCGGCAAGGCAGGTACTGGCGGTAGAGATCGATCATAATCTGATCCCGATTTTGAAGGAGACATTAAGCGGTTATGACAATGTTTCGGTGCTGCAGGGAGATATTCTGAAGCAGGACATCCCGGCCATTGCCAGAGAGTACAACGAAGGCAGACCCATCAAGGTAGTGGCAAATCTGCCTTATTACATTACGACGCCGATCCTTATGGGACTGTTTGAAAGCCATGTGCCCCTGTCCAGTGTGACGGTTATGGTACAGGAAGAGGTGGCAGACCGCATGAAGGCAGAGCCGGGAACCAAGGCCTACGGTGCCCTCTCTTTGGCGGTACAGTATTATGCGAAACCGACCATTGCAGCCCATGTGCCACCGAACTGTTTTATGCCCCGGCCGGGAGTTGGAAGTGCCGTGATCACGCTGAATTGTCTGGAAGCCACACCGGTGGAGGTAAAAAATGAAAAACTGATGTTTAAGCTGATCCGTGCGTCTTTTAACCAGCGGAGAAAAACGCTGCAAAACGGTTTGACAAACAGCAGTGAACTTCCTTTTTCCAAGGAAGAGGTAGGACAGGCAATCCAGGCAGCAGGACTGCCGGCGGCCATCCGGGGAGAAAAACTGGGGCTGTCTGAATTTGCAGCACTTGCCAATTATTTTGAAGAGATGAAACAAAGTAAATAAAGCATATATCCTGTTTTTTTATCATAGAATGGGAAAAAAGCGAAGGAGTATCTGCGTGGGAAAAACAAGAGTATGGCTCCTTGGGATCATATGCTGTCTGGTGGTCTGCCTGGCCGGCTGCGGACAGAAGACATCTACCGAAGAGAAAGGAAAGGGCAAAACACTGGAATATACAGTGGTTCCGGCAGAAGATGTGCCAGACACACTGAAAAAGGAAATTGATAAAAAGAAGATCAACAAATTTCAGATCACATACGAAGAAGGTGAATTTTTCTATCTGGCTTCCGGGTATGGAGAACGGCCTAGTTTTGGGTATAATATCAAAGTAAACGATTTATATTCCAAGGGGGATGTTTTGTACCTGGATACCACACTGACCGGACCGGAAGAGGGGGCAGTGGTGAAAAAGGCACCTTCTTATCCGTTTATTGTCATTAAGTTGAAAGCGTCCGGCACGGATAAAAAGGTGGAGTTTATTATGTAACAGGATAGGGGGGCCTCTTTGGCCACCCCTGTTATCCGGTTTGATTACAGATAGAGGCGCCGGCGGCTGCGGTAGCGGTAGCGTCGGTGCATAATTTCATGAAACAGGACAACCTCGATCATATCCCGCAGAAGAGAATCTTCCCGGGAGTAGGAATCGGGGTATTTTTTTCGGAAGTCTTTTTCAATGCCACTGGCAAGAATCTGCAGGGCTGTGCGGTCCGGGTACTGATCAAACATAAGACTGCCTTCGTGCTCCATCTGGTCACAGACCTCTTCCACAAATTCACTGATCTGCCGAGTAATCTGCGGATACAGATATTTCAGATAAGCATCGTCGTCTTCCAGTTCCCACAGGCGTCCGGCCCCGTATACCGGAGTAAGAGGTGGAATAAGAGGAGATTGATTGGATTTCAAAATGCATCCTCCCTGTTGGCGTTTATTACCTAATATATGAAAGTACAAATTTTTTGTGAGATGGATTGTGACAGCGGACACTTGCCACAAATATTTTTTGTGTATATCTTGCACTTTTCAAGGAAAGCCGTTAAACTATAGTAGACGATTTTTGCAAAAAAGTGCTTAAATAGATTGGAGAATGAGAT
The DNA here is from genome assembly GCA_000433735.1 of Clostridium sp. CAG:167. Taxonomy (GTDB): domain Bacteria; phylum Bacillota; class Clostridia; order Lachnospirales; family Lachnospiraceae; genus Eubacterium_F. The sequence continues at coordinate 17,945 of HF998339.1, forward strand.
CAATGATCAAATATATATATAAAACAGTAGGACTGCTGTTGATTTTTGTGGGGGCTTTGTTCTTTTTTGGAAGCCGAATGTCTACAAATCTCAATGACACCAGCAAGGAATCAAAGCTGCAGGGAGAGACTTTTCCCTATATAACCCTGACTACCCAGGGACAGAAGATCAATACACTGTATGGATACGGTGAGACCACGGACGCCAATGTGATCCGTGAAACCGTGACACCGTTAAATGACAGCAAAACTATACTTTTGAACCTGTCAGATGCCAAGGATTCTCTCACAAAGATTTCTTACCGGATCCTGGATAAGGAATCGGGGGAAGTGTATGATGAAAAAGAAGTGGGAGCGGTATCATCCGGTGACAAGACTATTACGATCACATTTGACTACAGTTTTAAAACCAGTACGGAGTACATTCTGGATCTGGTGGGCACAGCATCTTCAGGAAGAAAGATACATTATTACACCCGTCTGAAGTATTATCTGGAGGATTCCCATCTGGCAGATAAACTGGCTTTTGTCAGAAAGTTTCACAAGGCGACTTTCCAGAAGAGCAAACAGGATGAACTGGAGCAGTACCTGGAGCCAAGCAGCCAGAACGCCAACAGCACACTGGCAAAGGTAGATATTACATCCAGTTCCGATCTGGTGACATACAGTGCTATGGCACCAAAGGTAATATCTGAGGAACTGGTTTCTGTAAAAGAATACAATATGGAGACAGCCTGTATCCAGTATAATTATTTTGTAAAAGCAGCCACTGCTTCTGGCAGTGAGATTTATCATATGAAAGAATTTTATCGTGTCCGTTATGCCGGAGGACATGATTATCTGCTGAATTTTGAGAGAACCATGGAAGCAGAGTTTAACCCGGATTGCGCAAGCCCTCAGACAGGACAGCTGAAACTGGGAATTACACAGGAGCATGACAGCCGTATGCTGACCGATGCAGGTGGCAGCCAGCTGTATTTTGAACGGGGTGGTTCTCTGTACTGCTATGACATGAAGGCAAACCAGGTAGTAACAGTATACAGTTCTTTTGAACAGAATGCATCTTATGCATACAAAGCTTACAACGAGCAGGATATTCGTCTGCTAAAAGTGGATGATGAGGGGAATCTGTACTTCTGCGTCTATGGATATTTTCCGCGGGGAGAATATGAAGGAGATGTGGCAGTGGTATTGTATGAATACACCAAGGACAAGGAATTGAAAGAAATGGTGTATATGCCGGCCAATGCCAGTTACCAGCAGCTGAAAGAAGATTTTGCATCATACGGTTATGTCAGCCCAAGGGGAATCTATTATTTCACCGTGGGAAATACCGTGTATGCCTACAATATGTCCGGGAAACGACTGGAAAAACTGGCAGAGAATATAAAAAGCACTTCCTTTATGACCATGGAAAAAGCCAACTGTTATGTGTGGTCCTCTTCTATGGGCAGGGGATATGGAGACAGCCTGACCATTTACAATCTGGAAAATGATGAGAAGACCGTGATCCCGTCGGAGGACAAAAATGTCAGTATCCGTCTGCTGGGAGTCATTGAGGGAAATGTTGTGTTCGGAAGAGTGAGAAATTCGGACATTGTGACCAATGCAGATGGTTCCAAGACCATTCCTTGTTATCAGATTGAGATCGCAGACACAGCAGGGCAGATCAAGAAAACCTATACAAAAGATGGGCAGTATGTCCAGTCTATCCGTGCCAATGGAAATGTGATCAACATGAAGTTATGCAAAAAATCCGGTGCTTCTTATACAGAGACCGGAGAAGATAGTATTTTGACGGCTACACAGCAGGAGAGCACCAAGATTTCCTATGAATCAAGAGTTACCAGCAAATCTTTGACAGAGTGGTATATACAACTGCCGTCTTCCTTTACCATGGAAGAGGCACCGAAGAAAGCAGCCGGACCGTCTACGGTATATTACAGCGGCCGCTATGTGCGTCTGGAACAGCCGGCGAGAACCAAGTATTATGTGTCTGCCCTGGGTCGTATCACTGCTTCCTATGAGAGTGCCAGAGCTGCTATCAAAGAGGCAGACCGGCAGATGGGTGTGGTGATCTCCAGCAAACAGCAGATTGTATGGGAGCGAAGCGGAAGTTTCCTGATGAACAACATCGGCGGTCTTGAAATGACCAAGGAGGGCAATGGCGTGTCTAACCTGGGGGCCTGCGCTTATATGATATTGAAACAGAACCATTTCACCGTGGATGCCAGGGAACTGTCTGCGGCCAACAAATCCATTTATGAAATGCTGGCGTCCTATATGCCGGAAACCATCAATCTCAAAGGATGTACTCTGGAGCAGGTACTTTACTTTGTCAGCAACAATAAAGCGGTGGCGGCGTCTACCGGAACTGGCAAAGCGGTGGTGATCAGTGGTTACACAAGCAGCCAGCTGTATCTGTTCAATCCGGAGAAAAATAAAGAAGTAAAAGTCAGCCGTTCGGAATATGAAAAAATATTCAAACAGGCAGGAAATCAGTTTGTAAGTTATATGGAGGACTAAATGGAAGAGTTGATACAAAAGGCCATGGAGGCCAGAGAAAAGGCCTATGCGCCGTACTCCGGTTTTATGGTAGGAGCGGCACTGCAATGTGCAGACGGCACGGTGTATACAGGATGTAATATTGAAAATGCCGGCTATACGCCTACTAACTGCGCCGAGCGGACGGCTTTTTTCAAGGCGGTCAGCGAAGGAAAGCGGGAATTTGTGCGGATTGCCATTGTAGGCGGCAGGCAAGGGGAAATGGCGGCACCATCTCCCTGCGGCGTTTGTCTGCAGGTGATGGCAGAGTTCTGTGATCCGGCAGAGTTTGAGATCGTGTGTGCAAAAAGCGGAAAAGAATACACAGTAAGAAAATTAGGAGAGATGTTGCCATATGGATTTACCAAAGAAGTTCTGTGATGAGATGAAAAGGATCCTGGGGGAGGAATACCCGGCGTACCTGGCATCTATGGAAGATACAAGAAAATATGGTCTGCGGGTCAATACAGCTAAGATTTCCGTGGAAGATTTTTTGAAAATCTCTCCCTTTGAACTGACCCCGATCCCTTATGTAGACAATGGATTTTACTATGATCCGGAAGTGGCACCGGCGAAACACCCTTATTATTTTGCAGGGTTGTATTATCTTCAGGATCCAAGTGCCATGACACCGGCCTCCCGCCTGCCGGTAGAAGAGGGGGATGTGGTGCTGGATCTGTGTGCCGCACCGGGAGGAAAGGCCACGGAATTGGCGGCAAAACTCCATGGCACCGGTCTTTTGATCGCCAATGACATAAGCAGTAAGCGGGCTAAGGCACTGCTGAAAAATATAGAATTGTTTGGCGTGGAAAATAGTTTTATCGTGACGGAATATCCACAGAAATTACAGGAGTATTTCACCGGATTTTTTGACAAGATCTTGATTGATGCGCCGTGTTCCGGCGAAGGAATGTTCCGGAAAGAGCCATCCATGGTGAAAGCCTGGGAGCAGAATGGGCCGGAATTTTATGCCAAACTGCAGGAAGAGATTCTGCGGCAGGCACTGCCTATGTTAAAGCCGGGAGGATATCTGTTGTACTCTACCTGTACATTTTCTCCTTTGGAGGATGAGGGAACGGTGGACAAAATTTTGTCTATGGATGATTCCATGGAGATCGTGCCAATGCAGGGATATGTGGGATTTTCCAAAGGAAATCCGGCATGGGTTGACAGTTCCCGGTCAGAAATCGAAGACTGCATCCGCATTTTCCCACACAAATTAGACGGTGAAGGTCATTTTCTGGCACTGTTCCACAAGAAGGAAACGGCGGAAGGGGCTGTGCAAAGTTACGACCAGCGGCGAAGTGGATTAAAAGGTGAAGAAAAACGCCTGTTTCAGGAATTTGCCGCTGGACTGGCAAGAGAGTTTGAACCGGACCGGATGGAAAGCAAGCAGGGCATGGTATACTATATGCCGAAACAGCTGCCGGACATGAAAGGACTGCGTTTTCTGCGCAGCGGTTTGTTTCTGGGAGAAATGAAGAAAAACCGCTTTGAGCCAAGTCAGTCCCTGGCTATGGCATTGAAGAAAAGTGAGTATAAAAACTGCCTGGATCTGTCCTCGAAGGATGAGAGGGTGATCCGGTATCTGAAAGGTGAGACTTTGACGCTGACACAGGAAGAGGCTGGAAAGGACAACGGCTGGGTTCTTGTGTGTGTGGACGGTTATCCATTGGGATGGGGCAAGAAAAATAAATCTTCCCTGAAAAATAAATACCACTCCGGCTGGCGCATGATGTAGGCCGGATAAAAGTAGAAAAGAACCGCTTTCGCGGTTCTTTTCTGGGGAATAGAGAACTAAACTATATATAGGCGATCATTTGCATAGGCAAATGATTAGGGCAAAAAAAAGGCAACTCACCTATGGGTGAATCGCCTTCGATTACAGCAACATATTACTACAAAATATTGACAATGTCAACAAAAAGCAACAAAATATTTGACAAAGGATATAAAGGTATAATAAAATGTATATATAAATCTAGAAAGAGGAGGAAAACAAAATGGAAGAAAAACAGTCAAATGGCCTTGCCATTGCCTCAATGGTACTGGGAATCGTTTCTTTGATCCTGACATGCATTTTGCCTTATGTTTCATGGGTACTGGCAATCGTAGGTATCGTATTAGCTGCTATTGCTAAGAAAAAGGCAAAATCAGGAATGGCTACAGCTGGTCTTGTATGCTCTATCATCGCATTAGCAGTATGGGTAGTAGTTATTATTTTGCTGGTAGTAGTTGGTGTATCTGTCGGATTGGCAGGATAAAGAAAAACGGACAGCAGGCGGGGAACTGCAAAAGCAGTTTGCCGTTGCTGTTTTTTCTTGTTCTGTATTGATAGAAGGAGGAAGAATGATGAATGAAGAAATGAATAATTCTTATTATGGAAATAATACACAGGGTAATCCAAACCCAGTTCCACAGCCGGAACCCGGCAAACCGTCAGGCTATTCTATAGCATCCATGGTCTTGGGAATTTGTTCAATAGTGACATGCTGTTTATATGGTGTTCCGGGAATCATTTGCGGAATTATTGCCTGCATTTTTGCAAAAAAAGAAAACGATCTGGGTCATGCCAACAGTTTTACGAAGGCGGGTATGATCTGTGGTATCATCGGTATTATTTTGAGTGCATTGATGTTGATTTATTTAGTTGTAGTAGTGATGATTATTGGTGTATCAACCCCAATGATGTATAACTATAGTTTCTAATTGATAAAAATACCAGATAGAAGGTGACATCCTGTGGGATGTCACTTTTGTGTTGCAGAGGGCCCGCAGGGGTCTGCCAGAATAGGAGTCTATATGAATCTTTATGAATTTCTTTTACAATACCGGGACAGCGGACGGCTTCCCATGCACATGCCGGGGCATAAGAGACAGCCTCCTTTTTCTATGGAGGATCCTTACGGACTGGATGTGACGGAGGTGGAGGGGACGGACAACCTTCACCACCCGGAGGGACGGATACGCCGGCTGATGGATCAGATGCGGAAAATGTATGGAACCAGAGAAAGTTATCTTCTGGTAAATGGCAGTACCTGCGGAATATTGGCGGCCATGTCGGCGTGCTGCCAAAAAGGAGACAAGGTTCTGGTGGCCAGAAACTGCCACCGGTCGGTGTACCACGGGATCTATCTGCTGGGACTGGAGCCGGTGTATCTGCAGCCGGAGACTGATCCTCAGACGGGAGCGGCGCTGCAGTGTCCGCCGGAAGAGGTGGAAAAGGCATTAGAAACTCATGAAAATGCGGCTTGCGTCATCCTTACTTCCCCTACTTATGAAGGGGTAGTGTCGGAAGTGGGCAAAATAGCAGAAATAGTCCACCGATATCAGATCCCCCTTGTAGTGGACGAGGCTCATGGCGCTCATCTGAACTGGATGAGGGGATGGAAAACTGCTATGGAGGAAGGGGCAGATCTGGTGATCGAAAGCCTTCATAAAACACTGCCGGCCCTGACCCAGACAGCAGTGCTGCACCGGTGCAGTGACCGGGTAGCGGCAGAGAAGATCCGGCGTTATCTGGATATTTACGAAACAAGCAGCCCATCTTATGTATTGATGGCCAGTGTGGCACAGTGCATGGACTGGCTGGAACAGGAAGGGAAGCCGTCTTTTTGTGCCTATGTGGAAAGGCTTGAGCGATTTTATGAAGAGGCAAAGCGGTGGCGGCATCTGTCCCTGTGGCATCACCGGCTCAAGGAACCGGGAAAACTTGTGATCTATACCGGAAAAGCGGACATCTCGGCCACAGAACTTGCAGAAAGACTGCGAAATTCGTATAATATAGAAATAGAGATGGTGGCCGCAGAGTATGTGCTGGCCATGACGACGGTGGCAGACACGGAGGCATCTCTGGAGCGGCTGATGCAGGCACTTTCAGATATGGATGAGACTCTTTCTGAAAGCGAACCTCACATGCATGAGACAGATTCTGTGCTGCCACAAAAGAAATATTCATCCTATGAGGCCATGAATGGCCCCTGGGAGGAAGTACCGATAGAGAAAGCCTGTGGCAGAGTGTCAGCAGAGTACATTATGGTGTATCCGCCGGGTATTCCGTTTGTAGTGCCGGGGGAGATGATCGATCTCCATGTTCTGGGGCAGATTTCTGAGGCGAAAGAGAAAAGATTAAACCTGACAGGAACGGCGGACGATAGGGTGTCGAACCTGCGGGTGTTAAAAGAGTAAAGGAGTCACGATCGTGGGCAGATTATATATTTTTATGGGAAAAAGCGCAGCAGGAAAGGATACGCTGTTTCAGAAGATATTGGAAGAAGATCCGGCCTTAAAGCAGGTAGTCCCATATACAACCAGACCGGTAAGACAGGGAGAAAAAGAGGGTGTAGCCTATCATTTTGTCAGTGAGGACACTATGAATGACATGAGGCAGCAGGGCAGAATCATTGAGTGCCGTTGTTATGAGACAGTGCAGGGACCCTGGTATTATTTTACTGCAGACGACGGGCAGATCGACTTTGAGCAGGGAGACTGCTGTATGATCTCTACTTTGGAAGGGTATGAGAAGATCCGGGATTATTACGGAAAGGACAAGGTAGTTCCGGTTTACATTGCGGTAGACGATTTTCTCCGGATGGAGCGGAGCCTTGCCAGGGAAAAAGAACAGCCGTCACCTTGTGTGGCAGAGGTCTGCCGGCGCTTTCTGGCGGATGAGGAAGATTTTTCCGGGGAAAAACTGAGGACACTGGAAATCACAGACTGGATAGATAATACGGACCTTTCTGTGGCTCTGGAGCAAATCCGCAGCCTGCTAAAAAAAGGTAGATAAAATACCGGAAGCATGGTAAGATAGAAAGAGCGGAAGAAATGGGTTTTATCAGTAGTTTTGGAACAAGGAGGAGCTTATGGATATTCGGATCGATCCTATGCAGCAGGTAAATCAGACCAGTGGTACGCAGAAGAATCAGGCTCCTGCGGAAGATTTTAAATTTACCCTCATGAGTTCCATTGAAGAGGATGGCCTGGCGGCCAGACTGCAGGTCATGATGGAAGAGATCACCATGCAGGGGAAAAAACTGGGGAAACACATGGATGTGCGGGATATGAAGCATTACCGCAAGTTGATCAAAGAGTTTATGAATGAAATTGTAAACCGTTCCCACAAGTTTAGCCGTGAGAATTTTCTGGACCGGAGAGGACGACACCGGGTGTACGGAATGATCAAACGGGTGGATGAAGTGCTGGATGAACTGGCGGGAGAGCTGATCAAAGATGAAAAAGATGCCATTGCAATCTTGGACAAGGTAGACGAGATCCGTGGCTTATTGTTAGATATAATCACATAAAAAGGTGGCGATACAATATGTTGAAATTTTCAGAAATCGTGGGACATGAACAGATTAAAGATCATTTGCAGACGGCAGTCAGAGAAAACAAGCCGTTTCACGCATATATTTTTCAGGGAGAGACCGGTGTAGGAAAAGAGAATATGGCAAAGACATTTGCAGCGGCACTGCAGTGCCAGAACCAGGGAGAAAAGCCTTGTGGAGAGTGTGTTTCCTGTCATCAGTTTGAGTCGGGCAACCAGCCGGATGTGATCTGGGTGCAGCATGAGAAGGCTAATCTCATAACGGTCAGTGAGATCCGGGAACAGGTCTGCAATACGATGGATATCAAGCCATTTGCCAGTCCATACAAAATATATATTGTTCCGGAAGCAGAAAAAATGAACGAGCAGGCTCAGAATGCTTTGTTAAAAACCATTGAGGAGCCGCCGGAATACGGAGTAGTGATCCTTTTGACCAGTAATATCACAGCACTGCTTCCAACTATCCAGTCCCGCTGTCTGATCATGGAATTCAGACCGTTAAGCAATTCCATCGTGGAAGAGTTTTTGAGAACCCAGGGACAGGTGCCGGATTATCTGGCTAAGGCCAGTGCGGCTTTCGCCCAGGGAAATCTGGGAAAGGCAATGCGCTATGCCAAATCAGAAGATTTTATTGAGACAAAAGATATGATACTGAATCTTCTCAGACATGTACAGGACATGACAGTCAGTGATATGCTGGAAAATATCAAAGAACTGGGAACCAGAAAAGATGAAGTCAGGGATTATATTGATCTGATGGAATTGTGGTACCGGGATGTGTTAATTTTTAAGGCTACTAAAAATATAAATCAGCTGATCTTTCAGGATGAGTCAACGAATATCGCAAAAGAAGCAAGCCTGCGTGGTTACGAGCAGATCGAGCATATTATGCAGGCCTTTGAAAAGGCGAAGGTGCGCCTGAAAGCCAATGTGAATTTCGAAGTCACCATGGAATTGATGCTTATGGCATTGAAAGATTGATAAGGAGGATAAACCGAACATGAAAGAAATTATAGGAGTCCGGTTTCGACAGGCGGGCAAGGTATATTACTTCAGCCCGGGTAAACATAAATTAAAGCGCGGTGAGTTTGTCATTGTAGAAACGGCTAAAGGTGTGGAGATCGGTACGGTTGTACTGCCGAACCGCAAGATGGAAGAAGAAAAGATCGTGGCACCGTTAAAGCCCATCATCCGGGTGGCAACCAAAGAGGATGAGGAAAAAGAGGCGGAAAACCGGCGCAAAGAAAAGGAAGCGTACCGTATCTGCTATCAGAAGATCCACAAGCACAAACTGGAGATGAAACTGATCGAGGCAGAGTATACATTTGATAATAATAAACTTTTGTTTTATTTTACAGCGGATGGAAGGATTGACTTCCGTGAACTGGTTAAAGATCTGGCCAGCGTGTTCCGCACCCGTATTGAACTGCGTCAGATCGGTGTCAGAGACGAGACAAAGATCCGAGGAGGAATCGGAATCTGTGGAAGACCGTTGTGCTGCCACAGTTATCTGTCAGAATTTGTGCCGGTATCCATCAAGATGGCTAAAGAGCAGAATCTGTCTCTGAACCCCACTAAGATTTCCGGTGTGTGCGGCCGTCTTATGTGCTGCCTGAAAAATGAGGAAGAGGCTTACGAGGAACTGAACAGCCATCTGCCGAATGTGGGAAGCCGTGTTAAAACCCCAGAGGGGCTGCCAGGGGAAGTACAGAGTGTCAGTGTTTTGAAGCAGCGGGTAAAGGTAATCGTTACAATGGATAACGATGAAAAAGAAGTAAGGGATTATGATGTTTCCGAGCTGTCATTCCGCACCCGCGGCCCGAAGGAAAAAATTCAGGCAAAGCATGACAAAGAGTTGAAAAAGCTGGAAGCAATGGAAAAAAAGGAAGGAAAATCTAAGTTAGATGAGTAAAATGCCTTCAGAGAAACCGGTTTTAATGCCCGGTGAACGATTGGATGATTTACAGCGGGACGGATTGAGAATTATACAAAATCCGTCCTGGTTTTGTTTTGGTATGGATGCAGTGCTGCTGTCCTGGTTTGCCAGGGTAGAGGAAGGGCAGAAATGTCTGGATCTGGGATGCGGCAATGGCGTGATCCCGATCCTTATGTACAGCCGCTGGCCGGGGGAAAGTTTTACCGGTCTTGAGATCCAGCCGGATGTAGCCCAGATGGCCGGGCGCAGTGTGGCATGGAATGGCATTGGTGACAAGGTGGAGATCATCACGGGGGATGTGTGCAGAGGGACAGAGATTTTTCCCAAGGCATCCTTTGATGTCATTACCAGCAACCCGCCTTATCTGATGGATGCCCATGGGTTGAAAAATCCCGGGGACCACAAAGCCATCGCCAGACATGAGGTGGCGTGCAGCCTGAAACAGTGGATCGAGACGGCTACAAAGTTATTGAAACCGGGAGGACATTTTTACATGGTACATCGTCCTTTCCGGCTGGCGGAGATACTTCATGATATGGTGGAAGCGAAACTGCAGCCTAAGCGGATGCAGCTTGTCTATCCAAAGAAAGACAAAGAACCAAACATGGTACTGATTGAAGGAGTGCGGGGAGGTAATTCCCAGCTGACGGTAGAGCCGCCTTTGATCGTATATGATGATGAGGGAGATTATATGGAACAGATCCGGCATATTTACTACGATTAGGAAAGGAGGCGAAAGCACATGGCAGGCATGTTGTACTTGTGTGCGACGCCCATTGGGAATCTGGAAGATATAACGCTGCGGGTCCTGCGGATCCTGCAGGAGGCAGATGTGATTGCGGCGGAGGATACCAGGCAGACCAGAAAACTGCTGACTCATTATGAGATCCGGACGCCGCTGACCAGTTACCATGAACACAACAAAATGGAAAAAACACCGGTCCTTATTAAGAGGATGCTGGAAGGAGAGACCATAGCACTGGTAACGGATGCCGGAACACCGGCTATTTCAGATCCCGGTGAAGATCTGGCCAGAGCGTGTTATGAGGCAGGGATCCAGGTTACTTCCCTGCCGGGACCGGCGGCGGTGATCACGGCGTTGACTCTTTCAGGCATGAAAGCGAGAAGATTTACTTTTGAAGGGTTCCTGCCCGCAGATAAAAAGGAGCGGGAAAGTGTGCTGGCACGGCTGGCTGACACCACCTGTACTACCGTTTTTTATGAGGCACCCCACAGGCTGTTAAAAACGCTGGAAGTGCTGGAAGGCGTTGTAGGGGGCCAGAGGAAAATTGCTGTCTGCAAGGAGCTGACAAAGAAACACGAAAAAGCATTGCATTTTACCATGGAGGAGGCACTGGCTTTTTATACAGAGAATCCGCCAAGAGGTGAATTTGTCCTGGTACTGGATGGGGCCGATGAGGAGAAACTGCGGGAAGAAAGACAGGATCAGTGGAAGGAAATTCCGCTGACAGAGCATATGCATCAGTATCTTGACCAGGGAATGGACAAAAAAAGTGCCATGAAGCAGGTGGCGAAGGACCGGGGCGTATCCAAAAGGGATGTATATAACGCTCTGTTAAAGGACAAAGAAAACTAAAAGGAGAAGGAAGATGGCAGTAAAAATTATACTTTTGATCCTGTTTTTCGGGGTCATGATGGGAATTGGAGTCTATGCGAGAAAACATGCAACAGATGTAAATGGATTTGTATTGGGAGGACGGTCGGTGGGCCCGTGGCTGACGGCGTTTGCCTATGGAACCTCTTATTTCTCAGCCGTTGTATTTGTAGGATATGCCGGACAGTTTGGATATAAATATGGTCTGGCATCTACCTGGATCGGTATTGGGAATGCAGTACTTGGTTCGCTGGTGGCCTGGGTAGTTTTAGGACGGCGCACCCGGATCATGAGTAAGCATCTGGGCTCTATGACCATGCCGGACTTTTTTGGTAAAAGGTATGACAGCCAGAGCCTGCGGATCGCGGCATCGGTGATCGCATTTATTTTTCTGATCCCATACACGGCGTCGGTATACAACGGACTTTCCTACCTGTTCGGTATGGCATTTGATGTAGATTTCCGGATCTGTGTGGTAGTAATGGCGGTGCTGACAGGTGTGTATGTGATCATAGGTGGATATATGGCTACTGCATGGAATGACTTGATCCAGGGAATCATCATGCTGTTTGGTATCGTAGCGGTGATCGCAGCCGTACTCAGCGGACACGGTGGATTTATGGCGGCGGTCAAGGAACTGGCACAGGTGCCAAGCTCGGTTATGCCGGGAGCGTACGCTTCCTTTCTGGGACCGGATCCGGCCAACTTGTTTGGTGTAGTGATCCTTACTTCTCTGGGAACCTGGGGACTGCCTCAGATGATCCAGAAGTTCTATGCCATTAAAGACGAAAAGGCAGTACATACGGGAACCATCATTTCTACCTTGTTTGCCATTGTAGTATCCGGCGGATGCTATTTCCTGGGCGGCTTCAGCCGGATCTCCGGTGTAAAAGAAGCAGTGGATGGAACGGTAAAATACGACACCATCATTCCTACTATGCTGTCCTCTCTGCCGGACATCCTGATCGGAATTGTGATCGTGCTGGTTTTGTCGGCGTCCATGTCTACTTTATCCAGCCTGGTGCTGACTTCCAGTTCCACGTTGACACTGGATTTTATCAAGCCTCTTTTTGTGAAAAAAATGAATGAGAAACAGCAGTTAGTATGGATGCGTGTGCTGCTGGCAGGTTTTATCCTGATCTCTGTTGTGATCGCACTGGATCCTCCGGCCTTTATCGCCCAGCTTATGGGTATTTCCTGGGGCGCACTGGCAGGAGCGTTTCTGGCACCGTTTTTATATGGACTGTACTGGAAAGGGGTTACCAGAGCAGCGGTCTGGGCCAGCTTTATCTGTGGCGTGGGGATCACAGTGGCAAATATGTTTTTCCGGTTTATCGCATCACCCATCAACGCCGGAGCCTTCGCCATGGTGGCAGGACTTGTGATCGTACCGGTGGTAAGTCTGATCTCGCCAAAACTGAAAAAAGAGACAGTAGAGGATGTGTTCCATTGTCTGGAAGAAAAAGTAATGGTAGAGCAGAAACTGGCACTGCCGGAAGAGGAAGAATAGAGTTTATCAAAGAAGGTGAAAGATTTGATCCGCAGACTGGTTATGTTTACCAACGGAATCGAAACACTGTGGTACTTTAGTGTAAAAATGGGAGCCACATTTGAAAAACTGGGATATGAAGTGTTTTATTTTGACCAGTGTAAAGAGTATGACAGCTTGTCAAAACTGATGGCCTTTGCCGTTCCCGGCATAACGGCGGCAGTTAGTTTTAACTTTGAAGGCTGCAGTGGAGAGTCCTATTTGACGGATGCAAAGGGCATTAACTTTTTTGAAGCAAGGAACATACCTTTTATCAACATTGTGGTGGATCATCCGTTTTATTACCACAAATTTGTTCCTTATCTGCCAAAGGATTATCAGCAGATTTCCATTGACCGAGAGCATGAAAGATATCTGAAAAAGTACTTTCCGGAGATCAAAAGAGGACCATTTTTGCCATTGGCAGGCACTTCCTTATGGAAAAAAGACACACTGCCATCCTGGGACGAGCGGCCTTATGATGTGGTTTTTACCGGAAATTATACGCCGCCGGGGAATTTTGACAAAGTGATCCGGCGGATCAATGATGAATATACTCGGTTTTATATGGGAATCATACAGGATTTCATAGAGCATCCCCACATGGAAATGACAGAAGGGATCGTGAAACATCTTCGTAACGAGGTGGAGGATATAACAGAAGAGGGCATTAAGGAGAATCTGCCCAACATGATTATGATCGATCTGTATGTACGCCATTATTTCCGGGGAGAAGTGGTAAAGACACTGGTGGATGCCGGATTGAAAGTTGCCTGCTTTGGGGCAGGATGGGATCTGCTTGACTGCCGCCATCCGGAGAACATCATCAATGGCAGGCTGCAGGATTCATATGGATGCCTCAAGGCCATTAGTCAGGCCAAGATTTCCCTGAATGTGATGCCTTGGTTTAAGGAAGGGGCCCACGACCGCGTCTTTAATTCTATGCTAAACGGGGCTGTATGTTTCACGGACTGGAGCCTCTATTTTGAAGAGAACATGAAAGTGGGCGAGGATCTCTGTATCTACGAACTGGACAAACTGGAGGAATTGCCGGAGAGGATAAAGCTGCTGCTTGGCGACCGGGAAAAATGGGAGCATATACAGCAGACTGCCTATGAAACAGCGGCAGAAAGCCATACCTGGGCCCACCGGGCGAGACGGATACACGAAGAAATACTTTGCAAGATAAAATAAAATGATATATAATGTGCACAGACTGCAGGAGGTGAAGGGATGTACAAGCAGGAAGAGACAACGGCCGAATTAATAGAATCCTTTCAGCCGTTTATGGATACATTTGGAAATCTGATCCAGGGAGGCATCGGTATTTTTGAGGTGCAGGGTGACGAGATTCGGACTGTTTATATTAACGAAGGTGCTTATGCACTGATTTTTGGAAAAAAGGCGGAGCAGTATGAGCCTAAGCGCATCAATCTGCGGCATATCGTGTCCCAGAAAGACTATGATCATATACTGCAGCTTACGAAACAGATGATCAAAAAAAACGGTATTATGGATAGTTTTGTGAATTATGATATGCCGGGACAGGCTGCCGGACGGATCTGGATCCGTGGCAGACTCATTGAAAGCCGTGGAGATGTGAATGTTTTGGCGGCTTTGATCCAGGATGTGTCCCGTCTGCAGAAACTGGAGACGGAACTGGCTATTCAGAATGAGAGGTATCGTCTGCTGGAAGAGACTTCCAATGAGATTTTGTTTGAAGTTGATTTTGATAAAGATACTATGTGTTATTCGTTTAAAGAAATGGACGGAGAACTGATTCGTAAAAGGATTGCCCACTATTCCAGGGAACTTAAGAATAATCCAATTATCCATCCGGATTTCATGGATGAGTTTATAGGGCATCTGGAAGAGGCAAGAAGGCATAAGACCCGGGGAAGTTTTGAGTATTTAAGTAGTATATCCGGACATGGATATGAGTGGCATCATATTGTCTATAATAGTATTGCAGATGAAAGTGGAAATATTAAGCGGGTTGTGGGAAGAATCCGAAATATACATGACGAAGTACTTAGCCGGAAGGCGGCAGAAAGCCAGCAGCCGGCACTGCAGAATGTGTATCATGGAATCAAAAACCAGATTGAGAACCGGATTGCTGTATCAGAACTGGATGACTGTCATGAGCTGGTGCTGATCGCGGTCGATCATTTTCGTAGTATTGTGAAGAATAATGGCGTGGCCTGTGGTGATGTAGTTATGAATTGTCTTATTGATCTGATTGATATCCGGCTGGGGTCCCAGTGTATTTTTGATCAGATAGAAGATGGCAAAATGATGCTGTATTTTAACAATGCACAGCCGGAAGAAATTGATGATGCTATTCTTCATATTTTAGATGACATGGAAAAGAAAAAATACCAGATTGCAGATCTTACTACTACCTGCAGCGGAGCAGCTGTTGTGCGGCAGGGGGCAGTGGATGTTGTCAGTTTCATGGATGAGGCCGAAGAGGCACTGCATCTTGCAAAGATAACCAAAGGCAGACGATATATTCGTATATAGTGAATGGAGGTTTCAATGGCAAAGAGTAAAAAGATAAAGAAACATAGAAAATTCTGGCTGGTTGTAAAGATCCTTATTTTGGTCATTCTTCTGACTGTGCTTGGGGGCGGCTTGTTTTTGTACCTCAAATACGGCGACGAAGTGATCGGTATGCAGCAGGAAGCGAAAGAACTTGTTGCCCAGTCTACGGAAGATACATTCCGCAGTTCTGAAACTACCATAGCCTATACAAAAAAAGGCAAGCAGCTGGCCGTACTGAAAGGCGATAAAGATGCCTATTATCTCACTATCGATAAAATTCCTAAATATGTGCAGGATGCATTCCTTGTAACAGAAGACAAGAAGTTTTATCAGCACGATGGAATTGATATGAAAGGAATCTTTCGTGCTGCCGTAGCGCTGATTAAAAATAACGGAGAAAAGAAACAGGGTGCCTCTACCATTACCCAGCAGCTGGCACGAGGTGTTTTTTTGAACACGGACAAGACCTATGAGCGAAAGATCAAGGAGATTTTTATCGCCCGGGAATTGGAGAAAAAATATTCAAAAACAAAAATTTTAGAGTTTTACTTAAACTCCGTATATTTTGCCAATGGATATTATGGAATCGAGGCGGCAGCCAAAGGGTATTTCAGCAAGAGCTGTCAGGATCTGTCTCTGGCCCAGATTTGCTTCCTGTGTTCGATCCCTAACAACCCTAATCTCTATAATCCGGAAAAGAATATGGACAACACGCTGAAGCGTAAAAACCGTATTCTGGATCAGATGCTGTCGGACGGCGTGATCAACCAGGTAGAGTATGATGAAGCCTATAATGAAGAGATTAAGCTTAATATACAGAAGGTAACAAAGAGAAACTACATCCAGACTTTTATAACCAATTCAGCAACCAAGGCGCTGATGAAATACAATGGATTTGATTTCCAGTATTCCTTTAGTTCAGACAGTAAGAAAAAGGACTACGAGGAAGAATATGAAGATGCCTATGCAACAGCGCAGCAGATGCTTTTAAATAAAGGATACAGGATTTACACATCCATTAATCTTACTAAGCAGAAACAACTGCAGAAGGCAGTGGACGATAATCTGGCATCCTTTAAGGAAAAAACAGATGACGGCGTATACAAAATGCAGGGATCGGCAGTCAGTATTGACAATAAGACCGGCCGAGTGGTGGCCATCGTAGGCGGCCGCAGCCAGGAAACGGAAGGGTACTCCCTGAATCGTGCCTATCAGTCGTTCCGTCAGCCGGGAAGTTCCATCAAACCACTAGTCGTATATACCCCGACTCTGGAGCGGGGCAGTACCGCCAGGACTACGGTATACGACCATAAATTCAATGGAGGTCCGTCAAACTCCGACGGCCGCTACTATGGTTATGTGTCACTGCGGTTTGCAGTAGAACATTCCCTGAATACGGTGGCATGGCAGTTGTTTGATAAATTGACACCGGAAGTTGGTCTTGGTTATCTGCAGGAAATGCATTTTACCAAGCTCGTTAAATCCGATTATCATGATTCGGCGGCACTGGGGGGACTTACCTATGGTGCCAGTTCGCTGGAGATGGCTTCCGCTTATGCTACGCTGGCCAATGACGGTAAGTTCAGAGAACCTACCTGTATCATAAAGATCCAGGATGCAGATGGCAATGTCATCATTGACGACAGCATCAAAGAGAAAAAAATATATGATGAAGATGCGGCCCATGCCATGGTAGATATTCTGAAAGGCGTCTTTACAAGCGGAACGGCCAGAGGCCTGTCCTTGAACAACGGAACTGCCTGTGCCGGAAAGACCGGTACTACAAATGATCACAAAGATGGATGGTTCTGCGGTTTTACACCGTATTATACAACGGCTGTGTGGGTAGGATACGACTCACCAAAAGAAGTGTCAGATCTGTACGGATCCAGTTATCCGGGACGGACCTGGAAGCAGTACATGGATGCGATTCATGAAAAACTGCCGGTAAAACAGTTTGAATTCACTTTATCCAGTACTTACAGCGGTACAGGAAGCAGTGGCAGCAGCAGTGGAAGCTACTCCTCTTCCAAGGACAGCAGTAGTTCATCCAGTTCGGATAAGGACCAGTCTTCCGTAGATACGGATCCGGATGACAACAATGATGTAGATACAGATCCAAGTGACAGCCAGACGACGAAGGCACCGGCTGCTGTTACGGAGGCTCCGACGATTACAGATGCTCCGGTGACAGCGGA
>HF998339.1:35665-35779 GCA_000433735.1 Clostridium sp. CAG:167
AAAACCCCCCCTACCCAGAAAAATCCCGGTGGCGACGCTGGAACTGACACTACGGATCCAAACACAGAGCAATAAGAATAAAAAGAAAACCAGTCATGGATGAGGCAGAGCCCT
>HF998339.1:35799-40296 GCA_000433735.1 Clostridium sp. CAG:167
TTTTTTTATAAAGATAAAAACCCACCGGCACATATGCCGATGGGTAAATGCAATCATAATTAAGAAATTTATTTCTGATGATATTTCTTGAGGATCTTTTCGATACGCTCAGTAGGATTCAGGTACTCTGCGATAGAGCAGTCATGATTCAAAGTATCAATGAGCAAAGCAATGTATTTACTCATATCTACATTGATGTAATACTCTCTCTCAAGAAGTTCCTGTGGCTGATATACAAGGTTTGTAGTCATAACACGGTAGATCAGGCCGCTTTTATAAGCTTCGTCAAATTTTTTCAGGCCGTTGGTAAACAGACCAAAGGTAGAAGCAACAAAAATACGATTTGCCTTACGGCGTTTTAATTCAGTGGCAACATCAATCATACTTTCACCGGAAGAAATCATATCGTCAATAACAACCACATCTTTGCCGGCAACATCGGAGCCTAAGAACTCATGAGCAATGATAGGGTTGCGTCCTTCTACGATCTTGGTATAATCTCTTCTCTTATAAAAAGTACCCACATCTGTGCCGGCAACATTGGCGAAGTAAATAGCACGGCCCATAGCACCTTCATCCGGACTGATGATCATCATACTCTCGCTGTTCATATGAATATCATCTACATTCGCAAGCAATGCTTTGATAAACTGGTAGGTAGGCTGAACAGTCTCAAAACCTTTCAGTGGAATCGCGTTCTGTACACGAGGATCATGTGCATCAAAAGTGATAATATTATCGACGCCCATATTGGTCAATTCCTGAAGCGCAAGAGCACAGTCTAAAGATTCACGAGAGCTGCGCTTGTGCTGTCTGCTTTCATAAAGGAATGGCATGATAACAGTGATTCTTCTTGCCTTACCACTGATAGCAGCGATCATTCGTTTTAAATCCTGGTAGTGGTCGTCTGGTGACATATGGTTGACCTGGCCACATACTGTATAGGAGAGATTGTGGTTACAGACATCTACCAATAAATATACATCTTTACCGCGGACTGACTCGTTCAAAATTCCCTTTGCTTCACCGGAGCCAAATCTAGGACATACAGCATCAATGATGTAGGATTCCTTTTTGTAGTTGGTGAAATGGATGGATGAACCAGGTTCAGATTGTGTGCGCCATCCGGCAATGTAAGCATCTACTTTCTCGCCGATGGGACGGCTGCTCTCCAAAGGGATGATGGCAAGGTCACCATAAGGGATAATCTTTGTTAAATCTTTTTGACTCATTGTGTTTTTTCCTCCAGAATAAATTAAGAATTAAGGTTGCGTTGCATAATTGCCTTTTTCAGGCGTATATCATCACCTGTTAATTTTAACAGGGTATAATTACTTGTCAAGCGGGAAAAAATCCGCTCGCTGTAGTCGTCCCGCAGATCATCAAAAGATAGGTTGGTAGAAATAATAGTTGAGTGACGATGATTGAGGCGGGTATCAATACAGTGATACAGCTGGGATGAAGTAAATCCATTGTTCAATTCGGTTCCCAGATCGTCAATAATAAGCAGATCACTGTCCAGAATATAGGCAACCGTGGCGTTTTTTTCGTCAAAAGGCATATCACGGTCAAATTTGTACGCTTCTAAAATATCAAATAGTTTCAAAGAAGTCAAGTAAACAACTGTATGAGACTGATCTAAAAGTTCTTTGGCGATACAGTTAGCAAGGAATGTCTTGCCTACGCCCGTATTGCCATATAACAGCAGATTGTCTGACTGGGTGTCAAAGTTTTTGACAAAATCTCTGGCGGTATTGAGAATGTTTTTCATATTCTCTCTCGGTGTTAGTCCGGTGGATTCTTCCGTATAATCGTCGGAGTAAAAGTCCAGACTGAAATGGGCAAAATTCTCTTTTTCCAGAATCTGCTGGAGATTGGACTGGGAGTAGAGATAGGTCACGATCTCTTTTTCCAGACAATGGCACTTGGCAGTACCGATGTATCCGGTGTCCTGACAGTCCGGGCATACATAAACCGGCTGCAGATAGTCGGCCGGATAGCCGTGGCTGGTCAGCAGATCTTCCTTCTGCTTTGTGATCTCCCGGATCTGCTGCTCCAGATCTCCGGTGTTCTGTCCACGCTGCAGTTTCGCCTGGGCGTGCTGCAGGGAAAGTTCTGAAATCTGCTGCTCCAGTGCCCGGTATTCAGGAATCTGGCGGTGGATCTCATCCAGGCGCATACGCTCTGTATTCTGACATTGGAACTGTCGCTTATAATAGATGGACATGATCTCATCAAACTGGCTGTTAGTAAGTTTCATAAGTGCCTGCTATACCTCCTTTATGATCAGGACCGGTTCCCCTGAAGAAGCTGTTTTTCCAGAGAGGATACTTCTTTTTGTGAATAATCACGCTGCGGGAACTGGTTAAACTGGTTCCGTCCGTGAGAACGAGGTTTTTCCTTTTTCTCTTTTTTCTTTTCTTTAAAAGCCTGATCTTGTTTTTCGATATCCTGAAGACAGGTGACATTTTGCTCATGCCATTTCTTCAAGATGCTGCCGGCGTAATGGAAATTTGTTTCGCCTGTCTGCAAAACAGTGCGCTTGCAGGCTTCTTCCAGGATGGTGCTGTCAAAATTGTACTTACACCATTCGTCTACAATGGTAGTTTCTGCCGGCGCCAGGCTGCGCTTAAAGCCAAAGGCCTTGCGTACAAGAAGGTAGGCTGTGTTGTAATCCTGGGATTCTGTCAGTGCTTCTTCCCGTGTCTTTATTCCTTTTTTGGCCCAGTTAATACCGATGGCCTCAATGTACTTAACCTGTTTTTTGCCTTTATTTACAGCGGTTTCGTACATGGCACATACTAGGTCGGAAGAAAAACCTACATCACACATGAAATAAAGTATGTTCTGTAAATGAGAAGGGGATATGGTGGTTCCCAAAAGTTGTTCTACAGTTGTAATAGTTTTCTTGATCTCCACGTCATTGGAAAAGGCTTCTGCCTGCAAAGGCGAATAATTCTGCCGTGGCGGCAACGAAGTCTCTTCTGTCACTCTGGATACGGGTTCTGCCGGCACTTCTGAAACAACAGGAGTCTCCGGGATGGAAATCGTCTCATCAGAGACGGACGCAGAATCCAGAGAAGCGGCAGCTTCCGGGGAAAAATGAGACGAAGTTCCGGTCTCCGGTGCTCCGGAAGAACCAATAGTAAGGGAGAGGATCTCGTCCCCGCTCTGCTCCAGAGAGATCAGACCATGCTTGTCCCAGTAGCGCAAGGCTCTGAGAATGTCATTTTCCGTACACTCCAGAAGATCTGCCAGAGCACCTACCGACAAATCCGGTAAAGCATCTTTATTCTGGCTGGCCATCTGTAAAAGAAGAAAGACTTTTACATAGTTGCCATTGGCTGGAATCATATGCTCTGCGATAAACCGGTTATTCAAAATTGTATATTGGTCATTATATGTAGATTTAATGAAAAAGCTCATAATAGTCACAATTCCTTTCAATTTGCATGATGAGTATAACATAAAGAAAAAACAGTTGCAAATGACAAAAAAGTGCGTAATTTTGGATTAAAATTGTTGTTAATAATGTTGATAATGTTGACAACACATGTTCGATTGTACTATTTCAGTAGAAAATAGGGGCAAAAACAACGAAAAACCGTTGGTTTTCAAAAAAATCACAAAAAAGCAACATATGAACCAAAAAAAGTTATTAAAAAATTATCCACAACCCATTCATGTGCCGGATTGTGGATAATGTTGTTGATAAAGTGCATAACTTATGCTTTCAATATATTTTCACCGATTTCTACAATGTTTCCGGCGCCCATAGTTATCAACAGGTCGCCGTGGACTAAATTTTCTAGAATAAATTTTTCAATCTCATCGAAACTATGGAAGTAGAATACTTCTTTTCCCAGTTTTTTCAGCTCATCGGCAATGTTCTGAGAGGAAATATCACCGGGATCTTTTTCTCGGGCTGCGTAGATGTCAGCCAGGATCACTTTGTCAGCCAGAGCCAGTGAAGAGGCGAAGTCTTTCAAAAAGGCTTTTGTTCTGGTGTAAGTGTGAGGCTGGAAAGCACACCATAATGTTTTATGAGGATAATTCCTGGCTGCCTTTAAGGTGGCAGCAATCTCTGTTGGGTGGTGGGCATAATCATCAATAATAGTGAAACCGTTCTTTACACCCTTTAACTCGAAGCGTCGGTCTGTGCCATGGAAGGCGGTCAGTGCCCGCTGGATCGTATCGGATCCGATTCCATACAGGGAAGCCAGCGCCAGGCAGGCCAGAGTGTTAGAAACATTATGGAGTCCTACTACATTCAAGTGATAGTGTTCTTTTTTCTCGCCATTTACATACAGGTCGAAACTTCCGTGGCACTCGTTGTCAAAAGAAATATTTTTGGCGGTAAAGTCAGCATCCTCTTTGTCCACAGAGTAAGTAATGACTTTGCAGGAAAGTCCTTCTGTGATCTCCTGGTAATCATCAATATCCCGGTTGATGAACAAGGTGCCATGGGCCGGGAACAGTTCGGCAAATTTGCGGAAA
>HF998339.1:40326-59997 GCA_000433735.1 Clostridium sp. CAG:167
CAGCCAGATCTTTGAAAAAGTCCATATGGTCTTCTTCTATATTCAGTATGATACCGACAGTTGGGAAAAATTTCAGGAAACTGTTGGTATATTCACAGGCTTCGGTAATGAAATGCTCGGAGTGTCCTACCCGGATATTGCCGCCGATGGCCGGAAGTATGCCTCCTACGGATATCGTCGGATCCAGATCTGCCTCCAGAAATACATGGGATGCGATGGAAGTGGTCGTTGTTTTTCCGTGGGTGCCGCTGATAGCAATGGCAGAGGAATAATTTTTCATAACCTGGCCCACCATGGCAGCCCGCTCCATCATAGGAATCTCCAGTTCTTTGGCCCGGACTATTTCCGGATTGTCAGATTTGACAGCAGCGGTATAAACAACTAAATCGATAGAATCAGTAATATTTTCTGCTTTCTGGCCATAAACTACTTGTATGCCAAGGCTTTCCAGATGATCGGTGATCTTACTTTCGTGCCAGTCGGAACCGGTAACGGTAAAGTCAAAGGAATGAAGCAGTTCAGCGAAGCCGCTCATGCTGATGCCTCCGATCCCGATAAAATGTACATGACAAGGATGATTAAAATCTATTTTGTACATAGGGTACCCCTTTCTTATTTTGGATAAAAATTATAGTTACCTATAATTATATATACACCTGTGAAAAAATACAAGAAGAACTGATTTGTGCATTTTGGATAAAAGAATACTAATTGAGGAAAATTATTTGTTCAAAATATTCACAAATGAATCAAAGTATGTTATAATTTTATCAAAATTTACAACAGGGGTGATAACATGATAAAAAAAGAAATGATAGCCATGTTGCTTGCTGGGGGGCAAGGGTCAAGACTTGGAGTTTTGACGGCGAATGTAGCAAAACCTGCTGTAGCTTTTGGGGGAAAGTATCGAATCATTGATTTTCCATTGAGCAACTGTATCAACTCAGGTGTTGATACAGTAGGTGTACTGACACAGTACCAGCCATTGAAGCTGAACACTCATATCGGAATTGGTATTCCATGGGATCTGGACCGTAATGTTGGGGGCGTGTCCGTTCTTCCACCTTATGAGAAAAGTACAAGCAGTGAGTGGTATACCGGTACAGCCAATGCGATTTATCAGAACTTACGGTATATGGAATATTACAATCCGGACTATGTTCTGATCCTTGGCGGTGACCACATCTACAAGATGGATTATCAGGTAATGCTGGACTTTCATAAAGCCAACAACGCAGACATTACGATGGCGACGATTCCGGTTCCGATTGAAGAGGCAAGCCGATTTGGGGTTTGTATTACGGACGAGTCTCACAGGATCCTGGAATTTGAGGAGAAACCGGAACATCCAAGAAGCAATTTAGCTTCCATGGGTATCTACATATTCTCCTGGCCGGTGTTAAAAGAGGCGTTGATCAAGCTGCGGGATCAAAAAGGATGCGATTTTGGAAAGCATGTCCTGCCATACTGTCACGAAAAAGGTGACCGTATATTTGCTTACGAGTTTAACGGATACTGGAAAGATGTAGGAACGCTTGGTTCTTATTGGGAGTCCAATATGGAACTGATCGACCTGATCCCTGTATTCAACCTGTACGAGGAGTTCTGGAAGATTTACACCCGCAATGAGTGGCTCAGACCACAGTATATTGCCAAGAATGCCGTGATCGATAAAGCCATCATGGGGGATGGCTGTGAGGTCTATGGTGAGGTTCACAATTCCGTGATAGGATCGGATGTTGTGATCGAGGAAGGTGCTATTGTAAGAGATTCCATCATTATGAACTCTACCAGGATCGGAAAGAATACGGTTTTGGACAAGACCATTGTTGCAGAGGATTCGGTGATTGGGGACAATTGCGTACTCGGTGCCGGAGAGGAAGGCGTTGTGAACAAATTAAAACCAAATGTATACGCTTTTGATCTGGTAACAGTAGGAGACAACACAGTAATTCCAGATGGTGTAACCATCGGGAAAAATACTGCCATATCGGGCAAGACAACTATAGAAGATTACCCAGATAACACCTTGGCAGGTGGTGAAACACTGATAAAGGCAGGTGAGTTATTATGAAATCAATCGGATTGATCCTGGCTGGTGGATCCAGCAGCAGAATGAAAGAACTGACAACCAAAAGGGCAACTGCGGCGATGCCTATTGCAGGAGGTTATCGAAGCATAGATTTTGCCCTGAGCAATATGGCAAATTCTCATATAAATAAAGTAGGTGTATTTACCCAGTACAACTCAAAGTCGCTGGCACAGCATCTGAATTCTTCCAAATGGTGGGATTTTGGCCGTAAGCAGGGAGGCTTGTTTGTATTTACGCCGACCCAGACTCACGATAACAACCAGTGGTATCGTGGAACGGCAGATGCCATTGCACAGAATATTGATTTTCTGAAGGCGTCACATGAACCTTATGTGATCATTGCTTCCGGAGATTGTGTGTACAAACTGGACATGAATCAGGTACTTCAGTACCACATTGAAAAAAATGCAGATATTACGATTGTTACAAAGGACTTAGGCTCGGTTCCGGATCCTACCCGTTTTGGAGTAGTGACGGTAGACAGTACCGGTCTGGTAACAGAGTTTGAAGAAAAACCGATCGTGACAGACAAAACATTGGTGTCTACCGGTGTTTATGTAGTCCGCCGTCGTCAACTTATCGAAATGATCGAGCGGGCCGGGGCAGAAGGCGGTTTTGATCTGGTAAAAGATATTTTTATCCGGTATAAAGGAATTAAAAAGATTTATTCTTATCAGATGCACTCATACTGGAGCAATATTACAGCCGTAGATTCTTATTTCCAGACAAATATGGATTTTCTGGACCGGAAGACGAGAGAATTTTTCTTTAATGAATATCCACCGATCGTATCTAAGATCGAGGACTTGCCGCCGGCAAAATATAATGTAGGATCTAAAGTGAACAACAGTCTGGTCTCCAGTGGATGTATCATCAATGGAGAGGTACAGGATTCGGTTCTGTTTAAAGAGGTTTATGTCGGAAATAATTGTGTGATCAAAAATTCGATCATTTTGAATGATGTTTATATTGGCGATAACACATATATTGAAAACTGCATAGTGGAGAGCCACGGTACGATCCGTGCAAATTCCAACTATGTTGGTACACCGGAGGAGGTAAAGATCATTCTGGAAAAGAACGATCGTTATGTACTTTAATTTCATATAAGGGGGTTGACGAAGATGGAGATCACAGATATTCGTACTCGTGTTGTTAGCAAAGACTCAAAGATGAAGGCGGTGGTGTCGGTGACCTTTGACCAGTCCTTTGTTGTCCATGACATCAAGGTGATCGAAGGCGAGAAAGGTTTGTTTATTGCCATGCCGAGTAAGAAGACACCGGACGGAGAGTACCGTGATGTGGCTCATCCGATAAACGGTGAGATGAGAGCCAAACTACAGGATGCCATCATAGAGGAGTATTGGCATGCATTGAGTGAACAGGAAGTAGAAGAATAAAGGAAACGCCACCAGTTGAAGAAAGGTCAGCTGGTGGCGTTTATCTTGTTCCGGAACTTTGGATGTGGTATACTTTAAAAATGACATAATGAAGGAGGAACAACTATGTTTTTGATCGTAGGACTTGGAAATCCGGGGGTAGAGTATGCTGCTACCAGACATAATATTGGATTTGATATGATTACATATTTAAGTGACAAATATAATATACCTGTCAACAGCAGAGAGGGTAAGGCACTGGTAGGAAAGGGAATACTGGCCGGCGAAAAGGTGATGTTGGCACAGCCTCAGACTTATATGAATTTAAGTGGAGAGAGCGTGCGGGCATTGATGGATTATTATAAGATTGACATAGAAGATCTGCTGGTAATCTATGATGATATCAGCCTGGATGTGGGACAGATCCGCATGAGAGGAAAAGGAAGCGCTGGAGGACACAATGGAATTAAAAGTATCATTCAGCACACAGGCACCCAGGAGTTTGCCCGGATCAAGATCGGGGTTGGACAGAAGCCGGAGGGCGGCGATCTGGTAAAACATGTGCTGGGTAGATTTTCCAGAGAAGAAGATGGAATGTTCCGGGATGTGTTTGCCCTGGCGGAAGAGGGGCTTTTAGCGTGGCTCCAGGAAGATATGAAAAGTGCCATGAATAAGGTGAATGGAAGAAGAATTGAGAGAAATGAGGCATAATTTGGAAACATTACTGGCTCCCCTGAGGGACATGGAAGAATTTACACAACTAAAGACGGCCCTGGAGCAGGGAGAGTCTCCACTGGAAGTGGTAGGAGGCATGGATGCTCAGAAGGCTCATATGATCTACGGACTCAGGCAGGCAAAAGGGGTGAATCTTATTGTTACCTACAATGAGATCCGCGCCAAAGAACTGCTGGAAGATATGGCCATGTATGACAGACAGGCCATGTATTATCCGGCCAAGGATCTGATCTTTTACAGTGCCGATGTCCATGGACAGGCCATTGCCAAGGAGCGGTTGAAAGTAGTAAAAGCATTATCAGAGCAAAAAAATCTTACGGTGATCACTACCATTGATGCAGGTATGGATCACTGCTTTTCTTTTGAAAAGTATGAAAAACAAAAGATTGAGATAACGCCGGACAAAGAATTTGATCTGGAACAACTGCAAAAACAACTGTCGGCTATGGGCTATGAAAAGGCGGCTCAGGTGGAACAGGAAGGAGAGTTTTCGGTCCGGGGCGGTATCGTGGATATTTTCCCTCTGACAGAAGAATCTCCGGTGAGGATTGAATTCTGGGACACCCAGGTAGACACTATACGAAGCATTGATGTACAGAGTCAGCGTTCGGTGGAAGAACTGGAAGAAGTGGTGATCTTTCCGGCAGGAGAGATCTTTTTGTCGGAAGATGAGGCGGTAGCCGGTCTGCATCAGATTGGAAAAGACATGGAGAAAAACTGCCGTGAATTGAAAGAACAGGGAAAAAGAGAAGAGGCCGCCAGACTGCGGCAGAATGTGGAAAACTTCCGCGAAACATTCCAGGCCTACCACGGCATGGTGAACCTGGAAAGTTATATCGGATATTTTGCCAGGGAAACCGTGTCATTTTTTGACTATTTTAAAGGGAAAAATGTATGTGTATTTCTGGATGAACCGAACCGGTGCCGGGAACGGGCTCAGGCGGTGGAGTACGAATTCAGGGAGAGTATGACCAGCCGGCTGGAAAAAGGATATATCCTGCCGGGACAGATGGAAGTGCTGTATGACACCTCGGCGGTTTACGCCAAATTAGGCGGTTATCCCCTTGTTTTGATGACGGCGCTGGATACGCCTATGAAAGAAATGGTGGTGGACCGCAAGTTCTTTTTACAGGTGCAGTCTTCACCGTCGTACAACAATAATTTTGCCCTGCTGGCAAAAGACCTGGCTCGTTACCAGAAAAAGAAATACAGGGTGCTTTTGGTATCGGCATCCGAGACCAGAGGACGCAGACTGTGTCAGGATCTGCAGGAATACGATCTTCATGCGTCCTATAGTGCCGATCTTTCCAGAGAACTGGAGCCGGGGGAGATCCTGGTTACAAGAGGAAACCTGCGAAAGGGATTTGAATATCCGGGAGTGGGTTTTGTAGTTGTGACGGAAAGCGATATTTTTGGCGGAGTGCGCAAAAAGAAGAAGAAAAAGATCAAGCGCTATGAAGGGGCAGCCATTCATAGTTTCAATGATTTAAAGATCGGTGACTATGTGGTTCATGAAAATCATGGACTGGGAATCTATCAGGGAATTGAAAAAATTGAGGTAGATAAGATCACCAAGGACTATCTGAAGGTAGCCTATGCCGGTGGCAGCAATCTGTATGTGCCGGCCACTTCGCTGGAAGTGCTGCAAAAATATGCGGGAAACGACGCTAAAGTACCGAAGTTGAACCGGCTTAATTCACCGGAGTGGAAAAAGACCAAATCCAGGGTTAAAGGTGCTGTGGAAAAAGTGGCCAAAGAACTGGTGGAACTGTATGCGAAACGCCAGGCAAAGCAGGGATTTTGCTTTGAACCGGATACTACCTGGCAGCGGGAATTTGAGGAAATGTTTCCGTATGATGAGACAGATGACCAGTTAAAGGCTATAGAAGATACAAAGCACGACATGGAAAGCAGCAAGATCATGGACCGTCTTATCTGCGGAGATGTAGGCTATGGCAAGACGGAGGTGGCCATCCGGGCAGCGTTTAAGGCAGTAATGAGCGGCAAGCAGGTGGCGTTTCTGGTGCCTACCACGATCCTGGCAGGACAGCACTATAACACCTTTGCCCAGCGCATGCGCCATCACGGTGTCAATGTGGAACTGCTCTGCCGTCTGCGGACACCGGCCCAGCAAAAGAAAACCATAGAAGGAATCAAAAAAGGCTCGGTGGACATTGTCATCGGAACCCACAGACTGTTGAGCAAAGATATTCAGTACAAGAACCTGGGACTTTTGATCATCGATGAGGAACAGCGGTTTGGCGTGACCCACAAGGAAAAGCTAAAACAGCTAAAAAATGATATTGATGTGCTGACACTGACGGCAACACCAATTCCGAGAACGCTGCACATGAGCCTGGTGGGCATCCGTGATATGAGTGTGTTGGAAGAGCCGCCGGTGGACCGTATGCCGATCCAGACTTTTGTAATGGAAAAAAATCCGGAGATCGTGAGAGAAGCGGTGATCCGTGAACTGACCCGGGGTGGGCAGGTGTATTATGTCTACAACCGGGTAGCCAATATGGATATCGTGGCAGGAGAGATTGCCAAACTGGTGCCGGAGGCAGTGGTGGCATACGCCCATGGACAGATGAATGAGCGGGAACTGGAAAAAGTCATGTACCAATTTGTAGAAGGAGAGATTGATGTGCTGGTTTCTACTACGATTGTAGAAACGGGTCTGGATATCCCCAATGTAAACACCATTATTATTGAGGATGCGGACCGTCTTGGCTTGTCCCAGCTGTATCAGCTGAGGGGGCGGGTAGGACGCAGCAACCGGACCGCCTATGCATTTTTGATGTACAAACGGGATAAAATGCTGAAAGAAGTGGCAGAGAAGCGTCTGGCGGCTATCAAGGAATTTACGGAACTGGGGTCCGGATTTAAAATTTCCATGCGGGATCTGGAGATCCGCGGGGCCGGTAATGTGCTGGGAGAAAGCCAGCACGGACACATGGAGGCGGTAGGATATGATCTGTATTGCAAAATGCTCAACGAAGCCGTGAAGAAGTTAAAGGGCGAAACGGTTACCGAACAGGTATTTGAGACAGCGGTAGAGATTAAGGTTGACGCATTTATACCAAACAGTTATATTAAAAATGAGTTGCAAAAATTAGATATTTATAAGCGTATTGCAGAAATCGAGAACGAGGAAGAAAAGTTCAACATGATTGATGAACTGATCGACCGTTTTGGCGAGCCGCCAAAAAGCGTGGAGAATCTGCTGGCTATCGCCTTATTGAAAGAAAAGGCGCACCGCGCTTATATTACAGAAATCACAAGCAAAAAGAATCATCTGCGGTTTAGTATGTATCCGAAAGCACCGGTGGATCCGGCCAGGATACCGCCGCTCATTCAAAAAATGCAGAGACGACTCCGGTTTGTACCGGATACGCCGCCGTATTTTGAATGGGAAACGGGGAAAAATCTGCTGGAAGAGGCAGAGGAGATTGTGGATGAAATCGCAGGACTGATGGAAGGAGAAAAGAACAGTGAAACATAAAATTTTGGCGGTCTGCTTGAGCCTTGGCCTGGTTATGGGGCTGGCGGGATGCGGACAGAAAGCAGCGCAAAACCAGGATCCAGCAAAACAGGTGGATTCTGAGACGGCAGCAGGCGTCAGCAATGGAACTTTAAACGACGATTCAAAAGTTATTGCCGTAGGGAAAACAACTGTTTTGAACCGGGAATACAAAGCATATTATTATTTCATGAAAAACCAGTATGAAAATGTGCTTTCCAACAACATTTGGAGTTACAAAGAGAGTGGCAAAAGTATCGGACAGGAAGCGGTAGAAGACGTGGTCCGACTGATCATCCAGGTAAAGGTGATCTGCAAGGCAGCAGGGCAGCAGTCTGTCTCACTGGCAGCTGATGAAAAGGAAAAGGCGGATTACAACGCTAAAACTTACCTGGCTTCTCTGGATGATAAAGTAAAACAGGAAAACGGCCTGGATGAGACAGTTGTGACACAGATTTTTGAAGAAAACAAGCTGGCAGAAAAAATGTACAATGTAGTGGCGGGAAAGGCAGTGGCATCCCTGGCAAATGAACAGCTTCAGGCAGTGAAAGTCCAGATGCTTAAATTGTCTTATACTGCAGACACAAAGGAAAAGATCCGGGCAAAGGCGACGCAGCTGCAGCAGCAGATCGCATCCGGACCAAACAGTTTTTATGTAGTGGCAAAAGCCAATACAGAGGCAGACAGTGTGGAGAAGATCATTGGAACCAAGGATGAATACACCAATGTAGTAAAAACGGCACTGGCTATGAAAAAGGGCGAAGATTCCAAGGTGATCGAAGAAAAAGACGCTTTTTATCTTGTACATGTTTTGCAGCCATCCAGTAAAAGCCTGAATGATTCATATAAAAACCAGCTGGTAAGCCAGACCCAGACCAAAGCGTTTCAGGATGACTACAACAGCTGGGCCGGACAGTATGGTGTCAGAGTCAGCAAGACTTTGCTGGCAGATAAGTAATACGAAGGGGAGGCAGTCATGAAAAGAAGCAGTGGTATTTTGATGCCGATCGCCAGTCTTCCTTCCCGGTATGGGATCGGATGTCTGGATGAGGCAGCCTATGAATTTGTAGACCAGCTGGAAAAGGCGGGACAGGGTTACTGGCAGATCCTTCCTATGGGACCGACAGGATATGGGGATTCACCCTATCAGTCCTTTTCTACCTTTGCTGGAAATCCGTATTTTATCTCTTTGTCAGAACTGGCAAAAAAGGGGTATCTCAGCGAGGAAGATCTTCAGGAATACGAGGCGGCAGGCGACAACCAGGCAGTTTCTTACAATGTTTTATATGAAAAGCGCTTTCCGCTGTTGAGAAAGGCCTTTTGGAACAGCCGTATCGAGACTTCTGCCAAGTATATAAAGTTTATTGAGGACAATCAGGACTGGCTGGGGGATTATGCGTTGTACATGGCCATCAAAGACAGTCAGAACGGAATCAGTTATCTGGAATGGGACGAAGATATACGGCTTCGCAGACCAGAGGCCATAGAGACCTACAAAGAACGACTGGCAGGAGAGGTAAATTTCTATCAGTTTTTGCAGTTTGAATTTTTCCTCCAGTGGAACCAATTGAGAGAGTATGCTGGAGAGCACGGTGTAAAGATCATAGGAGATATACCGATCTATGTGGCGTTAGACAGTGCGGACACATGGGCACATCCGGAATTGTTTGAATTGGATGAGAAGAGGATCCCTACCAGTGTGGCAGGGTGTCCGCCGGATGCTTTTTCGGCTACCGGCCAGTTGTGGGGAAATCCTTTGTACCGCTGGGAAAATCATGAAAAGCAGGGATACGACTGGTGGATCAAACGGATCCGGAGATGTTTTCAGTGGTATGATGTGGTGCGTATTGACCATTTTCGTGGGTTTGACGAGTTTTATGCCATTCCGTATGGAGACAAAACAGCGGAAAACGGCTCCTGGCAGCCGGGTCCCGGCATCCGCTTATTTGAGGCACTGAAGGAGGCGTTGGGCGACCTTCCGATCATAGCAGAGGATTTGGGATTTTTG
Source organism: Clostridium sp. CAG:167 (assembly GCA_000433735.1). Taxonomy (GTDB): domain Bacteria; phylum Bacillota; class Clostridia; order Lachnospirales; family Lachnospiraceae; genus Eubacterium_F. The sequence continues at coordinate 50,064 of HF998339.1, forward strand.
ACGGACTCTGTCCGGGAACTGCTGGCAAAGACCGGCTATCCGGGAATGAAGGTGCTGCAATTTGCATTTGACGGACAGGGAGGCAGCGATTACCTGCCGTATCAATATGATAAAAATTGCGTGGTATATACGGGAACCCATGACAATACAACCACCCTCAGCTGGTGTAAGGAATTGCCGCCGGCCGCCAAGGAGCAGCTGTTAGCCTATACACAGGAATCCAGACTGGCATCTCCTAAGAAACTGGTGTGGGATATGATCCAGCTGGCCATGGCCAGTACCGCCAATCTGTGTATTATTCCGGTTCAGGATTATCTGGAACTTCCCAAAGAGGCACGGATCAACACGCCTTCTACTTTGGGCGGCAACTGGCAGTGGCGTATGGGAAGAGATGCGCTGGACGACAAATTGTGCGAGAAGATCCGAAACCTTACCAGTCTTTATGGCAGGCTGTAAGATTGCAAACCATCCCTTTTAGTATGACAGTGAAGACAGTTGCCAAAACAAAGTTACACAGCAAAGGAGACGACAGGAGTGGAATCCATGAAAATAGTTTTTTTAGATGCGAAAACCATTGGTGAGGACATTGATTTGTCGGATTACGACAAACTGGGTCAGGTGGTTAAGTACGATTTCTCTACGCCGGATGAAATACCGGAGAGGGTAAAAGATGCCCAGGTGCTGGTTATTAACAAAGCACCTATGAATGAACAGACGCTGGGACAGGCAGAAAAGCTGAAGCTGATCTGCGTGACGGCTACCGGTACCAACAATCTGGACAAGGCATATCTGGAGCAAAGAAGGATTGCCTGGCGGAATGTGGCGGATTACTCTACTCATTCCGTGGCACAGCATACCTTTGCCATGTTGTTTTATCTCATGGAACATCTGAGGTACTATGACGATTATGTAAAGCAGGACCGGTACACCAACGACCGTTGTTTTACCCATTTTGAGAAACATTTTTCGGAACTGACCGGAAAGACATGGGGAATCATAGGCCTTGGAAACATTGGCCGGCAGGTGGCAAAGGCAGCCAGGGCTTTTGGTGCGCGGATCATTTACTATTCTGCTTCCGGCCAGAAAGGGCAGGATGGATACGAGCAGGTAGATCTGGACACACTGCTTAAAGAGTCCGATATCCTTTCGGTACATGCACCGTTAAATAAATATACAGAAAACCTGATGGATCGTTCCTGTTTTCAGAAAATGAAAAAAGAGAGTATTTTTCTGAATCTGGGGCGGGGACAGATCGTGGTGGAAAAAGATCTGGCAGAGGCACTGGAACAAGGAGAGATCGCAGCGGCCGGTCTGGATGTACTGTGTCAGGAGCCGATGTCGCCGGACAACCCTCTGCGGGGATTTAAGGACAGTGACAGACTTTTTATCACGCCGCATATTGGCTGGGCCAGTGTGGAGGCAAGAACCCGTCTGATGAATATTATTTACCATCAGATCCGGGATTATGAGGAGAAACCAATATGACGAAGTCATATTTAAGGATGGTTTCGACGACCTGCCGCCGAGCGCAGGCGAGGGGGCGACACATATAAAAGAGGGGGCAACACATATAAAAGGAGGAATAAAAATGGTAAAACATGTAATTTTATGGACTTTGAAAGAGGAATTATCCAAAGAAGAAAAAGAAACGGTGAAGCAGGAAATCAAAGCAGGACTGGAAGGACTGGCAGGACAGATTCCGGGGCTGGTAGATATTCAGGTAAATATTCATGGACTGGCAAGTTCCAATGCAGATTTGATGTTAGATTCTTCTTTTGAGACAGAAGAGGCACTAAAGGGCTACAGCGTGCACCCGGCCCATGTGGCAGTGGCAGATGGCAAAGTGCGGCCATACACAGCCAGCCGAGTGTGTCTGGATTATGAGATTTAGAGGCGGAGGAGCAGGATGATCGCATTGATCGCAGCCATGACGCCGGACCGGGTCATTGGAAGAGAGGGGCGGATCCCCTGGAATATCCCGGGAGAACAAAAGCGGTTTAAAGAACTGACCATGGGGCACACCATAGTGATGGGGCGTCGGACTTATGAAGAAATCGGCCGCCCGCTGCCGGGCCGCCAGACTATAGTGGTATCCACGACGAAAAACTTTGACCAGCCCGGGTGCCGGACTGCCGGTTCCCTGACAGAAGCACTGGCGTTATCCGCCGGAGAAGATGTGTATATATCCGGTGGCAGCCGTCTGTACGAAGAGGCACTGCCCCTGGCAGATGTGCTGTATCTCACGGAGATAGAGAGCCGGATAGAGGGGGACGCATATTTCCCGGAATTTGACGCCCAAAAGTATCAAAAATGCGTAGAAGAGAGGCATGAGGGGGAGATTCCTTACACCTATGTGACATATAGAAAGGATTGTAAATAGAGTTAAGGCGGTCAGGCGTGAAAAACTCGATAAGAAAATAAAAGCAAAGGCCGCGAAAACAATATGTTCATTTTCTATCAAAAAAGTAATAAGGGAGATAGTTTTGGAATTTGAAATTATTGATACGGACAATACTAGAGTTAGAGCAAGGAGTCTCTATCAAGTTGAAGAAGAAAGCCTAATAAACAGGGATGGGAAAGTATTCCGGAACCCGTTTATAAGATAAAGAAAAACTGAGTTTAGCCGGCTTTGTCTGCCCCAAGGAATTCTTGCAATCCTTTCAGTCTTCCAGTGTTTCATGGGAAAAAGATTTACAAAGCATGGGTTATAAGTGCGCCGGTATGAGGCGTGCGTATTTTGCACGCCCATACCGCTGCGTACTTATGTAGCGCAAGCGCCCATGCTGGTAAACTTTTTCCCAGAAACACGGAATCTGAAAAAAGTGCCAACGATTACTTGACACAAACAATCCCCTTTTACCAATTGAAACTTTCTCCTATTTATGGTACTATTTAAGTAACAGTAATATGGTAGTCTCATAAGGAGGTCTCACATGGAACAGTTTTTTTCGGATGAGGACCTGATGGATCTGTTAGAACAGTTGGATGAAGTGGAAATGACAGCCCTGCCGGAGGAACCGGATGAGGAAATGGAAGCTTCCAATCGACGCTATATGGAGATCATTAAAAAACATCAGGACGACTAGAAAACTCCAACTAATGGTTCGGGCAGGAATCCCGTTCATTGGTTGGGGTTTTTGTTTTGCGTGAAAATAGCATATTGTGTCCCCTTCTTTAATATACTTAAAGAGCAATGCAAATCGATGACCGGATTGGAGGAGATGGGGGACATGGAGGAATTGTTGGAAGAAATACTGGCACAGTATGACCTGGAGGTAGAGAAAATTGTCCGTACCCGGGGAGGGTGGCTTTTGTATACCGATGCAGGGCTGTGCATGCTGCGGGAAGTGCAGCAAAAAGCGGAAGGATTTGAGTTTACAAGAAATGTGCGGGAGTATCTGGAAAAGCAGGGGATGGAAGTGGACTGTCCCGTGGCCAATAAAGAGGAAGAGTATAAGACCCAGTGCCAGTGCGGAGAGGTGTATGCAGTCTACCGCTGGTATCCGGGGGAACACTGTGATTTCAGGAAAAATCCACATTTGTTTCGGGCAGGGGAAAACCTGGGGAAACTCCACAGCCTGCTGAAGCAGTACCCTTGTGAACATAAACCGGCACAGACCCTTTTGCGGCAGATGGAACGGTACAACCGGGAAATGAAGAGAGTTTTTTCCTACATGAAAGGAAAAAAGAGAAAAAGTCCCTTTGAGTATGGAATGATGGAGAGCTTTCATCCTTTTTACAAACAGGCGTGGGATGTGACACAGCGGCTGGAGGCGTGTCCTTATTATCAAAAAAACGCAGAGGGAAGTTTTTTGTGTCACGGAGAATATAACTACCATAACCTGATCTTTCATGGAGCAAGGGTGTTTACCAGCGGTTTTGAGCGGGTGACACCGGGGATGCAGCTGACAGATCTGGCATATTTTGTCCGGAAAGTTATGGAAAAAAATAACTGGGATCCGGGCAAAGGAAGAGAGATCCTGCTGGGGTATGAAAAAGAGCAGCCGCTCAGTCAGGAACAGCGGGAGTTTGTGGGGATTTTACTGGCGTATCCCATGAAATACAGAAAACTCCTGAATCAATATATGAATGGCAAGAAATCCTGGATCTCCCAAAAGAGTATGGAGAAGCTAAACGGCGTAAAACAGAGAGAGCAGATGAAGATGAAATATTTGAAAAACTTCCTCTGATTTCTTCAAGAATCAACTAGTCAGCACCCCTATAATATGCTATAATATCAGTAATAATCCCAAGGAGGAAGATGCCATGAGATTCCTGAAATATTTGGGGTGTCTGACCGTAGTTTTTCTTTGTCTTACCGGTTGCGGAGCGGCGAAAGGGACGCCGGTTTCTACAGCGACATCGCCGGCAGTAGAGACGCCGGCTCAGGAGACCGGAACCACCGGAGTGGTCAAGAAGATTGACACAGCGGCTCAGAAGATCACTTTTTACAATGTTTCGTTTAATACAGTAGAAGAATATCAATATAGCGGGGGGACGGAGATTTTATCCCAGAATTCCGTGGACAAGTCTATGTCCCAGGTAGAGCCGGGACAGGTGTACCGGTATGTGACAGGATCCGGCAGCCAGATGCTGACCAGAATGCAGGAGGCGTCAGATATACAGCAGCTGCAGGAGGCGTCTGTGACGGTGGATGCTGAAAAGAAGCAGATCACGGTAAACGGGGATACCACATATGCGTATACGGATAATCTGGTTGTGCTGTCAGATGGAGAATCCATCGAGCCGCTGGAGATCCTTGACAGTGATCAGGTCACTTTCCGCGGGGTAAAGGGACTGGCTTATTCCCTTGTTGTGACGAAGGGACACGGATATATCAAGCCTACCGGGTACAAAGATTTCCTGGGAGGCACACTGACGGTAGAGGGAGAGGCCATTGTACCGGTTTCCAAAGAGATGCTTCTGATGGTGCCGGAGGGACAGCAGAAGATGTCTATGGTCAATGGAGACCTTACCGGAGAGGTAGAGGTTCAGGTTAAGCGTGGACAGGTTACCAAAGTAGATATGAAGAAATATCAGTCCCAGATGCCGGATACGGCCAGAGTTACTTTTGAGATACAGCCTCAGGGGGCAGAGTTGTATGTGAACGGCAGTCTGACCGATTACAGCAAGAAAGTGCCGTTAAAGTACGGCAATCATTCTATTAAGGTTGTGCTGGAAGGATACAACGATTACAGTGGCGTAGTAACCATCAAAGACGCCGGACCTACCATCCGGATCAATCTGGCTGAACAGGAAGCACAGGTGGACTCTTCAGACGGCAGTTCTTCGGATTCTTCTGTTTCCTCTGATTCAGACAGCAGTAGCAGCCAGTCGGAACAGGAAAAGACAGATACCGACCACAAGATCACAGTCAGTGCTCCGGCAGGAGCCGCCGTTTATATCAACGGCACTTACAAAGGAGTGGCACCTTGCAGTTTCACGAAAGTGATCGGCAGTGTGACATTAACCCTTACCAAAGAAGGATGTACGACCAAGAGTTACAGCGTTACCATTACGGATGATGCCCAGGATGTAAGCTGGAGTTTTCCGGACCTGGAGGCGGCATCCAGTCAGGGTTGACAAACGGCACAGCAGTACAAGCCGTTTTATATAAAAAGAATTTCATGCTGAAAAAGCAGCAGACAAGGAGGATATTATGGGTTATAAAGAGACTTACGAGGCATGGCTTGCAAATCCTTATTTTGACGAGGCCACAAAGGATGAATTGAAGGCGATTGCAGGGGATGACAAAGAAATCAAAGAGCGTTTTTATGCAGATCTGGAGTTTGGTACAGCTGGTTTGAGGGGAATTATCGGAGCTGGTACAAACCGCATGAATATATATACGGTGCGTAAGGCGACACAGGGACTGGCAAACTATATTATCAGCCAGAAAGGCCAGGAAAAAGGCGTGGCTATCGCCTTTGATTCCCGACGCATGTCACCGGAATTTGCAGATGAGGCAGCCTGCTGTCTGGCAGCCAACGGAATCAAAGCGTATGTATTTGAATCCTTGAGACCGACACCGGAACTTTCCTTTGCAGTGAGAGAACTGGGATGTATTTCCGGTATCAACATTACAGCCAGCCACAATCCACCGGAGTACAACGGATACAAAGTATATTGGGAAGATGGCGCGCAGATCACACCACCTCACGACACCGGCATTATGGATGAGGTTAAGGCAGTGACAGACTATGCCACAGTGAAGACTATGGACAAAGAGGCTGCTATCCGGGCCGGATTGTATCAGCAGATCGGACAGGCTGTAGATGACCGCTATATGGAAGAACTGAAGAAAAATGTTCTTCATCCAAACTGCATCAAAAAAGCGTCCAAAGATCTGAGGATCGTTTACACACCATTGCATGGAACAGGAAATATTCCGGTTCGCCGTATCTTGAAAGAACTGGGATTTGAAAATGTGTTTGTTGTACCGGAACAGGAACTGCCGGACGGAGAGTTCCCAACTGTCAGCTATCCAAATCCGGAGGCAGCAGAGGCCTTTGAACTGGCGTTAAAACTGGCGAAAGAAAAGGATGCAGATCTGGTACTGGCTACAGACCCGGATGCAGACCGTCTGGGCGTATATGTAAAAGATACGAAATCAGGAGAGTATATCTGCCTTACCGGTAATATGTCCGGAAGTTTTCTGGCAGAGTATGAGATTGGTCAGAAAAAGGCACTGGAAGGAAGCCTGCCGGAAGACGGCGAGTTGATCAAGACCATCGTAACTACCAACCTGGTAGATGCCATGGCAAAATACTATGGAATCAAAGTGACAGAATGTCTTACCGGATTTAAGTGGATCGGCCGTGAGATCCTCCGTATGGAGACCAGTGGAAAAGGACAGTATCTCTTCGGCTTTGAGGAAAGTTACGGATGCCTGATCGGCACTCATGCAAGGGATAAGGATGCCATCGTAGCGTCTATGGCACTGTGCGAGGCAGCAGCATATTACAAACTCCGTGGTATGACCATCTGGGATGCTATGCTTGAGATGTATGAGCGTTACGGCTATTATAAAGATAATGTGATCGCCATTACCCACAAGGGAATTGAAGGTCTGGAGAAGATCAAATCCATCATGGATACACTCCGCAAAAATCCTCCGATGAAGTTTGGCAAATATGATGTTCTTCGCACAAGAGATTATGATCAGGATGTGATCCGGGATGTAAAAACCGGAGAAACTACTACGACGGGAATACCGAAGTCAAATGTATTGTACTTTGAATTGACAGAGGATGCCTGGTTGTGTGTAAGACCATCCGGTACAGAGCCTAAGATCAAGATCTACTTTGGTATTGTGGGAAGCAGTCTGGAAGACGCAGATGCAAAATCAGAAGAACTGGCTGAAGTAGTACAGAAGATGCTGGCTGAGATGTAGAAGCCAGAGAAATAAAATGGATGTGCCCAGGGGAAATGCGCCGGGAGGCGTATTTTCCCATTTTTATCAAGGCGCTTCAGAAGGGAGGACATATGAATCAGTATTTGGAGCAGTGGGTTGGCAAAGAGTTGACCAAAGAACTGGAAGAAGGCATCATCAATGCACCACAGGATCTGCTCGGAAGCCATATTTATAAAGAACCGGGAGTACAGATTTTTACCGCATACCGTCCCTGTGCGTGGAATGTGTGGCTTTTGGACGGAAAAGGCGAAGTTGTAGGGGAAATGGAGCCTATGGAACTGGAGGGGATGTTTGGTTATGTGATTGAGAAGAAAGCCAGACGCCTTACAAAATATGCATTCCGCGTTAAATATGGCGAGGACGATATTATTGATATAGAAGATCCTTATGCATTTCCAAGAACGATCACAGAGTTTGACTGTTATATTTTTGGAGAAGGCAGAAATTATAAAATATATGAAAAGTTAGGCGCACACAGGGAGAAAGTATCCGGCGTGGAGGGAACCCGTTTTGCCGTGTGGGCACCGGATGCCCGCAGTGTCAGTGTAGTGGGGGATTTCAATATGTGGGATGCCCGCCTGCACAAGATGATGCTTCACGGAGAAAGCGGTATTTTTGAACTGTTTGTACCGGGAGCCTGGGAAGGGGCCGTTTATAAGTATGAGATCACGGCCAGAGATGGCAGTAAGGTTATGAAGACGGATCCGTATGGCAATTATGCGGAAGTGCGTCCGGGCAATGCTTCCCGGATCACAGACCTGCGCGGATACAAATGGCAGGACAGTGCCTTTATGAAGAAAAGAAACAGCGTCAGGCCGGAAGAGCGGGACCGCATGCCGATGAACATCTATGAAGTGCATCTGGCCTCCTGGAAAAAGCGCATTGAAGATGACGATAATGGCAATTACAGCTACAGGGAACTGGCATCTATGCTGGGAGATTATGTAGTGGATATGGGGTATACCCATGTGGAACTGATGGGAATCGCAGAGTATCCTTTTGATGGTTCCTGGGGATACCAGGTGGGGTGCTATTATGCACCTACCAGCCGATATGGTACACCAAAAGACTTTATGTATTTTGTGGATGAACTGCATAAAAGAGGGATCCAGGTAATCCTGGACTGGGTACCGGCACATTTTCCGAAGGACGAGCATTGTCTGGGGCGTTTTGACGGACTGCCGCTGTATGAGTATGCTGACAGCCGCAGGGGAGAGCATCCGGACTGGGGTACCTATATCTTTGATTATGGCCGAAAAGAAGTAGTGAACTTTTTGATTGCTAACGCATTGTTCTGGGTGGAAAAATTCCATATTGACGGACTCCGGGTAGATGCAGTGGCGTCTATGCTGTATCTGGATTATGGCAAGCAGGATGGTGAATGGCTTCCCAACAAAGACGGTGGAAATGAGCATTACGAAGCGGTAGCGTTTTGCCGCCAGTTAAACGAAGTTATGAACAAGGAACACCCGGGAGCCTATATCATTGCGGAAGAGTCTACCGCCTGGCCGGGGGTAACAGCACCGGTGAAAGATAAGGGACTTGGTTTTTCCTACAAGTGGAACATGGGCTGGATGAACGATTTTTTGGAGTACATGAAACTGGATCCGTACTTCAAGCAGTTCCATCATGGACAGCTCTGCTTCAGCATTGACTATTATCTCAGTGAAAAATATGTGCTGGTTCTTTCACATGATGAGGTGGTTCATGGCAAGTGTTCCCTTCTGAATAAGATGCCGGGGCTGGAAGGAGATAAATATGCGACGTTGAGAGCTGCCTATGGATTCTTCTATGGCCATCCGGGCAAAAAACTTTTGTTCATGGGACAGGAATTTGCCCAGAAGCGGGAATGGGCAGAGTACCGCAGCCTGGATTGGTTTTTGCTGGATGAGGATGTACGCCACCGTCAGATGCAGGACTATATCCGTGAGTGGAACCGTTTGTATAAAAAATACGATGCCCTGTATTACAATGATTTTGATGTGATGGGATTTGAGTGGATGGACTGTGACCATCCGGAGACCAGCACCGTTGCATTTGTTAGACGAGGCCGTACAGCGAAAAAGCAGCTGATGATCGTGACAAACTTTACACCGGTTGAGCAGGATGAATATCATGTTAAGGTACCGTGTAAGGGAACCTTCCGGGAAATCCTTAATTCGGATGAAGAGCGATTTGGCGGACAGGGACGCTGTAATGAAAAAGCGATGAAGGCGGTGCTGGTTCCGAAGAAGAGAGAGGCGCCGGCTCATTATGAGATCTGTATGAAAGTGCCACCACTGGCGGCTGTTGTACTGGAATACGATTATATCGCAGAGTAAGAAATGACAATATAGGAAAATAAAAAGAAGATCCTTCGCTTAAGAGGGATCTTCTTTTTATGACACTAATAAACAAAAGTCGGCGTGACGGGATTCGAACCCACGGCCTCTTCGTCCCGAACGAAGCGCTCTACCAAACTGAGCCACACGCCGAACAACACATCTATTATATAACGCTGGCGGTAAAAAATCAAGAATA
>HF998340.1:0-4916 GCA_000433735.1 Clostridium sp. CAG:167
GAGGAAAACCAGAAACCGGTTGTGGCGTTTGAAGAGACAGGATGTGTGGAAGGAAGCTGGGAAAAGGACGATCATGAAAATATGATCCCGTCAGAAAATACCAATGTCAAAAAAGGAGCACGATACCCTGATGAATGGATTGATACAAAGGGAATGGAGGCAAATCCTTGGTGGCATGGTTTTTATAAGAAGAAGCGAGGTGCTAATCAGGGGCTTAACAATTATATTGCCAGTTATATTTTTATAACAAGAATGGCTAATCAAATAAAAGATGGCGGTACAGCATCCAAACCAGGAGGACTTAGTGGAGTTGCACACAAATCTATCGTAAACGATATAGCTAGAATAGAATGGGAAAAAATTTTCAAAAAAAAGGCATCACCTGGACAGAAAAGGGCATTTGTTTGGGGTATGGCAATCCATAGTTTGACAGATATGTTTTCACACACCGCATATAAAAACGGTGAATATATGTCACATGACAGTGGCCAGGCACATATCAGAGATAAGAGATTTGATCTGGCAATTGCGGCTAAGGATTTAGCAATGAGAAAATATTCCAGTTCACAGCATTACAGTGGAACGGTAAACGAATTTTCGCCAATAAAACAGGCGACATCAGGCTACAAATTTGGTAATATATGCAAATATGTAAAGGAAGTAACAGGAGATGACGCATTAGCATCATCTTATAAGAATTACAACAAAGATCTGCAAACAAAATAATAATAGAGGCAGAGCAGAAAGTATGATCAACTTTTTAATAAAAACAGGGAGTGAAAACTATGAAAAGAATAAAATGGATATGGATATTAGGTGCAATTTTATGTGTTGGCTGTGGAAGTCAAGCAGGAAAAGAACCTGCACAGACATCTACGCCAAGTCCGACATCAACAGAACAGCCGTATGTGGAACCAACTGCTCCACCGGGGGCGGCAACACAGGCGGTGGAAAAAAGAAATGTAACGATACAGGGACACTCATATAAGTATATATTTTATACAGAATATGATGACAGTCTGGCGGTGCTGGCGGCAGGAACAGATGAAAAGACACTGTATATTCCTTCTGAGATAGATGGGAAAGAAGTAACTCGAGTGGGAAAAAGTGATGAGTGGTCTGAGATGGCGTTTAGGTTCGAGCCGGTGATAAATGGTGTCAAGGTATTAAATTATGCTGGACGCTGGGAAGCAACAAAGGATGCCGAGAGAAAAAATCTGGTTATACCAGAAGGCATAGAAATAATATACAATGACACGTTTGAGGAATGTTATTTTAATGATATTGAACTGCCGTCTACTTTGGAAGACATCCAATCACTGGCGTTTGGTTTTTCACATATTCGGGAAGTGACTGTGAAATCAAAGGAAATAAATATTGGCAGGGGAGCGTTTTTGCAATCTACACTCCGAAAGATCCAGTTTCCAAAAGGTTATAAAGGAGTTATAGAGAGAGATGCTTTTGAACAGACAGAATTGGAAAGTTTTGACTGGCCTGATTATAACGATGCCATTGAGAATGGAGAGATTGATATGTCTTGGAAGGATCCGCAATTTCCTTCTTTTAAGAGATGTAAAAATCTGAAGGAGGTTCGATTCCCAGAAAAGCAAAAGTTAATCTATATCAATAGTAAGGCTTTTTTAGGATGTCCTAAGTTGACGAAGTTAACATTCCCGGCGTCTACCAAGAAAGTGGTATATGGTGATAATTATTACGCCAGAAATTACAAGAAGTCACCGGCAGAACTTGTGTTTTTAGGAAAAGATACGGAATTGAAGCCGGGATCAGAAAGTTACTATTTAAAAGATGGTGATGATGACAACAAACATTGGATTATTTCTGTTGGAAAGATTGTGGCACCGAGAAACTCAAAGGCAATTCAAAAAGCAAAGAATGTATGGAAGATAAAAAAATTAACATACGGACAAATGGATGAATTGAATGGTGAATATGAAAATGAGCAGGGATCAGCAAATGAGTTTCATGGAGGCCAAACTGACGTAGATTCCGAAGGAATCAGTTATGAAAAAATGGAGTATCAATATTTGAATTAAATCCAAATATACAGAGATAAGGGGAAGGGGAGCAGAAAGTATGATCAGCTTTTTTTATATGTCAGGGAGGAACCAATATGAATCATCTTCAATGTCTGTTGGAAGACATCTATGCCAACAAGTTTCGATTTATCTGGAATGTCATTCAAATTTCCATTGTATGTATTGTACTGACTTTTATACTGCAGAGTGTAGGTTCTTACACAGATCAGAAAAATAAGCTGCAGCATATGACAGAAGCGGGCGAAATCTATATGTTCAAGGATCATACCACCGATGAACAGATGGATGAATTGTTAAGTGGAACAGAGCAGCAGAAAAAGATCCAGAAACTATATCAGTATGCCCGCAAAGCTTTAGAAAAGGCCGGGGATGGCAAGGAATGGATCGCTGATTCTTCGGAGGCGTTTATGCTGACGGATGAACTGCAGATCAAGTATAAAGATGTGATCCCATTTGACTCCGATCAGGGAGTGGCAGAGGTAAAAAAGGGTGGCCGTATCTCCTAATTTTTTCCAGGTGTATAACATTAAGTACGAAGGAGCGTTAAAAGCCGGAGAAAAAGGACTGCCGCCGGTTGTGCTGGGAGATAAGTACCGTTCCTTGTACAAAACAGGTGACACGATCCGGGGAATGGATGGTGAAGATTACCGGGTGACGGGATTTGTGGATCCGGGAGAGTATTACATAGCACCGGGGGAGAGCAGAGATCCTTATTATCTGGATGACTCTATGATCGTACTGGCGGAGACAGATGCCAAAGATGTAGTTTCCATTTTGAAATATTTTCAGGCGATATATGTGACAGGCAGTAAAAAACAGGCAATGCAGGAGATATGCCGGTATGCAGAGAAAAATAAGATCCTGCGGCTTGGTATCAACAATTTTTCATATCAGATGCACGCTATTAAAGTGGATTTAAACAATATTTTGATTCTATACGGAGGCATGGCATTGTTGTTCTTTGCCTTTTGTATCGTGTCCATGACAGGAAGTATTTTACATTTCCTGCTGGAGTTTCGGAAGGAACTGGCGGTACACCGCATGGTAGGTGCGGACGAAAAAAGTGTGATCCTGCGGACCTTGATGCCGTTGTGGACAGCGTATGCAGCAGCGGCGGTTATCCTTGTGGCTGTATGCGGATTCGGGGCAGAAAGTGTGTGTGCCTTTATTATCATGGTGTGCTACATGATTCTTTTGTCTTTTGTACCGGTCCGGATGTTGAGAAAAACCACGATCTGCCAGATGCGTATGGCAGCCTATGAGTAAAGGGGGGAGAAGACCGCCATCATAGGGGCGTCCGGTTCAGGCAAGTCCACTCTGCTGAATGTACTGGGAGCCATGGACAGTGTGACAGAGGGGCAGTACCTTTTGAATGGGAAAAATATAGAAGAGTATTCGGAAAAACAGATGGCCAGACTGCGCAATGAAATGTTTGGATTTGTGGTGCAGGATTTTGCTTTGATCGAAAGATATACAGTGGAGAAAAATGTCATGCTGCCGCTGTATTATTCAAAGAAGTATAAGAAAAATAAAAAACAGAGAGTGGAAGAAGTGCTGAAAAGCCTGGGAATCTGGGAAAAGAGGGGGGAACTGGTACGGTGCCTCTCCGGAGGACAGAGACAGAGGGTGGCCATTGCCAGAGCACTGGTAAATGAAGCAGAGATCATTCTGGCAGATGAGCCTACGGGAGCACTGGATCAGGCCACAGGCAGAGAAGTGATGGATCTGTTTGAGGAGATTCATAACAGAGGCAAGACGATCATCCTGGTTACCCACGACCAGAAAATTGCAGACCGGTGTCATCGTGTCATCGAGATTGCCGATGGAACAATCAAGAGTGACAGATAACAGGTTATACAGTAAACATAAAAGAGCAGTCTGTACAGAGTAAGTTCAAAATCCTTCTGTACAGACTGCTTTTTATTGTTTTATTTATTTTTTACTGGAACACATTTTCACCGTTAGCGAGAAGGTCGTCGATATAGTCCATGATGTAGCGGTTGTCTTCCGGCATCTGGCATCCCACAATGTAAGTGCCTTCGTTAAAGGAACTGCGGATCACATGGCCTTCTACCGTAGAAGCATATGGAACCGGGAAGTTCTCAATCTCCACATGGAGATCCTTTCCTTTGCTGTCAGCGAAGAAATTATCATAGGTGATCAAAGCAAAGCCGTTGGCACTGATATTGTCGAGCCGTGCTTTGTATGTATCACCGGTCTGTTTCACAGTGACGGTGCAGGCATTTGTCATATCTACACGAGGGTATTTACGACGATTCTGGATCTGAGGACGGGAAGTGATCACAGCGATATAAAGTGTTTTTTCGTCCTTTTGTGCAGGGCGGAGCGTCATTTCATCCCAGCAGTACAATACATTTCCCACGGTGACCTGCAGTTTGCAGGAAGTAGCACCGGCAAGATCCGGTTCTTTTGGGAAAGACAGGGAAATTGTGTTTCCGGTCACATCGGCAATTTCACCGTGGAAATCAGAATATGGCTGATCTTCGGTCTCGGTAAGGCTGATCTTAGCCTTCATACCGGGATGGATATCATCCACACCCATAAATCCGCCAATGCCTAACTCGTGCATAAGATCCTGGATTACATTTTCGATATTATTGATATTGGTAGCGCTCTCGTCGTATTTACTCAGCATTTTCTTACTGATATCGTCGGAGTTACCAATGGAAGTAGTCATAGTGGATACAATGTTGGAAACCTGTTCCATATTTTCAACCAGCTGCTGATTGGAAGCCTTTACTTCTTTCATGGCGGCATCGATTACTTGGATGTGGTTGCCAAGAAGAGACGAATCTGCGGTGATTTTGTCCACATTGCCGCCGGTTTGAGTGATCTTTT
>HF998340.1:4962-6434 GCA_000433735.1 Clostridium sp. CAG:167
AAAGAGTTTCTTCGATAGAAGATGTCATCTTGCCTGAAATCTCATCCAGACGGGCCAGTGCATCACCAATCTGACCGGAAGAAGCGCGGGTCTCTGTACTCAGTGTACGGATCTGCTCGGCTACAACGGCAAATCCTTTACCTGCATCACCGGCTCTGGCTGCCTCGATAGAAGCGTTCAGGGCAAGGAGATTGGTCTGGTTGGAAATACTGTCAATGGTACTGGTCTGTTCTTTTACCATTTCAAATTCCTCTTTAAATTTGTTGAGGATGCTTTCTACCTCAGAGGAAAGTTCTGACATGGTAGCGGCCGTCTTGGCCAGGCTGTGCAGATCGGAGGAACTGGCCTGAGCGTGTTTGCCGGACTCGGCGGTCAGGTTTACCATTTCATTAATCATGGAAGCTACATTTTCTACCTGGGAACGGATGCCTGTTGTCATCTGCTGGGAAGAAGTGGTGTGGTTCTGCAGTTCTTCGTTATTGCCTGTAAGCTGTGTCATTCGTTTTACCACTACATCGGAACCATGTTTGTTTTCCGAAGCCAGTTCACGGACAACGGTAATACCGTTCATAATGGTGTTGCTGGCTACTTTTACCTGTTCCACGGTGGTGATCACTCGCTGCAAGTCGGCACGGATCTTGTCTGTCAGGGCACCGTCTGACTCTACCAGATGGCGGATGGACATAACATAGCCGATATAACACAAGATGATACAGGAAACCTGCAACTGATAGTTTTTAACATCTGCGGCGCTGGTAAATCCAAGGACACCGGCGCGGTAGATGATGCTGACGATAACGCGGGCGGTATTAGCGATACCACATCCGATCATAAACTTCTGGCTTTTATAGAGAACCAAAATACTCACTACCGGAAGGATGTAAGTAAAGGCAATCGGAGAAGCTGTGGTACAGATCAAAAAGGTATAGAAAATACCATAGCCGATAAACAGATCAAAACGATACCGGTCTGTAGTCTTTCCGTCAACTTTTAAAAGAATTTCTCCAGCAAAAAAAGGAACCCAGCATAAAATCAGAAAAATAATATACTGTGAACCGGGATAACCCCCATTCCTTACATCTGTGCCATAATTGGCAGAAAGCAACAAAGCAAATACCAGCCAGATACGCCGGGCCTTGATGTTGGCTTTGGCTTTAAAAACATTTTCATCGTAATCCATAATATTCCTCCTCGGTATCGTCTAGTCAACTAAGTACTTTTATTGTAATGCACAAAGAGATTGTTTTCAAGGGAAAAATGGAAGTTGCAAGAAAAACCGTTACATGATATAATTTTGCGGATAAGTAAATTTGTACAAGGGAGAGATCCGGGTACTTATAAGGAGGAAAAACAAAATGAAAAAGTTTTTGGCTATGAGTGTATCACTCATTCTGACTGCAGCAATGATCTGCGGATGCAGCAAAGCAAGCAGTGACAATGGCAGCACAGGCTCTGCAACAGGCGGTGCCGTA
>HF998340.1:6457-11942 GCA_000433735.1 Clostridium sp. CAG:167
AATGGAGTTGTAAAAGTAATTGATGTGAACCTGACCGAGGAAAAATATGCATTTGGTGTAGATAAGAAGCAGCCGGAACTGCTTAAATCTGCCAATGATTTTATCAAAGAGATCAAAGAAAACGGTAAATTTGATGAGATCTGTAACCACTATTTTGGAGGCGGCCAGCCAAAGGCTGTTAAGTCTGCCAAGTTAGACAGCGGCAAAGACCAGCTGGTGGTAGCAACAAACGCAGCATTTGAGCCATTTGAATATACAAAGGGCGATGATTATTATGGTATCGACATGGAGATCGCAGAAGCATTTGCTGAGAAACTTGGCAAAGAACTGGTGATCCAGAACATGGACTTTGATGCCGTATGTCTCTCTGTAGGACAGCAGAAATGTGATGTAGCCATGGCAGGTCTGACTGTGAAAAAAGACCGTCAGAAATATGTAGACTTTACAGATTCCTACTATGATGCTGCACAGAGAATCATCGTAAAAACAGACAATACAGAGTTTGATAACTGCAAAGATGCAGCAAGCATTGAAAAGATCTTAAAGACAAAAGACAAGAGTGTAAAGATCGGTGTACAGAACGGTACAACCGGCCAGTTCTACTGTGAAGGAGACAAAGACTGGGGATTTGATGGTTTCAAAGTGACTACAACCGGTTACAAGAGCGGATCTCTGGCTGTCAACGACCTGGTAAATGGCAACCTGGATTATGTTGTCATTGATTCCGCACCGGCTAAGTGCATTACAGAAGCAATTAACAAAGTGCAGGGATAATCACCTGACGAATTTCGCGAAAAGCAGAATGGATAAGAGAAGATGGGTAATTTTCAGTTGAAATGGGATCAGTTTGTGGATGTTTTCATCGCGCAGGGGGCCTATGAAAAAGTATTAGAAGGATTAAAAAATACTCTGATCATTGCAATCGCAGGTTTGATCATTGGTATTATTGTGGGTATTTTGATTGCCACCGTCCGGGTTGTGCCGAAGTATAAGAGACTGCCAAGAGTGTTAAACGGAATCTGCAGTTTCTATGTAGGGTTGTTCCGCGGAACGCCTATGGTAGTGCAGCTTCTGGTCTGCTACTATGTACTGCTGCCGATCCTGGGCATCAAGATGTCCGGTGTAGAAGTGTCAGTGCTGGTATTTGGACTGAACAGTGGTGCTTATATCTCGGAGATCATGCGAGGCGGTATTATGTCAGTGGATGGCGGCCAGATGGAGGCCGGAAGAGCCATGGGTCTGAGTTTTGCCACTACCATGCGCATGATTGTGATCCCACAGGCCATCAAGAACATTATCCCGACTTTGGGAAATGAGTTCATTGCCCTGATCAAGGAGACTTCCGTTGTCAGCTTCGTAGGTGCATCTGATCTGTATGTGGCATTTAACTACATTGGAAGTAACAGTTATGAGTTTATGGTTCCGTATCTGGTTATGGCAGTGATCTATATTGCCATCGTTATGCTGATCAGTCTGGGAATCAAACTGATAGAAAGGAGACTGAGGAAGAGTGATCGAAGTCATTAATTTGCAAAAGAGCTTTGGAGACAACAAGGTTCTGGATGGAATCGACATGAACATCGAAAAAGGAGAGATTGTCGTTGTTATTGGCCCGTCCGGTTCCGGAAAAAGTACCTTTCTCCGTTGCCTGAACTGTATGGAGGATCCTACCGGCGGCCAGATTATTTTCAATGGTGTGGATATTGCGGATCCAAAAGTAGATATCAATGTGCACCGCCGCCACATGGGTATGGTGTTCCAGCATTTTAACCTGTTTAATAACAAAACCGTGTTACAAAACATCATGCTGGCACCGGTGTATGTCCGTACCCATGATAAAATTGAGAAAAAGAGTAAAAGACAGATCGTAGAGGAAGCAAAGCAGGAGGCGTTGGAACTGTTAGACCGCATTGGTCTGAGAGACAAGGCAGATGTGTATCCGTCTACTTTGTCCGGTGGACAAAAGCAGCGTGTAGCCATTGTCCGTTCCATGGCGATGCATCCGGATGTGATCTTGTTTGACGAGCCTACCAGTGCGCTGGATCCGGAGATGGTTGGAGAAGTTCTGGATCTGATGAAATCCCTGGCGGAATCCAAGATGACCATGGTAGTAGTTACCCATGAGATGGGATTTGCCAGAGAAGTAGGTACCAAAGTGGTATTTATGGATGGCGGCAAGATTCTGGAAGAAAAAACACCGGAAGAGTTTTTTGAACATCCGGAACATCCTCGTCTGCAGGAATTTTTAGCGAAAGTATTATAAAGTATACAAAGAAAAACAGACAGATCTGTTTGTGGAGTAATCCCACAGGCAGGCCTGTCTGTTTTTTATTGTCATGAACATGCTATTTTGCGATAAAGCAGCACCATTCTTTCATGTATTCCACCCCAAGGATCTCAAAGCCATTGGCGATAAGTGCTTCTCTCACTTCCTCTTCCTTTGTATTGATAATACCGGAAGTGATGTAGAGACCGCCTTTTTTCAGGTGAGGGCGAATCACGCCGGTAAGAGGAATGATCACATCTGCCAGAATGTTGGCAACGACAATGTCGTGGCCGGTGCCGGCTTTTACTTTCAGGAATGAGTTGGTAATAAGGTCACCGTCAAACAAAGTATACTGGCTGGGCGGGAGATGATTTACTTCCATATTTTCTGCGGCTACTTTCACGGCCACTTCGTCAATATCAATAGCCGTGGCATGAGCTGCGCCCAGTTTTAAGGCGGCAATGGAAAGGATTCCGCTTCCGCATCCTACATCCAGCACGGAGTCACCTTTTTTTACATATTTGTCCAGTGCCTGGATACACAGTTTCGTAGTTTCGTGGGAACCGGTACCAAAGGCGATACCCGGGTCGATCTCAATCAGGATGTCATCCTCATTTTCTTTTTCGTAGGTTTCCCAGGTTGGCTTGATCACAATGTTGTCAGCGGCACGGAAAGGCTTGAAGAAAGTTTTCCAGTTGTTGATCCAGTCCTTGTCCTCTGTTTCCGACAGGCTGATGGTGCCTTTTCCGATGTTGCAAAACTGTTTTACTTCCTGAAAAATATCCTGCACCTGCATCATGATCTTTTCCGGGTTGCAGTTTTCCGGCTCCATATAAAAATGCACTTTGGCAGTGCCGTCGTTATCCTCCGGATCCGGCAGGATATCCACAAACATTTTCTTTTTATCTTCTTCGGACAAAGGTACATGATCCTCAATCTCAATTCCTTCCACACCGATCTCGTCCAGCATATAACTTAACATGTCAACGGCATCCGTATGGGTGTCCAGTGTAAAGCGAATCCATTTCATAGGTAAGCCCCTTTCTAAATTTCGTATATGTCAGTATTATAAAGAGATTCCACGGAAAAGTCAATTTTACTGGAAAAACCACGCAAAATCCTCTATACTGGATGTATCGAGACAGGAGAGGAAGAAGACAGTTGAAGGAACGATGGATACTGGAAAATAAACAGGCGGATTTTCGTGGCCTGGGAGTGCAATTAGGCATTTCTCCCCTGGTTGTAAAATGTATGGTCAACCGGGGATTAAAGACAAAGGAAGAGATGAAGCATTTTTTGAAGGATGACCTTCATGACCTTTATGATCCTTTTCTTATGAAAAACATGAAAGAGGCGGTGGAGTGCATCCTCCGGGGGAAAAAGGAAGGGCTGAAGGCGGCCATTGCTACGGATTTTGACTGTGACGGGATTTTTTCCGGCTATGTGCTGTGGCAGGGGCTTGGCAGACTGGGGCTTGACAGCAGGATCTATACGCCGGACCGGGAAAAGGAAGGCTATGGACTGAACCGACGCATTGTGGATGAGGCATGGGAAGAAGGCCGTCGTTTGTTGATAACCTGTGACAACGGCATTGCTGCCTGCGAGGCGGTGGCCTATGCCAGAGAACGGGGCATGACAGTGATCGTGACAGACCATCATGAGGTGCAGGAGGAACTGCCGGCGGCTCATGTAATCCTGGATCCCAAGCAGGAGGGGGAGACTTATCCCTTTCACGGACTCTGCGGCTGCGGCGTGGTGTTCAAACTGGTTTGTGCCTTGTATCAGGCAGCCGGCATAGAAGGGAAGGAAGCCCTTTCTCTGCTGGAATATACAGCCATTGCCACGGTGGCGGATGTGATGGAACTGATCGACGAGAACAGGATCCTTGTAAAATACGGGTTGAAGGCGCTGAAACACACGAAAAATCCGGGACTGCAGGCGTTGTTAAAAGTGCAGGATCTGCAGGATAAAACCATTAATGCCGGACATATCGGCTTTGTGATCGGACCGTGTTTTAATGCCACCGGGCGGATCTCTACCGTTGAAAAGTCGTTTGATCTTCTGAAGGAGGCGGATCCGGCAGCGTGTCTGGAAAAAGCGGAAGAACTAAAGGAGATCAACGAGCAGCGGAAGCACATGACGGAAGAGGGAGCTATAATGGCCTATGAAATGGTGGAAAAACAGACGCACATACCGGATGTGATCCTTTTGCTTCTTACAGGTGTCCATGAAAGCCTGGCAGGGATCATTGCCGGACGGATAAAAGAAAAATGCCACCATCCAACCATTGTTTTTACCGAGCCGGAACCGGGCGTGATAAAGGGATCCGGCCGATCCATTGAAAGTTATAATATGTTTTTGGAACTGATGAAGTGTAAAGATCTGATGATGCGTTTTGGCGGACATAAAATGGCGGCAGGCATGACTTTGAAAAAGGAAAATCTGGATGAATTAAGGAGACGGCTCAATGAGGAAAGCACTTTGTCGGCGAAAGATTTCTGTCCGGAGGTGCGGATTGATGCGGCCATGCCCATCGGCTATGTGACAGAGCGGCTTATGGAAGAACTGGAGCAGATGGAACCCTTTGGCACAGGCAATCCCAAGCCTGTTTTTGCCGAGCAGCATTTTAAGGTTCTTAGCGGACGGGTTATCGGAAAAGAAGAAAATATGCTGAAACTCCGGGTGAAAAATACGAGGGGCAGCGTCTGTGATGCCCTTTTGTTCCGGGGCAAAGAAGAATTTGAAGAGCTGGTGAGAAATGAGTTTGGCCAGGGAGAACTGGACCGGATGTACCAGGGGCGAGAGAATGATCTGGATGTGGCATTTACTTATTATCCGGGAATCAACGAGTACCAGGGAAGGAAAAGTGTTCAGATGCAGGTAACAGGCTTTTGCCGGATTGGAGGAAGAAAATGATACAGATTAGTTTGTGTATGATCGTGAAAAATGAAGAGGCGGTGCTGGCCAGATGTCTGGACAGCATCAAGGAGCTGATGGATGAGATTATTATCGTAGATACCGGCTCCACAGACCGGACCAAGGAGATTGCAGCCGGCTATACGGATCAGATTTATGATTTTGCCTGGGTGGATGACTTTGCGGCAGCCAGAAATTTTGCCTTTTCCAAAGCGTCCATGCCATACATTTATACAGCGGATGCGGATGAAGTTGTATCGGAGGAAAACAGGCAGCGTTTCCGGCAGTTAAAGGAAGTGCTTC
>HF998340.1:11960-34412 GCA_000433735.1 Clostridium sp. CAG:167
CCGGAGATTGATATTGTGCAGATGAAATACGGCAATCAACTGGAACATGGCACGGCTTATAACTACGACGAGGAATACCGCCCGAAACTCTTTAAGAGACTGCGGGAATTTGTATGGATCGAGCCGGTTCATGAGATGGTCCGTCTGGATCCGGTGGTGTACGACTCAGACATTGTCATTGATCACAAGCCCCATGAAAAACACAGCAAGCGGGACTTTTTCATTTTCCAGAAAAAGATCCGGGAAGGACTGCGTCTGTCCAAGCGGCTTCATCATATGTACGCCATGGAACTTTATATATCCGGGGATGAAGAGGATTTTCTGGAAGCAGAGCCTTTTTTTACAGAAAGTGCTCTGGATCCGAACCGAAGCATAGACGAGGTAAAAGAGGCGGTGTGTATTGTATGCCGTGCCGCCAGACTCCGGGACGATGCCGCCACCATCCTGAAAATGTGCCTGAAAGATCTTCTCACCCAGGGATCCTCGGAGATGTGCTGGGAGCTGGGCGAGTACTTTCTGGCAAAAGGAGACAAGGAAGAGGCATATATGTGGTATTACAACGCAAAAAATGAGGCCCAGAGTATTTTGAACCTTCATACCTCTACAGACTGGCCGGAAGAAAGGATGAAAGAATTGGGGCAATGATCATAACAAGTATTAGAATGGGGAGTCCGTT
Source organism: Clostridium sp. CAG:167 (assembly GCA_000433735.1). Lineage (GTDB taxonomy): Bacteria > Bacillota > Clostridia > Lachnospirales > Lachnospiraceae > Eubacterium_F. The sequence continues at coordinate 12,637 of HF998340.1, forward strand.
TTTTCGTATCGATTCGGACGCGTTTGTAAGGAGGATAGGTTAATGTGCAAAAAAAATGAGGAACAAAGAATTGTTGTTCTCGGTGCAAAGGGCAATTTAGGGACTCCGGTAACAGAGGAGTTGAAGAGAACCGGGTTTACGGATGTTATTGAATGGACGCGTGAAACGGGAGATGTTACATGTTTTCCGGAATTGCGGGAAAAAATTTGCAATATGAAACCAGACATAGTGATAAATACAGTAGCCTACAATGATGTTGATGCATGTGAGAACGAGGGTGCCGATCAAAAACGGGCAGATATGTTAAATGTTACTCTGGTGGATGAGTTGTCTGAAATATGCATCCGCCAAGGCATAAAACTAATTCATTTCTCCACAAACTATGTTTTTTCCGGGAGAGATGTTGAATACACGGAATCATCCATTACATCTCCGATCAATTACTATGGGTATACGAAGGATAAAGGAGAAAAGATAATTTTGGGAAAAAATGAAAAAGGGTTAGATGGAGTTATCATAAGAGTATCCAATTTGTTTGGACCGCCAGCGAAAAGCCAAAATGCCAAAAAGAGCTTTTTTCAGAAAATATTTGAGAAAAGCAGCCAACAGGAGTGTATCAGTTTGATACAAGATGAAATAAACTGTTTTACCTATACTGTGGATGTGGCTAAAAGGCTGGCTGAAATGCTAAAGGCAGGGGGAATGAGTGGAATATATCACTTTGTGAATGAGGATGGGATATCGTGGTTAGAGGCTGCCCGCAGATTTTATGCGTTGCTTGGAAAGGGTATTTGTCTAAAAGAAATCGAATCTTCATCTTATGAGAGAAATGCGTTAAGACCTCAAAATGGTGTCATAGTAACCACAAGAATTAAGCCGTTGAGATCTTTTGATGATGCGTTAGCGGATTATGTAAAAGGAAGTGGTGCTGGTCTTTTTGTATTCCAGTAATGCGGGAGCACCCACGGACCGGAAAGTTTTCTCCCGCATTACGGAAACTATAAAAATGCTAAACATTTGACAAAAACAGAAAAAATGGCATAATGTAATCATAAATTTTTGATAACACAAACAGCGTAAGTAGGAAGGAAGGTACTGTATGAAACGGGTGAAGATGATAGCATTAGGAATGGCGGTGATCGTGGGAGGACTGACAGCCTGCGGCAGCGCAAAAGAAGCCACTACATGCAAGACTGCCTATGCGGAAAATGGCCAGTATTATGTATATGTGGACCGGACATCTGACTGGGGTAAGTCAGTTTTCAAAGACAACAAATTAGAGGACAAAATAAACAAAGATGCGACAGCAGAGGATGTAGGATCGCAGCTGACCAAGTGTGAGGATAAAGAAGATCCGGAGTATTCTCATATCATCTACAACATAAAAGGTCACGAAGACTCCAAGATAAAACTGCAGTATTACACCAATGTAAAAATGGAGGAAAAGTACTCTTATGTGATTTCTCATGATGATTATGTAAAATACGACGGTGATGAAAAGAAGTTGGAACAGAGTATGCCGGCGTGGAAAAAGGAAAAAGAATAGAATTTTGTAGGAAAAAGAATAGAATTTCCAGTTGATGAAATCCCATTTATCATGTATAATATTCACTGTATGCACAGGGAAAGATTGTGCAGCAGGAACTAGTTTATAGATGAATGGAGGAAGATCTATGGTAACAGCTGTTGTAGGAGCCAACTGGGGCGATGAGGGAAAAGGCAAAATTACGGACATGTTAGGAGAAGAATCCGATATTATTGTTCGTTTTCAAGGTGGAAGTAATGCAGGACATACCATTGTAAATGATTATGGCAAGTTTGCACTTCATATTCTGCCATCTGGCGTTTTCTATGATCATACGACCAGTATTATTGGTAACGGAGTAGCCCTTAATATTCCGGATCTGTTTAAGGAGATTCAGGGGATCGTAGATCGTGGCGTACCGATGCCAAAGATCAAAGTCAGCGACCGTGCCCAGATCGTTATGCCATACCACATTTTGTTTGACCAGTATGAGGAAGAGCGTTTAGGCGGCAAATCCTTTGGGTCTACAAAGTCAGGTATTGCACCATTTTATTCCGATAAATATGCAAAGACCGGTATTCAGGTTTCTGAATTGTTTGACGAGGAGCTTCTTCGTGAAAAAGTTGTCGGTATCTGCGAGAAAAAGAATGTATTGTTAGAGCATTTGTATCATAAACCAGCGTTGAAAGTGGATGATGTGATGGCAACACTGGCAGAGTACCGCCAGATGGTTGAGCCATATGTATGTGATGTGTCTGCTTATTTGTACGAAGCAAGAAAAGAAGGAAAGAGAATCCTGCTGGAGGGACAGCTTGGTTCCCTGAAGGATCCGGATCATGGAATTTATCCGATGGTTACTTCTTCTTCTACCCTGGCAGGATATGGAGCTATCGGTGCCGGACTGCCACCATATGAGATTAAGCGAATTGTGACAGTTGTTAAGGCATATTCCAGTGCGGTAGGTGCCGGAGAATTTGTCAGCGAGATCTTTGGAGATGAGGCAGATGAGCTGCGCCGCCGTGGTGGTGATGGCGGAGAATATGGTGCTACTACCGGCCGTCCTCGTCGTATGGGATGGTTTGATGCCGTAGCCAGTCGTTATGGATGTCGTGTTCAGGGAGCGACAGAAGTGGCATTGACCGTATTGGATGTTCTTGGTTATCTGGATGAACTGCCGGTATGTGTTGGATACGAAATCGATGGAGAAGTGACAAGAGACTTCCCGACTACCAGCAAACTGAAGAAGGCAAAACCAGTCTATGAAGTACTGCCTGGCTGGAAATGCGATATTCGCGGTATTACAGAATATGATAAACTTCCAGAGAACTGCCGCAAGTATATTGAGTTCATTGAAAAAGAACTGGAAGTACCGGTTAAGATGGTATCCAACGGACCGGGAAGACATGAGATCATTCATCGCTAAGATGATATAATAATAAGAGAGAGGCTTGACCTGTATGCAGGGTCAGGCTTCTTTTTTTGCTTTTTTTAGAAAATTCCTTGACAGATCACGATCCTGGCAGTATAGTATGTGTATCAAGTGTACCACATGAAGTAATACACTTGATACAAAACAAAGATAAGAAAGAGAGTAATCTCGGAATGGAGGGTGTTATGAAAGACAAAGTGCTGCTTCAGTACGAGTGGAAACGCCTGTGGCCTATGGCAGCCATTGGTGCCGCACTTGTTTTCTTTTTACTGGCAGGGATGGCCAGGAATCTGACGGAAGCCACCGGTAGTTCGGTGGGAGCGTGTTTAGAGTCGTTTTACAACAGTATTTTAAATATTCAGTATAGTGATCTGGGAAACGGGGCAACCACGACTTTTATCAGGGAACTGGTTTCTGAGATGAATATACCGGTTGTGAACATTTTGGTGATTGCCTTTACCTTGTATCTGTTTGGTGACTGGCACCGGAAAAAGACCGTAGAGTTCTGGTGCACCATGCCGGTGGTATGGGGACAGCGGGTCTTAGTCAAATGCATGGTGGGCGCCGGCGTTTTATCCGGTTTGTGGCTTGCATTTGCGGCGGGGGTGCTGTGGCTGAGAAAAGTGTTTATCTTAAAACTTCAGATGAACATACTGCTCCTGCCTGGGTATGAAAAGTATATCGCCAACGACTGTCTGGCCAATGTGATCCTGTCTCTGGTGTCCGGCTGGCTTATTACGATGACGGTTTACGCAGTATGCTGTATGTTCCAGTGCGTGATGAATAAAGGAATGTTATCCGCATTGTTTGCGTTGATGGCTACTTCCATACCGATGGCGGCAGATCTGTTTATAAGAAATTTCTCCTCTGCTTCCGGGTGGATGTATGACTTGGAATTTTCAGATCTCTGGTATAACTTAAGCACTATCCTCTGGGGCGGCAGTTTTAATCAGACGACGGATGAGGGATATGTGATACAGGCGGAAAACGGCTATGGACAGGTGTGGATCTGTTTTGCCAGTATGCTGCTTTTGACGGCAGCCTGTTACCTGGTGATCTGGTTTAACAGACAGAGAGATGTGGCAAGAAAGATGCCGCTGCTTAGAAGTACACCGGTAAGGTGGGTTGTGTCCTTTGGCTGGGGAATTGTAGCGGCCGTAGGAGTGTCTTTTATGATGATACAGAGCGTTTATATGGTGACGGACGGTCTGACGGACAACAGTAACAGCGTTGACTGGCTGTTCCGGTTTGTGGTGATCCCGCTGGGAACTGCCGTGGGAACCTATTTTATGAACCGGGGATTTAAAGTAAAAGTAAGGGAGGGACGATGATGAAAAGAAAGTTATTGGCACTGGCAGTGGTTCTGGCATTGTGTAGCGGCTGTCAGTCAGAGAGTACCGGGAGTGCAAATCTGCCTCGGTATGAGAATTTGATCTTTCGTCGTGATGTGGAGAAAGCACAGCCGGAAGAAACAAAGCAGAAAGAAAAAACCGTGCTGCCTCAAAATCTGAAACAGGCTCTGAATGATTATTGCCGGGTGCTGGATCAGGCGAAAAAAGATGGTCTGGTCGCATCCCGGACAGGGGATGATGAAGAAAAGCCTGACTACCTTCCGCTGGAAAGACTGGCCCAGGGAAAGGCCCTGGATGGAGAGGAAGAGGATCCGTTGGGACAGGTGTATGAAGACATTGCCTGTACCAGCGGGGAGACCATGAAAGAATTGCTGCAGAGGCTGGAACAGGCCGGATTTACCGGGGTGACAAAGTGTCAGAAACAAGAGTCAGTCATTTCCAGGGGGCTGAGTTTCCGGCTGGATGAAGAACTGGATGTATATTTCGGTTACTACCAGAGTGTGGTGCCGCAGTCTTATGAAAGTTTTATCAATGAAACCATGAAGGATGGTCTTTATCTGTGTTCTCTCAGGCAGGGAGGCTATTCCGAGGTGTTGGTGTTTGCCAGCGCACAGGTTCAGAGCGGGCAGCCCTGGTGTCAGGTTGTGACGGCGGCATTTGAAAAAGGAAAACCGTATCAGATCCAGATCACAGCGGCGGCCCATAAGAAAAACGATTCACCGATTTTTGCCGAAAATCAGAAGGAGACCATGAAAAACATGATCGCTTTTCTGACAGGAAATGAAAAAGAGGCACAGCAGTTTGTGGCGGATCTGAAGGCTTCCACATCGGTAAAGGGAAGCATCGGCGGAAAAACTTACACCAAGAAACCGATTCAAGTAAGTGATGAGTACGCTTATGGCTACAACATAACGATTCAATAGAAGAAAGGGGAGGATCCATCTATGATACATTTGGACCTGAGAAGTTCACAGCCTCTTTATGAACAGATCATCAGCCAGTATAAATACCTATATTTGCAGGGCTTTTTGAAGAAGGGAGATGCCATTCCTTCGGTACGCAAACTGGCACTGGAACTGGATGTGACGCCGGGAACGGTGGCGAAAGCCTACCGGGAAATGGAACAGTCCGGCATGATCGAAACCATCCGTGGAAAGGGTACTTTTATGGCAGATATACCGTTCACGGCAAGAAATGAAGGAGTGATCCGGAAAATGAAGACGGAAATCGAGAAAAATTGTATGGAACTGATTTATCAGGGACTCGGGAAAGAGGAAATTATAGCGCTGGTGGAAGAGGCGGTAGACCAACTGCTGGCGGGAAAGGGTGAAAAAAATGATTGAGATCAATGGATTGTATAAAAGTTATACCGATGAGGAAGAAGTAGTAAAAGACATTCATATGAAGGTGGAAAAAGGAACGATCCACGGCCTGATCGGTCACAACGGTTCGGGAAAGACCACCATTATCAAATGCGTTACCGGTATTTATCCGCCGGATAGAGGGGAAGTTCTCCTTGGGGGAGAGCCGGTTTATGAAAATGTAAAAGTAAAAGAAAAGATTGGTTATGTGGCTGACAGCAACCAGATGTTTTCTAATTATAAAGTGCAGCAGCTGGTGAAAATGTATGAAAATATTTTTGAAAAATTTTCCAGAGAAGATTTTCAGGCGTTAAACCGTATTTTTCAAGTGCCTTTGCACCACCGGATCTCCCATTTGTCCAAAGGCCAGCAGATGAGGACGGCTTTTATGCTGAATCTGGCCAGAAACCCGGAAGTTATGGTGTTAGATGAACCTACCTCCGGACTGGATGCCATGGCCAAGAAAGAACTACTGGATCTTTTGGTCACTACCGTAGAAAATCGGGAAATGACGGTACTGATCTCATCCCATCACCTGAGCGAACTGGAAAAAATCTGCGACAATGTGACGGTGATCAAAAACGGAAGAGTATACATTGATGATGAGCTGGAGAGTGTGAAAAATCAGATCATCAAATATCAGGTGGTATTTACCCAGGGGGCACCGAAGGAGTTATATGAGCGGACGGATCTTTTACACCTTTCCAATGTGGGCTCTGTATATACGGTAGTCGTGCCGGCAGAAAAAGAGGATTTTGAGCAGCAGATGAAGCAGATCGGAGCGGTGGTTGTAGAGGAAATGCCGGTGGGACTGGAGGAAAGTTTTGTGTACATGAATAAAGCCCAGAAAGGGGTGAAGGTGAATGCACAAGTATAAAACGCTGTTTGGATATGAATTCCGCAGGATGTGGTGGGCATTGATCCTGGGAGGCTTGATGGCACTGGTGGGGGTCCTTTATCTGGGGATGCAGGTGTCCATGAGGGGTGCTAACTGCGTGCCGGATTTTTTCATGAGTATTACGGATGGTATTACTTACGGAAACACCTATGCAGCCGGATCTTTGTTTAGCGACAGCCTGGTGGAAACCATCAATGCAGGACTGTATCTGGCTGTTGTTGTGTTCCCGGTGCTGACTGCCGTTATGTTCCGGGATGGACATTCCCGCAGTCAGGAAGAGTACTTTAGGTCCCTGCCCTTTACTCAGAGCAGCCGTTTCGCCATGAGAATGGGGGTAGGATATATGATCATAACGGCTGTCAGTGTGATGTTTGGCCTGGGAGCGCTACTGATACGACAGGCGCATATTGAAGATGTGTATATGGGAGATCTTTTGTCTCCTTATTACAGGCAGCTGCTGGGAAATGAAACTATATGGCATATGCTCCGGAGTCTGCTGGTGTTCTGGCTCTGCCTGCTGGTGATCTATACGGTCTGCGTCATGGCTCATACCATTGTGGCCAACGGCGTTCTGGCCGGCCTTGTGAGCATTGGCATCCTGCTGGCACCCAAAGTTCTTTTGTGGGGCGTAGCCAGTATCGGAGTGAAGATCCCGTCTTATGCAAAATGGAAAGACATGGCGGAAAGTGTTATGGGCGGTATGTTACTGGATTCATCCCACAGCAGGATCATGGATACACAGTCCATGGCGGAAGTGTATTATCTCAGGTATTATAGTCTGTGGATGACAGCCGGTGTTTTGCTGGCAGCAGGCGTTGTCAGTTATTTGCTGGCGAGACATTTTTACTGCCGCAAAGATATGGCGAAACAGACATTTCTTGTTCCCGGCAGAGGAATCCGTATTGTTCTGGCAGTGGGCATGGGTGCCTGCTTTGGACTTTTGGTAATGACGCTGATCAGTTATTATATGATGATCCAGTATATGGATCAGGCGGTTGTGATCCAGGCGGTTTTGTGGGGGGTGTCATCCATTGTGTGCGGTCTGGTGTCCTATGGCATCCTGCGGATCCGGGTAGCGGACTGAAAGGAGATTTGATATGAATAGAAAAAGGATAGTAAAAAGTGTGGCAGCCTCTTTGATGGCAGTATCCCTGCTGACAGGCTGTGGCAGCAGTTCTCTGGCACAAAAGGGGATAGAACAGGCCGGTGTTTCTTATAATGACGGAAGCGAACCGTTAAAAGCCCAGAAAATCTCCGGTAATGTAGGGCGCAGCGTATCGGAAAGCCAGCAGCAGTGGATCCGCAAATTTCTGGAAGTGAAAAAAGAGTGCCTGAAGCAGGGCGTGATTCGGCAGGAAGAGGAAGTGGGCAATTCACTGAAAAGCGTGGCTTACAATGGACTGAAAGCAGAAGAGATCGGAAGCGATGACCAGTATACGGACGATGTATATGTAGATGGAAAAGAAAAACTGACTCAGTTTACGAAAGCCCTGGAGCAGGCCGGATTTTACGGAACAGAAGGTGTGAAGCGGTTGGGGGTGGAAGTACGGAGCCGGGGACTTCTGTTTACCGTCTATGATGCGACAGACACGGAGAATGAAACAGATACAGAGGATGAGGCAGTCTATGATATCAGTGTAAGTATTATGGGCAGCAGTGTGGCACCGGCGCAGACATATAGCACTCTCGTGGGAGAGGGTGGAAGCAGTGCCTTTAGTCTGATTGACCAGATCCAGGGAGGGTTTTATGAATATTATGCCGCCACCGGAGACTACAATAATGGAGAAACTTCTTATTGCAATGGCATCCAAATATATGTGAATCGGCAGGAGAACCGGGTGGAAGCTCTGGCCATCCGTGGAACAGCCAGGGAAGAGAAAGTGGGAACACAGCCTTTTTCCAAGGAACAGAAGGTGGTGCTGAAACGGCTGATAGCAAATTATACCGGAGATGCCAAAGGGGCAGACCAGTTTGTGGAGAACTTCCGGCTGGATGGAGACAGCCACGGAACCATAGGAAATAAAAAATGGCGCCTTGGAACGGGAAAAGATTATAATGAAATGCCTGCCTATAAAATTAATTTTTCCTAAAAAATGCGTCCTTACTTGACACTGTGGGGGAATCGTTATAGAATTATAAAGTAAAAACCCCATATTGCGGCGTTGACGGAGACAGTAGCGCAGCCGGAAAAGCAGACAGTGAGTCAGGGATAGTGTGAACCTGGTGTAAGTAAAGCGGTGTGAAGATCACTCCCGAGTCTTGATCCCCAAAGGCAGCAGATTGAGTAAGGATCAACGGTATCCCCCGTTATAAGGATATATGTGTTTGCATAGAACAGGTGGTAATATGACAGCAGAAACAGGCTTTCATCCTAGTTTGGATGGAGGCCTTTTATTGTAAATGCAGATCCTCTTATGGGGAAGTATGAAATGACAGGAGGAAACAAAATGTATAAGAAAGTATCAACAGGCATGAATTTTGTTGATCGGGAAAAAGAAGTAGAAGAGCTTTGGAAAGAAAAAGACATTTTCAAAAAAAGCATTGATCTGAGGGAAGGATGTCCGACCTATATGTTCTATGATGGACCGCCTACCGCCAATGGTAAACCGCATATCGGCCATGTGCTGACTCGTGTTATCAAGGATATGATCCCTCGTTACCGTACCATGAAAGGGTATAAGGTGCCTAGAAAGGCCGGATGGGACACTCACGGACTGCCGGTAGAGCTGGAAGTGGAAAAACTGTTAGGCCTGGATGGCAAAGAGCAGATTGAAGAGTATGGTATGGAGCCATTCATCAAAAAATGTAAAGAGTCTGTGTGGAAATACAAAGGAATGTGGGAAGATTTTTCCGATACCGTAGGATTCTGGGCGGATATGGATGATCCATATGTAACTTATGATGACAATTTTATTGAGTCCGAATGGTGGGCTCTGAAAGAGATCTGGAACAAAGGGCTTTTGTACAAAGGATTTAAGATCGTTCCATACTGTCCGCGATGCGGTACGCCTCTTTCTGCCCAGGAAGTAGCCCAGGGATACAAAACCGTGAAAGAGCGTTCTGCGGTTGTCCGTTTTAAGGTAAAAGATGAAGATGCTTATTTCCTGGCATGGACCACTACACCTTGGACTCTGCCATCCAATGTGGCTCTTTGTGTAAACCCAAATGACACCTACTGTAAAGTAAAGGCAGCAGATGGATATACTTATTATATGGCACAGGAACTGCTGGATACGGTTCTTGGCAAATTAGGAAACGAAGAGGAAGGCGTAAAGGCTTATGAGATCCTTGACAGTTTTCCGGGAACAGCACTGGAACACAGAGAATATGAGCCATTGTATGCCTGCGCCAAAGAGTGTGCCGATGCACAGAATAAAAAAGGATTTTTCGTAACATGCGATACCTATGTAACCATGACAGATGGTACCGGTATTGTTCATATTGCACCTGCCTTTGGTGAAGATGATGCCAATGTAGGAAGAAACTACGATCTTCCGTTTGTACAGTTTGTAAATGGCAAAGGTGAACTGACAGAGGAGACACCGTTTGCCGGTTTGTTTGTGAAAAAAGCAGATCCGGAAGTGCTGAAAGATCTGGATGCCAGAGGACAGTTGTTTGCTGCACCGAAGTTTGAGCATGAGTACCCACACTGCTGGCGATGCGACACACCGTTGATCTACTATGCGAGAGAGTCCTGGTACATTAAGGAAACAGCCGTAAAAGATGATTTGATCCGCAACAACAATACAGTAAACTGGATCCCTGAATCCATTGGAAAAGGAAGATTCGGAAACTGGCTGGAGAACATTCAGGACTGGGCTATCTCCCGTAACCGTTACTGGGGAACTCCGTTAAATATCTGGGAGTGTGAGTGCTGCGGCCATCAGGAATGTATCGGAAGCCGGGAAGAACTGCAGAAGCGTTCCGGCAAAGAGGAAGCACTGACGGTAGAACTGCACCGTCCGTATATTGATGAAATCACTCTCACCTGTCCGGACTGTGGTAAAGTGATGAAGCGTGTACCGGAAGTTCTGGACTGCTGGTTCGATTCCGGAGCCATGCCGTTTGCACAGTATCACTATCCATTTGAAAATAAAGAAGTATTTGAGAGCCGCTTCCCGGCACAGTTTATTTCAGAGGCAGTAGACCAGACTCGTGGATGGTTCCACTCTTTGATGGCAGAGTCTACCCTTTTGTTTAATAAAGCACCATATGAGAATGTAATCGTTCTGGGACATGTACAGGATGAAAACGGACAGAAAATGAGTAAATCCAAGGGAAATGCCGTAGATCCGTTTGAGGCTCTTAAGACTTACGGTGCCGATGCCATCCGCTGGTATTTCTATGTAAACAGTGCACCATGGCTGCCAAACCGTTTCCATGGCAAAGCTGTTGTAGAAGGACAGCGTAAATTCATGGGAACTCTCTGGAATACCTATGCTTTTTATGTGCTGTATGCAGAGATTGACCAGTTTGATGCAACCAAGTACACACTGGACTATGATAAACTGTCTGTTATGGACAAATGGCTGCTGTCCAAACTGAATTCCACCGTAAAAGCAGTGGATGAAAATCTGGAAAATTATCGGATTCCGGAGACTGCCAAAGCCCTGCAGCAGTTTGTAGATGATATGAGTAACTGGTATGTGCGCCGCTGCCGCGACCGTTTCTGGGCAAAAGGAATGGAGCAGGACAAGATCAATGCGTACATGACTTTATATACAGCCTTAGTTACTATTTGCAAAGCGGCGGCTCCTATGATACCATTTATGACAGAGAGCATCTATCAGAACCTGGTATGTGGTTTGGACAAATCCGCACCGGAAAGTATTCATCTTTGTGACTTCCCGGCTGTGAATGAGCAGTGGATCGATGCAGACTTAGAGGCGAAGATGGATGAACTTCTTCAGATTGTTGTTCTGGGCCGTGCCTGCCGAAACAATGCGAATATCAAAAACCGCCAGCCGATCGGCAAGATGTATGTAAAGGCAGAAGGTGAAGAACTGCCGGCATATTATCAGGAGATCATCGCCGATGAGTTGAATGTAAAAGAAGTTGTATTTACACAGGATGTAAAAGACTTTAGTTCTTACAGTTTCAAACCACAGCTTCGTACGCTGGGACGCCGTTTTGGTGCCAGGATCAATGCACTGAAAGAAGTACTGGCGTCACTGGATGGCAACAAAGCAATGGAAGAATTAAATACCACGGGAACACTGAAAGTGGTAGTAGATGGCACAGAAGAGTCACTGGAAAAAGAGGATCTTCTTATTGAGACAGCACAGTTAGAAGGCTACATGAGTGAGACTGACCGTGGTATTACGGTTGTGCTGGATACCAACCTGACACCGGAACTCATTGAGGAAGGATTTGTCAGAGAGGTCATCAGCAAGATCCAGACAATGAGAAAAGAAGCAGATTTCCAGGTAATGGATCATATTTGCGTTTATCAACAGGGGAATGACACCATTCGTGATATCATCGAGAAAAATGCAGATCAGATCAAAGAGGAAGTGCTGGCAGATGAAATCTGTCTGGACCGCATGGACGGTCACACAGCCTCATGGAAGATCAACGGTGAGGAAGTAACACTGGGTGTAAGTAAAGTAAATCAGTAATTTGTTTTTGAAAGGGAGGCAAGTATGACTTTTTTGACGGAAAAAGAAAGAAAAAAAGAATTAAAGACCAACATCGAAAACTACATGAAACTGTTGTTTCGTAAGTCGGTAGAGGAAGCGAATCCTCAGCAGATGTTTCAGGCAGTTGCCTATGCGGTAAAAGACATTGTAGTGGATGACTGGATGGCGACACACAAAGCATATGAGAAAAAAGATGTTAAGACAGTTTATTATCTTTCCATGGAATTTCTCATGGGCCGTGCCATGGGCAATATGATCATCAATCTCAAAGAAGATAAAATGGTACGGGAAGTACTGGATGAGATGGGTGTGAACTTGGATGAACTGGAAGACCAGGAGCCGGATGCGGCTCTTGGAAACGGCGGTCTGGGACGACTGGCTGCCTGCTTCTTAGATTCTCTTTCAACCCTTGGTTATCCGGCATATGGCTGCGGAATCCGTTATAAATACGGTATGTTCAAACAGAAGATCGAAAATGGATTCCAGATTGAGGCACCGGATGACTGGCTCAAAGATGGCAATCCATTTGAGATGAAGCGTCCGGAATACGCAGTAGAGGTCCGTTTCGGCGGTTATGTGGCTATCCGCAAGGACAAAGAGGGAAGAGACCGTTTTGTCCAGGAAGGTTATCAGTCTGTCATGGCAGTTCCATATGATCTGCCGGTTGTGGGCTATGGCAACAAGATCGTCAATACGCTCCGTATCTGGGATGCAGAGGCAATGGATACATTCAATCTGGATTCTTTTGACAAAGGAGATTATCAGAAGGCTGTGGAACAGCAGAATCTGGCTCATACTATCTGTGAAGTGCTGTATCCGAATGACAACCATATGGCAGGTAAGGAACTTCGTCTGAAACAGCAGTATTTCTTTGTTTCTGCCAGCGTGCAGAGAGCCGTTATGAAATATATGGAGAATCATGATGATATCCACGGACTGCCGGAGAAAGTATGCTTCCAGTTAAATGATACTCATCCGACGGTAACCGTTCCGGAACTGATGCGTATCCTTCTGGATGAGTACAATCTGGAATGGGAAGATGCATGGAACATCACAAGCCGTACCTGTGCTTATACAAACCATACCATCATGGCGGAAGCACTGGAAAAATGGCCGTTAGAGTTGTTCTCCCGTCTTCTGCCTAGAATCTATCAGATCACAGAGGAGATCAACCGTCGTTTCCAGAACGAGATTCAGGCAAAATATCCTGGTAATTTTGATAAAGTTAAGAGCATGGCTATCATTTTTGACGGACAGGTCAAAATGGCAAACCTTGCTATCGTAGCAGGATTTTCCGTAAATGGTGTGGCAAGACTTCACACAGAGATTTTGAAAAATCAGGAATTAAAAGATTTCTACGAGATGATGCCGGAGAAGTTCAACAACAAAACAAACGGCATCACCCAGAGAAGATTCCTGCTTCATGGAAATCCAAAACTGGCAGCCTGGGTTACAGATAAGATCGGGGATGACTGGATTACAGACCTTTCCCAGATTGATAAATTGTCTGTCTATGTAGATGACAAAAAATGTCAGCAGGAATTTATGAACATTAAATACCAGAATAAGGTACGCCTGGCAAAATATATTAAAGAGCACAATGGCATCGAAGTAGATCCTCGTTCTATCTTCGACGTACAGGTTAAGAGACTTCATGAGTACAAGAGACAGCTTTTGAATATTCTGCATATCATGTATCTGTATGACCAGTTGAAGAAAAATCCGGATATGGATATGTATCCTCGTACATTCATTTTCGGAGCCAAGGCTTCCGCAGGATACCGCCGTGCCAAAGCAATCATCAAGCTGATCAACAGTGTAGGGGATGTGATCAACAACGATTCATCTATCCAGGGCAAGATCAAAGTTGTATTTATTGAAAACTACCGTGTATCCAATGCGGAAATAATTTTTGCGGCAGCGGATGTATCGGAGCAGATTTCTACCGCCAGCAAAGAGGCTTCCGGGACCGGAAACATGAAATTTATGCTGAATGGTGCACCGACTTTGGGAACCATGGATGGAGCCAATGTAGAGATTGTGGAAGAAGTAGGGGAGGAAAATGCCTTTATTTTTGGTCTTTCTTCTCAGGAAGTCATCGACTTTGAACACAATGGACAGTATGATCCAAAAGAGATCTACAACATGGATTCAGATATTCGTGCCGTGCTGACACAGCTGGTAGATGGAACTTACTCCAGGGAAAATCCGGAATTGTTCCGTGAGATCTACAACTCATTGCTGGAGAGCAATGGTGGAGAAAGAGCCGATCAGTATTTCATACTGAAAGACTTCCGTTCTTATGCAGAAGCACAGAAACGAGTAGAAGAAGCTTATAAAGATGAGGATGGATGGGCTAAGAAAGCAATGCTTCAGACTGCTAAATGCGGCAAGTTCTCATCCGACCGTACCATTGAAGAGTATGCCAAAGAAATCTGGCATCTGGAGAAAGTGGTCCTGTAAGTATTACAGGATACGGATACTGCCGCCTGCGGCAGACAGATCAATATGAGAAGTGAGTTCCGGGCAGTCCGAGAGAGAAAGGATCATTCCACTCTTGGGCTTGCCCGGAAATTTTTCTAATAATTCCAGATAAAATTTGCGGGTGATCTGGGTGCGGTAAATAATGCATGGTTCTGGTTCGTGAAACAGTTCCATGCTTTTTTTTAGGATAAAATCTTCCTGAATGGGAAGTTCGTTGAAGGGGCCGCAGAACAGTTCCAGCCCCTCTTTGTCTGTCAGAGAAATTGTTTTCCATTTCATATAAGTTCTTTCCCTTCTATAAAATGTATTTGTCCTCTCGCGCCTGCATGACGGCACTATTAGCTGAGGATAAGGTAAACAGCCATGGCCACAAACAAAAGAGAACTGATGAGTTTGATCAGAGGTATTTTGTCAAGTATAAATTCAGAGGCCTCAAAATATTTTTTGCTGATATAAAGTACAAGCATTAAAACAATCAGCGGGATCACGAAAGCGATGCTGTATAAGAGAAGCAATAAAACCGGGAATAAGCCGGCACTTCCTTTTTGAACCAGGATCACCACGGAGGATAAGTAGATCTGGCCGGTGCATAAAAATTCTCCGGTGGCCACGATCATGCCAATGAAAAATAGCAGAAGTCCGCTTAATCTGGCAGTGCGGTAGCCGGCGGCCCACTTGAGAAGACCTTCGTTTTTCTTGCGTAGCGCTTTGGGGAGCTGCAGTTTCATGCTGCCAAAATTTTCTTTTTTTGCCGTGAAAAAATCCCATAAGTTTAACGCGGCGAAAAGAAGGGCGAAAACAATCATAAATACATTCAGCCAGGCAGCGATCTGTTTGGTATTGACGGAGCGGATCACATTGTATAAAAGGGTTCCGAGAAGGAAAAACATGAGGGCTTTTCCCAGAATGAAACCGAAGCCGCTGCGAAGCATATATTTCTGATCTACCAGCAAAAGGGACAGTAAAAATAAAAAGATAGATAAACTGCAAGGGTTCAGGCCGTTGATAAGACCGGCACCCAAAGCGGAAAAAATCTGTGCAGCTTTACTTCCGCTGACCGGTGTTGTGGTCTGGGTGGTCTCGTCAGCCAGAAGAATTTTGGTGGCAGGACCCTTTTCGTAGTCCCGGACAGCCTGTTCCAGTTCGGCCTGGATCTCAGCGCCGATCAGCACTTTGTCGGATATATATAAGCTGGGAGTGAATCCCTTTTTTTCGTCAGGAACTTGATACACTTTGCCGTATTCCTGCAGCAGATCATAATTAGCCGTATCGTAGATGTCATAGCGGGAAATGCGGCAGTCCGGGTATTTTTCGTCTATGGTGTCCAGAAATTTGTCAATTTTTTCACAAGAATCACAGGTAGAAGAGTAAAAATAGATCCCCCGGATCTTTTTGTCTGATACTGTAACGGTAAGAGCTTTGGTGTCAATGGTAACAGATACCCCCATGTACTCGAAAGCATCTTTGGGGCAGTATGTTTTGCCGTCTACTTTTTCGTTAGTGGCAGAAAGTGAAAGGGTTTTGTCTGAAACACTGTAACTTAACAGTTTCTGGTACCAGTTTACGAAATAATGTCCCAGACCGTTATTGTTTTCATTTTCTTTGGAATACACTTCATCCTTTCCGCAGCGGGGACATTCTTCCACGGTGAATCCGGCTGGTGTAAGGATGTCGGTCAAAGGAAGGAGTACATTTCCCTCTTTGTCCTCATAACAAGTCAGGGAAGTGACGGACTGGTCGTATGTATTGTGGATCTGGAATGTCTTTTTCGCGAGATCGGCTGCCCGGGAAACATTGGGAGAAAAGAAAACGATCCCTGACAGGCATGCTATGCATAAAATAATAGTAGAAATGACTCTTTGTTTCATAAGTGCCTCCTGAAAATGTAAAAGTAAAACCCCGCACAGACTTTTCACGGGAAACTTCTGTGCGAGGCAAGAATCAAAACTGCCAATTAATACGTTGGCCAGCCGTTTTTGAAATACAGGTCACTGATCAACAGTGTTGGGGTTCCGTTGTTGTATGCGTCATACGCATGACGAGCGATCACATATCCTCTGGAACCATTGCGGTAAACATCCTGTCCGCCAGGACCAACCCAGCGTGCATTGCCGCTGTCAAGGATGGATCCGCCGCCGCTTGCGAGAGCTTTGCCGTTCTTATCTACATAAGGTCCGGTAATGCTTTTTGAGCGGCCATACATGATCTTGTAAGTGCTGTTTACACCATTACAGCATTTGCCGATGGATGTGAACAAATAATAGTAGCCGTTGTTGTACATGATACAAGGTCCCTCAATACCACCAGACCGGTAAGCAATCTTAGTGGAACTTCCAGTTGGTTTCATAGTGGACTGATTCAGACGAACAACATGGATCCCATCAAACCAGGATCCGTAAACCAGCCACGGTTTTCCTTTTGCATCCACCACAAGGTTCGGGTCAATGGCATTGAATTTGCTGGATCCGTATCTGGAATACAGCACTACGCCGTCATCTCGCCAGTCACCTCTGGAAATGCTGGAGCAGGATACAAGTCCGATAGCGGAATTATTTTTTCCGAACTCAGAAACGGAATAATAGCAGTAATATCTTCCGCGGTAGTACTCAAGGTCAGGTGCCCATACATCATTGGTCGTCATGTTTGGTGCATACTTTTTCCACCAGGAAAGTGGCCGGGAGAAAATAGGAAGACCATCGGTCCATGTTTTTCCTCCGTTGGTAGAATATTTCATACCAATACCGGTTCCGGTCGAAGCAGACCACCATGTGTTACCACTTTCACGAACAATGGTAGGATCATGGGTCTGCAGCCCGCCGGAGAGCCCCCAATGGGAAGCTTCTGCACCTGGCACTAAAAACATGAATGAAAGCACCAGTCCTGCTGCCACAACTTTGCTGAAACGGGTAAACATTTTTTTGAACATTATTAACCTCCTTCTCTTTCTGGCTGTTCAAAACAGTTTGTGATACAGTCTCAACTCAGAAATCTTTACCATCCCGTTTTCAACCCCAATTTTGATAAAAATCCACAAAAAACAAGAGCTAAAACTTGTATCTCACGACAATTTACACATATATAATATAATCATATTTGCAAAATGTCAACAAAAATGATAAAAAAGATTTACATTTCGTTCAAAATTTGTTCAAAGTTGCCAGACTGGCATGGCAGGATATTAAAATTTTGCTATCTGGTATAGGATACTTGAAAATGGAGCATGATAAATACAAAAGAATGGAAATGGAGGTTGCATAGATATGTTTCATAGAGAAAAGGGATTTTATGTGTCATTAGCCTGTGCGGCGTTGGCTGTCGTGGCACTGGGGGCGGTGTGTTATAAAGTGGCATCGCCGGAAGAAGACAAGCAGTCGGTTGCGTCGGAAGAGTCAAAAGCACCGGCGCCGACGGCTACGATCTGGGCCCGGGAGACGGTAAAACAGCCGACGGCAAAACCAAGTGCCACGCCTAAAGCGACGAAAAAGGCGGTGAAGACCAATGCGAAGCCGGTGACGGAAAAACTGCATTTTTCAGGGAAACTTCAGTGGCCGGTGAAAGGTGAAGTGCTGATGAAATACAGCGGAGATAAAGTTGTGTACTTTAAAACGCTGGCTGAATACCGGGTGAATGAAAGTCTGGTGATTGCCGCAAAAGCCGGCACGCAGGTAAAAACGGCGTCCAGAGGCAAGGTGACACAGATTGTGGATTCGGAGGAGACCGGCCGGACGATTGTGATGGATCTGGGAGACGGGTACAGCGCAAGTTACGGACCGTTGAAGAAAATCCAGGTGAAAACAGGAGAAATCGTGGATGCCGGAAAAACGCTGGGAGAAATTTCGGAAGCTACCAAGTATTATTCACTGGAAGGCGATAATCTTAACTTTTGCGTGAAAAAAGATGGGGGAAGTATTGATCCACAGACTCTTATGAAGGATTGACAAGGGCTTAAGCAAGGAAAATTTTGCCCATTGATTTGCTGCAGGATGGTTTATATCTTGCAGCAAAAAAACAGAAACATTTTAATAAGAAAATACTTGTCAAGAAGGGGATTAGACTATATACTTAAAGTAACTATAGGAATATATTGAGCCACGGAAGGCGTGATGAGTATGATAAGTGCATATAATTTATACCTTGGCGGTTATCTGCCTAAGGTTTCCCCGAAGACGAATGTACATAATCGACGGGAATTAAAAAACAGATATAAGAGTATTGTTACTATGAATAATGCCCAGCCTTTATCAATCGTAAGGCTGACAGGGGACACCCAGGCTTATGCGCTGGATGTGAAAGAAATGTCCATGGAACTGGGGGAAGCGGCAAAGGAAGCGTTGTCGTCAGATGATGGAACTGAGGAAAAACTGGGCGATATGGCAGAGTTGTTTGACCGTCTTTTGTCCCGTAGTGACCAGTTTGCTGAGGCTTGCGGAAATCCATCCAGACCGGGGGGCGAGTTGCGGTCACTGGCAGAGCAGCACCGGGACGAACTGGAAAAAGCCGGTTTTACGGTGGATGAACAGGGATATCTTTCTGTTTCGGATCCGGAAGATCTTCAGGTACCGGAGGCGTTTGTGTCAGAACTGGCGGATAAATGTGATAATATGAGTATGAATCCTATGGCATATGTGGAAAAGAAAGTATACAGTTATGCCCACTTGTACCGCAGTGATATTGGCAGTGCCTACGCACCGTCTATGTACAGCGGTATGCTCTTTAATTCATATTGTTAAAAAGAAAAGGCTGAAACATTGCAAATAGGCATTGACAGACCAGAAGTGGTATGTTATTCTATTTTAGCGATGAATTAGGTCTTTTTTTTATGCCTAAATTTTTGACAATAGAATATTACGGAGGTAACAAGATGCGTACTAAAATTACTTTGGAATGTACAGAATGTAAACAGCGTAACTACAACATGACCAAAGAAAAGAAGAACCATCCGGACAGAATGGAAACAAAGAAGTATTGTAGATTTTGTAAGAAACACACATTACACAAAGAGACTAAGTAATCCGTGTGATGTTTCGGAAAGGATGTGTATCACATGAACGAAGCAGAAAAGACTTCGAAGGGAAGCTTCTTCAAGAATCTCAAAAGTGAATTCAAACGATGCACATGGCCGAAAAAGGAGGATCTTGCGAAACAGTCTGTACTTGTTATAGTAGTATCAGTTTTACTTGGAGTTATCATTGCAGGTATTGACTGGGCGATTCGTTACGGATTGCAGCTACTCAACATCGTTTCGTAGGAGGGTGCCATGGCAGAAGAAGCAAAATGGTATGTAGTGCATACTTATTCAGGATATGAGAATAAGGTAAAAGCAGACATTGAGAAAACGATTGAAAACCGCAACCTTCAGGATCAGATTCACGAGGTTATGATTCCACTCCAGACGGTGATGGAAGAGAAAAATGGTGAGAAGAAGCCGGTGCAGAAAAAAGTGTTCCCGGCCTATGTTCTTATCAATATGGTAATGAACGACCAGACTTGGTATGTTGTGCGAAACACGCGTGGTGTAACAGGCTTTGTCGGTCCCGGATCCAAACCGGTTCCGCTGACAGACGAAGAGATTGCCAACATGGGATTTTTGGCAGAAGCCGAAGTGGCTCCGTTTTCCATTGGCGATCATGTTGTTGTCACAGAGGGAGTATGGCAGGATACTGACGGCGTTGTTCAGGAAGTTCATCCGGCAAAACAGATGGCGGTGATCGTCATTGACATGTTCGGAAGAGACACACCGGTTGAAATTGATTTCTCAGAGTTGAAAAAGCTTTAATTGAATTAGGAGGAAACGAAAATGGCTAAGAAAGTCGAAGGATATATTAAATTACAGATTCCAGCAGGAAAAGCGACTCCAGCCCCACCGGTTGGTCCAGCGCTTGGTCAGCATGGAGTAAACATTGTTCAGTTTACAAAAGAGTTTAATGCTAAGACTGCAGGACAGGAAGGAATGATCATTCCTGTTGTTATTACAGTATATGCAGACAGAAGCTTCAGCTTCATCACAAAGACTCCACCAGCAGCAGTTCTTTTGAAGAAAGCCTGCAAGATTGAGTCTGGTTCAGGCGAACCAAACAGAAAGAAAGTTGCTACTATCTCTAAAGCAGATCTTCAGAAGATTGCTGAGACAAAAATGCCAGACTTGAATGCTGCCAGCATTGAGGCTGCTATGAGCATGATCGCTGGAACAGCAAGAAGTATGGGAATCACAGTAGAGGACTAAAATAATAACTTGTCAAAAATACGCTGAAAAGAACTAATGTCATTAGGACGTTGTGGGAGAATGAGAATCAGGTAGATTCGTTCCCCGTTCGCTAATACCACTAGGAGGTTTAAACAATGAAAAGAGGTAAAAAATACACTGAAGCCGCTAAAATGATCGATCGTGCTGCACAGTACGATGTGGCTGAGGCTGTTTCTCTTGTTAAGAAGACAGCTGTTGCAAAATTTGATGAAACAGTAGAAGCTCATGTTCGTCTTGGTGTTGATGGACGTCATGCAGACCAGCAGGTTCGTGGTGCTGTTGTACTTCCTCACGGAACAGGTAAAACAGTTCGCGTTCTCGTATTTGCCAAGGGCGACAAAGCAACTGAGGCAGAGACAGCAGGTGCTGATTTTGTTGGAGCAGAGGAATTGATCCCAAGAATCCAGAATGAAGGCTGGTTTGATTTTGATGTAGTAGTAGCTACACCTGACATGATGGGTGTTGTTGGTCGTCTGGGTCGTGTCCTTGGACCAAAAGGCTTGATGCCAAACCCAAAAGCTGGTACTGTTACAATGGATGTTACAAAAGCTGTTAATGATATTAAAGCAGGTAAGATCGAGTACCGTCTTGATAAAGCAAATATTATCCACTGTCCAGTAGGAAAAGCTTCCTTTACTGAGGAGCAGTTGACAGAGAACTTTAACACATTGATGGATGCTATTATTAAAGCAAAACCAGCAAGTGCAAAGGGAACCTATATGAAGAGTGTAACAATCACTTCTACAATGGGACCTGGTGTCAAAGTAAATCCTTTGAAACTTGGATAAATAAAATGAAATAAAAGAAGTTCCTTCCCGGGAGACGGGTAACGCTTCGCGTTAAA
>HF998341.1:0-10140 GCA_000433735.1 Clostridium sp. CAG:167
CAGACGATACTTCCGGTACTCAAGGTAACAGAAGACCGGGAAATGGAGAATCAGGAAGTATGGGAGCATTTTGTCTCGGAGACGAAGATGGGACATCCTGCAGGAATCCGCGTGGAAATCGTGAAGAAACTGAAGGGCAATGTGGAGACAATCGATACAGGTCTGGGGCATAGCATAACATTTGATGGAGAGTTGTATCACTATATGGATAAGGGTGTGAACAAGACCTATCGTTATCTGCTCAGAGTACATGGTACTCTGCCAAAGGCAGCGGATTCCAGTTCCTATGATGTGCTGGCAAATGAAAAATACAGTTTCCTTGATATTGAGAAATCTATGCTTAGCAGTAATTCAAAGGATACCATTGATGTTCAGTTTGCCCACTAAGAGAATTTTTGGACACGGCTATAGTTTTTTAAATAACCAACTAAGCAGCAAATAGGGTGGAAACTAATAAAAACGGGGGAAGACAGAATGAATGGAAAAGGGAAGATTGGACTGAGTGTATTAGTTGCGGGAGTGGCAGCGGCAGGCATTATAGTGGGAGTGAATTTTGCAAAAACCCCATCTAGTGTAGAAAATACGGGGACGAATGCAGCCGTTACGCAGCAGGCAGCATCAACGCCAGCCACAGCTACAGGGACAAGCATACAGGCGACAGAGCAGGGAGCAGAATTCCGATATAAAAAGTACACGATCAAACTGAAAAAATACGATTACTGTTCCAGTACACAAAGCGGAGAGTTATTCTTTGAAGTTTCAAAAGATTCCGGGGAAATGGAAACACCTAATATGTTAAGTGGTGTTGTTAAAAGTTTTGGAAAAGATGGTTGTATGTGTCTTGTTCTCAACGGAGTCGGAAACATTGAAAGCAAAGGGAAAATGTCGGATGGGAAATTGCTGATAACAACCAGGTTTTATCTGGCAGGAGAAGTGCCAGACGAAGGACAGATCGGTATTAAAACGGCAGAACCGAGAGAGGACGGGAAAAGATTTGATCCTCAAATGATGATTTGTTTAAAAGATACGGAAGAAGGGGTTACATTCAATGGTGCCGGTGCCAAAACTGGAATGTCATCAGAGCGAATCCGCATCTTAAGTCAGAGTAAGCCAGAAAAGTATATTGTTGAAGTTCAGGAGCGGGGGCAAAAGAAAGAAACCGTTTTCCGGTTGACAGATAATGCAAAGTCCGCATATGAGGTGAAGGATGAAGATTCACAGTATGCCTACGAATATGGCACAAAACTGGATAAAAAGATAGATTTGAGTAAAATCCAGCATATCTATGTGAATGGTAGAATGGTGAAATAGGAGTTAGAAAATAATTAAAAAAAGGTGAAATTTTTGGTGAAATTTTTTTGGGGGATTTTGCAAGGTTTCAGGTATACCCATCGTTAGGTATTATATAGCCCCAAATAGAGGGGTAACACATATGGACAAGGAGGAATCGAAATGAGAAGAAAAATGTTATGGGGAGTATGTTCTATGATGGCATTATTGCTGGTGGGATGTGGCAGTTCGACCAATGCCGGTCAGGAGACACAGCAGAGTACACCGGAGCCAACGGTGGCAGCAGTTACCCAACAGCAAAATGAGGATTATCATGTAGAGGGATCTACGGTATATGTAGATAAGAGCTGTTATCTGCCGGATGTAAAGGCGGATAATGCCACCGAAATGGTTATAGCAGATGGGGTTGAGTTGAAGGATTATGAGCCGACCAGCACAAAAGATGAGTGCGGTTCCTTTGTCCAGCCGCAGTATAATTCCTGGTTTGCCGGCAGCCCTAAGGTTAAGAGCATTTCTCTGGAAAAGGCGGATGTTACCGTTGGTAAAAAAAGTAAAGCGTATGTAGAGAATGGACTTCTGCTTTACAAAGGAGAGGCAAAGGGAGTGTATGCCTGTGTTCCTGCCACAGAGGGAAAGGTAAAGATCCCTCAGGGAATCAAAGACATCTATGATTGTGCCTTTTATGGCTGTGACCAGATAACATCTGTGACACTGCCGAAGAGTGTGCGATGGATTGGGGATGCAGCATTCGGAGAGAATAAAAAACTGGAAAAAATAGAAGTAGCATCGGACAATCCATTTTTGAAAAGCGTAGATGGTGTTCTGTATACAAAGGATGGCCGCGTACTGCTGGCATATCCGGCGGGAAAAACAGATAAAACCTACAAAGTTGACGCAAAGGTTAAGTATATCGCCAGAGGAGCGTTTGCGGGAGCGGTCAATCTTGAGAAGATAGAACTTTCTAAGGGACTGTTTTCCATTGAAGATTATGCATTTAAAGGCTGCACCAGTCTGAAGTCTTTCGGTGGTGCATCAAAGGTGTACCGGGTAAAGAAAAATGCATATGCATACTGTGATGCACTGGATGGGTCCAAACAGTTAAAAACAGAGGAATCCGGTGAGGATACACAGATAAGTGATTCACGATGGGAAGCAGACTACCTGAAAGGAACCCTTTCTTATCTCTACAGTAGTTATTCATGGAAGTTTAGCAAAGACAAGTATGGAAACATTAGTACCAAAGACATCGTAGATGCATTGAAAGAGACAGGAAAAGTGCCGGCAGGACTGGAGAAAAAGATTGATAACATTTCATATCAATACGAAATGCAAGTTCTGTATTCTATGGCACTGATGGTAATGGAAAAGAAAGATTTGCAGAAATTTGGAAAACAAGTAGATGCATTTTTAGAAACATACGGTGAGTAGGAAGCAGAAAGTATTGTCAACTTATTATACGAGGAGTGATAACATGGAGAGAGTAAAATGGATTTTTGCGCTATGCATGATTTTATGTGTTGGATGCAGCAGTCAAGTGGAAAGTGAACCCACACCGACACCCACATCTACGCCAAGTCCTACACCGACGCAACGGCTGTCATCCTGGGTAGAACCAACTGCTGTGCCAGGAGCAGCAACCCATGCGGTAGAAAAGAGGAATGTAACTATACAAGGACATAGATATAAGTATATATATTATGCGGAATATGATGGCAGTTTGGTTGTATTGGCAGCGGGGACGGACGAAGATACATTGTATATTCCATCAAAGATAGATGGTAAAAAAGTGACTCGAGTGGGGGTAAGTGATGATTCGAGTGATGTGGACTTTTCCTTTAATCCGACCATTCATGGAATGATAGCAAGGGGGCCAACAGAGTATTGGGAAGCAGATAAGAAAGACAAACGGAAAAATCTGGTCCTGGCAGAAGGAATAGAAACAATATGTGGGAATGCTTTTTTTGAATGCTATTTTAATAAGGTGACTCTCCCATCTACCTTGGAGGAAATAGGAGAGATTGCATTCATGGGCACACATATTAAGGAAGTAACTGTAAAATCAAAGGAAATAAGTATTGGCAGAGGTGCTTTTAGTGGTTCAACACTTCGGAAAATTCAATTTCGGAAAGGGTATAAAGGATATATTGCGGAAGAAGCGTTTGATAGGACGCAGATAGAGACGTTTGACTGGCCGGATTATAACGATGCTGTTGAAAATGGCGAGGTTTCTCTGGACTACGATGAGAGGCTGTTCCCAACATTTAACAGATGTAAAAAGCTGAAGGAAATACGATTCCCGGAGAATCAAAAATTAATCTGTATTGATAATCGTGCTTTGGTTGGATGCTCCAAATTAAAGAAACTTGTCTTCCCGGCATCTACGAAGAAGGTCGTTTATTGTGATAACTTTTATGCAAACAACTACAAAAAATCACCGGGTGAACTGATTTTCCTGGGGAAAAAAACGGAATTAAAACCGGGATCAAAAAGTTATTACTTAAAAAAACGACATGATAAAAATAAGAACTGGATTATTTCAACAGGAAAAATTATAGCACCAAGAAATTCAAAGGCGATCGAAAAGGCAAAAAATGTGTGGAAGATAAAAAAATTGACCTGTGGCCAGATGGATAAATTGGACGGAGAATATGAAAATGATGACGAAAATGATGCCGGAGCACCAGACGAGTTTATTAGAGGAGAAACGGATGTAGACTCAGAAGGAATTACATATGAAAGGATGAACTATGAGTATCTGGAGTAACTTATTGCACTACTACTCGCAAAATCTTACTATAGCCATCGTTATGTATAGTATAAAATAACAAAGAACTGCAAAATATAAAGGAGGATATTATGAAAAAAGCAATCGGAGTATTTGTAGGCGCATTAGGAATGACTATTCTTTTGTCAGGAAGTATCGTTCTTGGCAATGCAATAAGCAGCCAGGACAGCAAACAGCAGAAACTGGAGCGGATCGCAGAGGACAAAGAAAAGATCAAAGTGCAGGAAAAGAATATGCAGGAGGCCAAAACAGATAAGGAATACCGGGAGGCTGAAAGCGAACTGAAGAAGAGCTTGAAGGATAAGGCAAAGCTGGAAGTAGAGACAGGAACTTATGATTATCAGGGTTATTTTGCAAACAGACTATTTGCCTTAAATGACTGTCGGCAGATCCTGGAGCGGGATTTGGACAAATCCAGCAAGGAATGGGAGAAAAATAAAGTAAAAGAAATGAAGGCACTTTACAAAAAGTACAAGGCTTACAAAAACGGTGACTGGGATTATTCACAATTAAGCAAAGATTTGAACCGTGAATGTGACGAATTGACAGCTAAGTATGCAAAGTACGAAAAGTAAGACAGCTAAGGGGGGATATATAGTATGACAAAGAAAGTTTTCTGCGGATTATGCACCGTGATGCTGCTGGCATTAACAGGGTGCAGTGGGGAAGACGGTCAAAAGGAAGTAAAGCAGATCACACCGGAGCCCATCGTCACCTCCGTACCGAAGCAGGGAGGTAACGCCAAAGAAGACACCATTCATATGGATAAAAGTGGATATCTCCCGTTTGTCAGTTCAGAGACAGCTACAAAGTTAGCCATAGCGGATGGAGTTGAACTGCAGGACTATGAACGAGTAGTAGATGCCCGTGTTGTGGGAGAAGGGGAGACATTTGCATACATAACTCCCCGTTATAATTCGTGGTTTGTAGGTGCACCCCAGGTGACGAAAGTCTCTCTGGGGAAAAAGGGCGTTTCGCTGGAGAGCGCAAGCAAGGTGTATACAGACGGAGGACTTGTGATGTATAAGGGCAAGAGCAAGGGGGTATTTGCCTGCCCGATCCCGACCGAAGGAAGAATTGAGGTCCCACAGGGAACCAAAGATATTTATGATTGTGCCTTTTATGGCTGTCAGAAGATAACATCTGTGGCACTGCCTGAGAGCGTAAGGTGGATAGGAGGCGCAGCGTTTGGTGAAGCATCCAGACTGGAAAGCATTGAAGTGTCGATGAACAATCCGTTTTTAAAAAGTGAAGATGGTGTTCTGTATACAAAGGATGGTCTTGTCCTGCTGGCGTATCCGGCGGGAAAGCCAGACAAATATTATAAAGTAAAGGACGGCGTAAAGTTCATTGCAGGAGGGGCTTTTGGCGGGGCGGACAATCTGGAGGAAATCGAACTTCCCAGAGGAGTATTTTCCGTGGAGGAATATGCTTTTAAGGGGTGTCGCCATCTGAACAAAATATCAGGGGCGTCCAGGATATACAGTGTAAAAGAAACCGCTTATGAATATTGTGAGGAACTGGATACCATCGACAGGCCATTGATGGATGGTGAATTGGCAAATGGACTCATGCCTATATGGGAAGAGAACTATATGAAGAATGAACTTTCTTATGTGTTTGATGCGCTGCCATGGAAATTCAGCCGTGCCAATCAGGGATATATTACGAGAGAGGATATTACGAGAGGATTAAAACTTTCAGGATTGAAGGTGCCGAAAAGACTGAAAAAGAAAATAGACAAGGTTACCTATTCGTACGAAATGCAGATACTGACGGACCTGACACAGAATTCGGTATCGTGGGTGGATTTTGATACGAAGATGGATAATTTTTTACAGAGATATGGCCGTTGACGGAGACAGGGGGTGAGAACGATGTGGAATTTGAACAAATGGACAGATCATACAGCGTTGTATGTGAGGGAGCAAAGTTATACATATGGCCAGCTGGACAGGATGCAGCAGGCGTTTGCACAGAAAGTGGATTCACACTGCCTGGTATGTGTCATGATGACCAATGAACTCCCGGCACTGGTGGCATATATATCCTGTATCCAAAATCATCATCCGGTAATGGTTTTGTCGGCACAGACGCCGTACTGGGGTCAGGAGAATCTATGGGAGCATTATGAACCGGATGTGATCTGGATGCCGCTGGCGGGAGAAAAAGAGCATCGTGAATTTTGGAACCGGGGGCTTTACAGACGGCAGGCAGAGAACGAGGGATATGTACTTTACGAGCGCATAGAGAAGAATGAAATGCCTGTCTGCCGGGACTTGGCGTTGCTTTTGCCTACTTCCGGCTCCACCGGCAATCCGAAGATGGTTCAGATCAGTTATGAAAATATTCAGAGCAATACGAAGTCTATCTGTGAGTATATGCATCTGACCGGTGAAGACTGCGGGATTACTGTATTACCGCTTAGTTATACATATGGATTGTCAGTGGTAAACACGTTATTGTATGTGGGAGGCAGGGTTTGTCTTACGGCGGATCATGTGATGCAGGCCTCCTTCTGGCGGCAGATGAGAGACCGGGGGATTACTTTTCTGCCGGGAGTTCCTTATACATATACCTGCATGAAGAAGATGAATCTGCATCCGGAACGCTACAAAAAACTCCGGATCATGACCCAGGCGGGGGGAAGGCTGTCCAAGAGTCTGCAGGAGTACTGGGGACAGATCGCCAGGGAATACGGCAAAGAATTTTATATTATGTACGGACAGACAGAGGCCACGGCCCGGATCAGTTATCTGCCGCCGGAGCGGTGTCTGGAGAAAACAGGAAGTGTGGGGATCGCCATTCCGGGGACACAGATATTTTTAAGAAGTCCTGAGGGAGCAGTCATCACAGAGGCAGGAGAAGCCGGGGAAGTGGTGGCAAAAGGTTCTCACATAAGTATGGGATATGCTGCATGCCGGGCTGATCTGACTCAGGGAGACAGACGGCATCAGGTACTGGCAACCGGTGATATCGGGTATCTGGATGAGGAAGGATATCTGTATCTGATAGGACGAAAAAGCCGTTTTGCCAAAGTATATGGCAAGCGGGTCAATCTGGATGATCTGGAACAGATGCTGACACATGAAGGGGCCGGCGAGATCGCAGTTATCTCAGATGATGAGAAAGTGTATGTAGTCACAGATGTCACCAGGATCAAGGAGCAGGATGAGAAATGGCGACAGAGGATTGAGCAGGCGGCAGGAGACCGCAGTCTGGCAAAAATTTTACACTGGAGGGAACTGCCACACAAGGAAAGTGGCAAGATTGATTACAGAAGAATCGGGGAAAGGGTGAAAGAGGATGAAACTGTCTATATGTAAGGTGAAACGAATTGAAAGAGAAACGGGGCTTATGTGTCTGGACGACTGCATTGCAACCGTGGCAGAGTATTATCACTGTGGATATGAAATGTCTTATGCAGGAGGATTTGCCATGAGGTGGCGGTCCGGTTTTACGAATTTTGCAGGACAATATCAGATTCACCTGCTGGATCGTTTGGAAAATCTTAAAAAATATCATGGGCTGGAGATCGTGAAAAAGAATTTTTTCTCGGGGAAAGGGGTTCTGCGGAAAATAGAAAAGGAACTTACACAGGAACGCCCGGTGATGATGCAGATCAATCCTTATTGGTGTCCGTGGGATGACGGATATGGAAAATATGACGCCAACCCGGGACACATGGTGCTTGTGACCAAGGTAGAGCAAAATGGTCTGATCTGCTGTGATCCTTATTTTGAGAAAGAAGATCAGAGACTCCCGCTGACTTTGTTTTACAAAGGACTCCAGGAGGTGTTTTTTACAAAATATCATGAGCCGGAGCCGATCACCAGACAGGAACGGCAGGATGCTGTGGTAAACATGTATGGGGCATTGGCCGGAAATGGATATTTTCGGGGACTAAGAGATTTTATACAGGATGCATCGGCGTGTCCGGATCTGTTCTATGATGTTTTTCTGGATGAAGATCTGTGGATCAGTGGATTGATCATCTTTTTGCTGCAGGTAAATCAAAGCATCCAGAATCTGGCAGTAGTGACGGATTATGCAGGACGCCGGAATGAGGCACCAGGAGCGGTAGAGGTGGCTGAATCTTTGTGGAATCTGGCGGTGCGATGGAAGCAGGCGAGAAAGCTTATTGTCAAACTGTATTTTATCCGCCGGGAGGATGCCAGACTGAAAGAGAGAACGCTGGCGAGGTTGAGTGGAATTGTAGATGAACTGGAACAGATTGCAGAGCACATAGAAGAAGTATGGGATGAGAAGGTGGAGAAGGAAGAGATACATGTGAAGCCGGAAATGGCCCGGATGGTGTGTGTGCCGCTGGAAGAGTATAGAAACAACCGTGGATTTTTACATAGGGAGAGACTGGAGGAAGAGGCAGATTTTTCATCTGTGGGAACCTGTTATGTGACAGAAGGAGAGAAAAGAGAGTGGTCTCTTGGGAAATATAAGTATCGTCTGGCCGCGCTGGGTGAGGACATTGTGGATAACATTGCCTGTGACGGACAGTGCGTGTGCATACCACGGGGCAGGTATAGCAAAATAAGTCTCATCGGCTCTGCGGAGTTTGGTAATTCCAGTGACATCCTGCGGCTGCAGGATCAGGGAAAGGCAGCAGGTGAGATCACCATAGCGTTTACGGATTATATCAACCCGCCGCAATGTGGGGAGGGCGTTGCCTGGCAGGGGCATGGTGTAGTGAAGGAAAATGGAGATTGGCAGGAGATGAAGGAGGTGTTGTATCTGTATCAGCAGGAATATGATATGCCGGCGGGAGAAGTGTCGGAAATCCTGCTTCCTATCAATCCCAGTATCCATATATTTGCAATCACTATAGTATAATGAATTAGGAGGGCAACACATGAAAAAAAGAATGGTAGCAAGGAGTGGAACAAGGAGAACAAAAGGGTAGTAAATCACAAAGAGCAGGATGAAAAATATCTGAACAAAGTTCAATCCGCAGCCGTGGAATTGTCTAAGGATGAGGTAAAAGACTATCAGGAAGACGACTCACTGACAGTGGAGAAGGTAATGCGGAACGGGATGCGAACGGTGAGATTGTTTATAGTAAGGGAAAATATAGTCAAGTTAACCCTAGTTATTCTCCATATCATGGCAAATCAGAGTATGGAATCATACCGGTTGTTCAGCATTTGAGTTTCCTGTATGAACTGGCAAGAAGAAGGCTGGTACGAAATTCTCCATTGGATATGACGGCAACCAATTATAAGGGGGCTAAATATTATTCAGTTCCTATCACTTTAGAGATGAAACGAAGAATCATTGTGGATATGAAAACTTTGTATGGTCGGTTAACAAGTCATTATAAAGGAACTGGTGTTAATGTAACTTCTACAACCGGTCAAGGCTATATGGTCCTGGGGGTTATGTTACATCTTGTGCAGGATATACAGGCACATCGTGCCATAGTTCCGTGGAGCATGGTGTTTTCTTCATCAGACAAAATAACAGAAGGATATCAAAATGATGTAATGGGCGTGCTTTCCAGTGACAGTAAGATAAGTTATGCAAATGTTGCCGGCAGTGGAAATAATAAAGGCAAAACAGCGATGCTGGGAGCTGCAATAAAAAAATATGGTGGGATACCATTTATTCGATTAAAGGATTTTTTACCGGCCACTGTCACAGTTACTTGTGGGGTGGGATCAAAGACATATAAAGATTGTAGTCCAGCCGTGGCATACGAGGATAATCCGTATTTCTTTAGGGAAAGGTATTTTAGTTCTGTAAGTTTTTCAAAATATTATGTCAATGATATGAAGAATGATACACAGGCAGACAGTGTCAGAGATCCATATAAATATTATGTGGATGTAAATGTATCTATTTTTCAGGGAACAATGAGTAAATTGCAGACAAAATAATTGTGAGAGGAAGAATCTGTTACTGTAGAAGAAAATATTTTACAATAACAGATTCTTCCGAATAAAAGGGAGGTTGATCTTATGAAAAAGAAAGTCGTAGCAATCGTAATGGTACTGGCGGGGGTTTATTTCGTAGGGGTAGGGGGGGGGAAGGGGGGAGGGGGGGGGGGGGGG
>HF998341.1:10150-11173 GCA_000433735.1 Clostridium sp. CAG:167
GGAACTGTACAGGTGAAGGCCGGGGAAGAAGACCCCACAAAACCGGTATGGTATTATCTGCCGTGGATAAATCCTATTAAATACCCGTGGCAGAGCGCCTACGATGAATTATATATCTATCAAGAATATAAAGGATATGCTCATCCGAACTGGGTGTATGAAGAAAGTATGTGGGAAAATGAGACAAATGTACGGACAGCAGGTGATTTTAAATATTTTATACTGTCAGAAACAGAGAAAACAGCGGCATTGTGGGGAGTTTTAAAACAGAAGAAAAAGCTTGTAATTCCGGAGTATATAAATGAATATAAAATTATCGGAATCGGAGCAGATACCTTTTATGAACAAGATGTTCTGGGAAAGTCAGATGGTAAATATCATTCTAATTCCGGGCATATTGTTATAGAGGATTCGGAGGACGAGAAAAAAAATCCTGTTGAGGAAATTGTACTGCCAAAGGGAATTAAGTACATTGGAA
This sequence comes from Clostridium sp. CAG:167, assembly GCA_000433735.1. Lineage (GTDB taxonomy): Bacteria > Bacillota > Clostridia > Lachnospirales > Lachnospiraceae > Eubacterium_F. The sequence continues at coordinate 10,629 of HF998341.1, forward strand.
GTGGTGCGTTTTACGGCTATAAAATGTTAAAAAAGATTAATTTAGATGTAGTCGAGAAACGAATTGATGAATCAGCATTTGGAGAGTGTAAATCATTAAAGAAAATATATATACCAGAGAATGTTATCATTGAAAATTTGGCATTTAAGGAGTGTACATCATTATCACAGGTAACACTTGCACCAGGGGTACTGACCCATACCAATTGCTTTGGAGGATGTGGCACGATTCCTCGAATTGTGTGTCAATCACAAAAAGTGTATTATGCAGCATTTGTTGATGATATAAGAGAAACCGCAAATAGAAGTAGTGTTGATGCATGGTACTTTGATTCTCCTAAAAAGCAATCTTTCGTTTTAGAGAATGTATTGGTGAATAATTATGCAGAGGAAGTGCGCGTGAAAAAAAGTGTACCAGTTTTATATGGATACACAGATAAAAAAGGTTCCGGTTTATTTTTCACATTCCGTTTGGTTGTTGAAGGGAAGAAAACTAAGATAAAGAACTGGTGTAAAGCGAAAGGGGAACTGGATAGTCTGGTCCTT
>HF998342.1:0-2275 GCA_000433735.1 Clostridium sp. CAG:167
ATAATAAGGTTGTTCTTTACTTTCACTGTGCACAACAAGGCAGAAAAATTGAGACAAGAACAGGAAAAACAAACTCCCGCATATTTTTCGTTGAATCCCTGTGCCACTTACGATATAATAAAAATAATAGACACAGTGATGAACATGGGTAGGAAAAAGGGGTGTTGATTTGACGAATTTTGACTATTTGACCAAGGAACCAAAGTTCAAGAGTTTTTCAGGAGTGGCCATTGCGGCGGAACGGGTATTTCAGATTGATAAGGAAACCAGTATCATCAATTGCCGCAGAGCCATGGAGTTTGCCATCAAGTGGATGTATTCGGTGGATCAGTCTTTGGAGATGCCTTACCAGGACAAGCTGGTGAGCCTTATGAGTACAGAGGATTTTCACGATCTGGTGGATAACGATCTGTGGAAGAGACTGGATCTTATACGGAGAATAGGCAACCGGGCAGCCCATAACGGACGGAAGATCTCGGAGGATGAAGCCAGGCTGTGCCTGCAGAATCTATTTATTTTCATGGACTATCTGTCCTATTGTTATTCCGATTTTTATGAGGAAAGAGAATATGATGAGTCCCTGTTGGAGGAAAAACAGGAAGCACCGGCGAAGGTGGAGGACACCCAGACCAAAGAGGTAGATCTGAAGGCTCTCATCGCAGAAAATAAGGCGCTGAAAGAGGAACTGACGGCACGCAGGCATGAAAAACAGGATACCTATGTGCCAAAACCGCTGGATCTGTCCGAGTACAAGACCCGGAAGATCTACATTGACGCCATGCTGTTGGATGCCGGCTGGACCGAGGGCAAAGACTGGATCAATGAAGTGGAACTGCCGGGGATGCCAAACAAGTCCCAGGTGGGATTTGCGGATTATGTGCTGTATGACGACAGCCACAGGCCCCTGGCCGTCGTGGAGGCCAAGAGAACCTGCGTGGATGTGGCCAAGGGGCGGCAGCAGGCGAAGCTTTACGCAGATCTTTTAGAAGAAAAATATAAGCGGAGACCGGTTGTATTTCTCACCAATGGGTTTGAAACAAGGATCATCGACAATCAGTACCCGGAGAGAAAGGTGGCCGTTATTTATTCCAAGCGGGATTTGGAAAAAATGTTCAATCTCCAGACCATGCGGACCAGCCTGGCCCATATTTCAGTGGATAAGGACATCGCGGGACGCTACTATCAGGAGGCGGCCATCCGGGCGGTGTGTGACAGTTTTGATAAGAAAAACCGCAGGAAAGCGTTGCTTGTCATGGCCACCGGATCGGGTAAGACGCGAACGGTTATCGCTCTGTGCAAAGTTCTTCTGCAGGCGGGCTGGATCAAAAATATTTTGTTCCTGGCGGACCGGAATTCGCTGGTGACGCAGGCGAAACGAAGTTTTGTGAATATGCTGCCGGATCTGTCCTGTTCCAACCTGGTGGAGGAGAAGGATAATTACAATGCCCACTGTGTTTTTTCTACCTACCAGACCATGATGAACTGCATTGATTCGGTGGAAGACGAGAAGGGAAAATTGTTTACCTGCGGGCATTTTGACCTGGTAATCTGTGATGAAGCCCACCGCTCCATTTACAATAAATACAGAGATATTTTTAACTACTTTGATGCGCCGTTAGTGGGACTGACGGCTACGCCGAAGGATGAGATTGATAAAAATACATATGGAGTGTTTGATCTGGAAAACGGTGTGCCTACCTATGGGTACGAGCTGGATCAGGCGGTTAAAGACGGATATCTGGTGGATTTTCTTTCCGTGGAAACGAAGTTAAAGTTTTTGGAAGAGGGGATCGTGTATGACAAACTTTCCCCGGAAGAAAAGCAGATGTATGAGGAGACTTTTGGCGCACAGGAGGGTGCTCTGCCGGAAAAAATCCAGTCTACGGCACTGAACCAGTGGATTTTTAATGACGACACCATTCGTCAGGTGCTGCACATTTTGATGGAACAGGGGCTTAGGATTGAGTACGGACAGAAGCTGGGGAAGACAATCATTTTCGCCAAAAATCATGACCATGCGGAGAAAATCCTGGAAGTGTTTAACAAAGAATACCCAGAGTTAAACCGGAACGGACAGGCATTTGCCAAAGTCATTGACAATTATATGACCTATGCCCAGAGTGCCATTGATGAGTTCTCTGAGCCGGATAAGATGCCCCAGATCGCTATTTCTGTGGATATGCTGGACACGGGAATCGATGTACCGCAGGTGCTGAATCTGGTGTTTTTCAAAAAGGTAATGAGCAAGGCCAAATTCTGGCAGATGATCGGAAGA
>HF998342.1:2304-5691 GCA_000433735.1 Clostridium sp. CAG:167
GTGTCCGGATCTGATGGATGGAGAGGACAAAGACAAGTTTTATATTTTTGATTTCTGTAACAATTTTGAGTTCTTCCGGATGAACAAGGGGAGAGCGTCCGCCAATACCATGGCCATTCAGGGATCGATTTTTTCACTGGAATTTGAGATGGCGTACAAGCTGCAGGATATAGAATATCAGGAGGAGCGGCTGATCGCCTACCGCAAGGATCTGGTGAAAAATATGCAGGAGAAAGTAAAGGAACTGCCCCGGGATAACTTTGCGGTAAAGCAGCATCTGCGGTATGTGGATACTTATTCGGAGGCGGCGAATTACGACAGCATTACATTTGAGGACACACTGCTGGTAAAAGAGGAAGTGGCACCGCTGATCCGGCCGGATGGGGACGAGATCAGTGCCGTGCGCTTTGATGCACTGATGTACGGTCTGGAACTGGCATATCTGGCAGGAAAAAACGATAGCCGCTACCGCAGTGATCTGATGAAGAAAGTAAGCGGCATTGCCACAGTTGCCAATATTCCGGAGGTGCAGAATCAGAAGTCGCTGATCCAGGATATTTTGAATACGGATTATCTGGAGCGGGCCGGCGTGGATGAACTGGAGCATATCCGCCTTTCCCTGCGTGGTCTCATGAAATATCTGCCGAAGATCAGTGCCAAATATGAGACGGATTTTGCCGACGAAATTCTTTCGGTGGAATGGAATGAGTCTCAGTTGGAAAATGATGAACTGAAAAATTATAAGGCAAAGGCCGAGTATTATGTGAGAAAGCATCAGGACAATGTGGTGATCGCCAAGTTAAAGACCAACAAGCCTCTGACACCGCTGGATGTTGAAAACCTGGAGCAGATCCTGTGGAACGAAGTAGGATCAAAGGATGAGTACGAAAAGGAGTGCGGCCACAAACCGTTAGGTGAGTTTGTACGAGAGATTGTGGGACTGGATATGAATGCGGCGAAAGAGGCGTTTTCGCAGTTTTTGGATGATGCCAGTATGGACAGCCGGCAGATTTACTTTGTGAATCAGGTGGTGGAATATGTTGTGCATAATGGCCTGCTAAAAGATCTCTCCGTGCTGCAGGAGCCGCCGTTTACGGATAAGGGAAGTGTGGTGGAACTTTTTAGTGCTGATCTGAATGTGTGGAACGGGATTCGTGAAACGATAGACCGGATCAATGCCAACGCCATGGCGTAACCCCACAGAAAGGAATTGTTATGACGGATTTACAGAAGCAGTTATTTGCTTTGCAAGACGAAAAATACCGGGAGTTTCACTGCCGGCTGATCCCCGGGGTGGATAAAAACCGGGTGATCGGGATCCGTGTGCCGGTGCTGCGGAAATTTGCAAAAAAATATACAGCTCAGGCAACGGATGAAGAAAGAGAGGCTTTTTTCCGGCAGCTGCCCCATACCTATTATGAGGAAAATAATCTTCATGTTATGTGGATTGCTATGCTGAAGGACTATGATATGTGCCTGGCAGAGCTGGAACGGTTTTTGCCGTACATTGACAACTGGGCTACTTGTGATTTTGCCCCGCCCAAATGTTTTGAGAAACACAAGAAAGAATTGTGGTCAAAGATCCGGTTATGGATCCGTAGTGGAGAAACTTACACGGTGCGTTATGCCGTGGGACTTTTGATGCGGTTTTATCTGGATCAGGATTTTGACCGGCGTTACAGTGATGCGGTGGCAGAGATCCGGTCAGAGGAATATTATGTGAACATGATGATCGCCTGGTATTTTGCCACGGCACTGGCCAAGCAGTGGGATGCGGTCATACCGTATATAGAAGAACACCGGCTGGCGGACTGGACCCACAAAAAGACAATACAAAAGGCCATTGAGAGTTATCGGATCACGCCGGAGCAAAAAGAGTATCTTCGCAGTTTGCGGTAAAATAGAAATCGCCCAGACATTAAGCCTGGACGATTTTATCTTTTTCAATGGTAAGAGTATCAGTCCCCACCCGGCAGGGAAGATACAAAATTTTCACTCCGGCCCGGCGGGCTTCCTCAAGGGCTTTGCCAAAGGCAGGGTGCATGCTCGTGTTAGGGCGCACCTCTTGGATCCCTTCCATCTGGATCACAAAAGCAAGGAAAGACTCATAACCCTGTTTTCTTGCTTTTATCAGTTCATAGAGGTGCTTTACACCTCGTTCGGTAGGAGCATCCGGAAAATAACCGATGCCACCCACTTCTAAAGTACATCCCTTTACTTCCATAAGATATTTTTTCTCACCCTTTTCCATGTAAAAATCCAGGCGGGACTCTCCGTAGGTAAATTCCGGCTGGATTCGGTCGTAATCCATGGTTTCCAGCCATTCTTTAACCACTTTGTTGGGCGCCTGGCTGTCTATGTTGATCCAGCCAAAGTCTTTTTTGCACACCGCTACCAGATCGTATCTGGTTTTGCGGTTTGGATTGTCAGAGAGTTCCAGACGCACCGGACAGCCGGGGATGAGAAGTTCTTTGCAGCGGCCGGTGTTTTTAACATGGACGGTCTCGGTCACACCCTGGATATCCACATGGGCGATAAAACGATTGGGACGGTCTATAAAAAGACCGTCCACGATTTTTCTGTATTTCATAGGCCTAGAAATCGTACTCCATGTCGGAGAAGAAGACAGGCAGTTTTTCCTTGAATACCTTGAAGGCCATGATGGCGATTTCCCGCATCTGAGGATGTGCGTGGGAATCACAGCGCAGGCGGAAGAAGTTGCGCCAGCTTCGCAGGTTCATGGTAATCACGATCTCGGTTTTCAGGCTGTTAGGGAGAAGAGAGCGGGCTTCCTGTGCGGTAGCACCCAGTTCCAGCATCTGGAAATAATATTTTTCTGCCGCTTCCATGGCTTCGTTCCAGACCTTGTATTTTGCCTGGTCAGCCGGATCATTCAGATCATATTTAAAACCACTGGCGAGATCGATAACTGTAATCTCGTTTCCGAACTTGTCGATGGAATAATTGCAGTAGCGGGTACTTTCCTGGCTGTAGCTGGCAATGCGGTGGCGGACGATCTCGTGGGTAACGCCACGGTCACAGACCATGCGGACGGTAATATCCTCATGCTCGATCACGGATTCGTGGCCACGCTTCAGGATACCGGCGATAAAACGCTCTGCGGAACCCTCTTTGATATTATTTTCACTTTTATAGCAGACACGACCGATCTTCTCGATCTTTTTTATCATAGAATCATAGTCTTTCATGTCGATGATTTCCACCGACGGTTTTGTAATCTTCATAGAAACCTCCTTAGGTAAAATGTACTTGTATAGTATAAAGGAAAGGGAGAGAAAGTGCAAGGAAAGTTGATGTGAGGCATCAAGGAATCATTGGCATTGTTTAAGTTTCCGTCATCCAGTCAGAAAAGTTTGCACCTCATGG
>HF998342.1:5786-7570 GCA_000433735.1 Clostridium sp. CAG:167
CACTTAAAACCCACTCGTTACAAGACTTTTCTGTTGGATGACTGGAATAATAAAAGAAAACTAATAATTTCTTGATATAGGCCTGTCACTCTTTGCTACTTTTTATAAGCGTGGGGAAGTGTTGATTTTTTTGAATGGCAGCTTTTTACAGACCTCCTTATGTTGAGTGGGTACAAAGCCGCGGGTATCTGACATGCGTACTGGGCATGTCGATACCCCTGCGTGATTTGTTGTAGCGGAAGCGCCCACAAAACATAAGGAGGTCTGTAAAAAGCGGAAACAAAAAAATCAACACCTTGACACACTCTTATACTCAGATGGTATAATCATATGGTACAACACGTATTGAAATGAGGAGGAACATTCATGAACATAATTCTGATCGGAATGCCGGGAGCGGGCAAAAGCACCATTGGCGTTGTCCTTGCCAAACGCCTAGGGTATCGTTTTGTGGATTCGGATCTTTTGATCCAGGAAAGCGAAAACCGGTTGCTGCATGAGATTTTGGAACAGGATGGCATCGATGGGTTTAATGCCATTGAGAACCGGGTCAACGCATCCATTGAGATGGACCGGGCCGTGATCGCCACCGGAGGCAGTGCCGTGTATGGAGCAGAAGCCATGGATCACCTGAAGTCCATTGGCACCGTGCTGTATCTTCGGATCCCTTACGAAGTCCTGAAAGAAAGGCTGGGAGATCTTCATGAGAGAGGTGTGTCGATGAAAGAGGGACAGACCCTGAAGGATCTTTATGAAGAACGGAGACCGTTGTATGAAAAATATGCAGATGTGGTGATAGACTGTGAAGGCCGTACCATTCGGGAGATCGTTCATGAAATAGCCGATGAACTGAGAGGAGAAAACGAGTAATTATGAAAAAAATAATGAAAAAAGCCAGTGCGCTGATTCTGGCAGGAGCCTGCCTGCTTTCATCCGTAGGAGGCGGACAGATCACCAGTCAGGCAAAGGCAAATGACTGGACACAGATGAAGAAAAATGAAAATGTATGGGAACAGGAACAGGCCGGATCTTCCCCGTATGCATATCGAGCTCTTTATATTAACGGAGACCAGCTGTTTGAGAGAGTACGCTACCGGTCAAACCAGGAATCAGGCGGACAAAAAATCACAAAATGGAAGATGAATAAAGAGATGGAAGGTCTGTCGCTGGCAGCAGTCAAAGGCAATACAGCCTATGTCCAGTGGTACAACGAAGAAGGCAGTACCCGTCTGTATTCCGTCAATGTAAAAACCAAGAAGAAAAAAGTAGTTTCCAAAAAGTTTAACCGCTGTGCAGGAACATCTGATTATGTCTATGCCAACAACTGCAAACCATCCGACACAGGTGCCTATGCCGTATCCGTGTGGAAAGTAAATAAAAATTCCATTCGTAAGGTGAAAACCCTGGGAAAATATATTTTCGGAACTACCATCTACGGCAAATACGCTTATTATGGAAAGTATAACAGCATATCCCAGAAAACCGTAGCTGTTTACCGCTGTAACCTGAACGGAAGCCATGCAAAGAAACTTTTTACGGTAAAAGCAACCGGTAAATACGCCCAGTCACTGATGACCGGAGTAGAAAATAACAAAATAACCGTATACACCACCCAAAACGGTAAAAATGTACTCTACACATACAACATAAAAACAAAGAAAAAGACCAAGAAGATCAATTAATACAGACGAATCTGTACAAATAATCTATGCTTACTCAGGAAATTATGTGTGCGGTATAGATAGAAAAAGATGCAGGGACGGACCGTTTTAATTAAAAAAAGT
>HF998342.1:7624-17330 GCA_000433735.1 Clostridium sp. CAG:167
TGTCTCGAGAGGAATGAACTTTTTGTTATTTTAAAATTATGTCAGTTCTGCATCCTTTTTCTAGTAAGCATTCTTGTTTACAAACCCCTTAAAGATCGTAGAAAAAAGAATCTTAAAATCCAGTCCAAGCGACCAGTTTTCGATATAATACAGATCGCAGTCAATTCGCATGCGGATGGAGGTATCGCCTCGGTAACCGTTGACCTGCGCCCATCCGGTGATACCCGGTTTGACCTGGTGTTTGATCATATAACGGGGAATCTCTTCTTTAAACTTCTCTACCCAGAATGGCCGCTCCGGTCTTGGACCAACCAGGCTCATATCTCCTTTGAGAACATTGAAAAACTGCGGAAGCTCGTCCAGACTGGTTTTTCGTATGAACTTTCCGATCGGTGTGACACGAGGGTCATTCTGGACCGTCCAGGCCTGTTTCTCCTTGGATGAATCTTGCACTTCCATGGAACGAAACTTGTACATTTTAAATGGTTTATTGTGGAGTCCCACACGCTCCTGCTTGAAGATCAGCGGTCCCTTAGAAGTGGTTTTGATGATAATGGCAACCACCAGCATCGGGATGGAGAACAAAAGGATCAATCCCAGGGAACCGATAATATCGATGACGCGCTTAATAAAACTGTTAAAAGAGTTGGCAAGAGGAATCTTGCGAACATGGATCACCGGCAGACCGTCCAGATCTTCGGTATAAGGTCTGGTAGGGATAATATTGTTATAATCCGGGATAAACTTGGTGTGGACACCGGATTTTTCCGTTGTAGCAACAATTTCTTCCAGATGGTCGTAGTGGTTGATGGAAAGGGTAATGGCAATTTCGTCAAAATCATTTTCGGCCAGTACTTTTTCCAGATCGTCAATGCGTCCTACTACAGGAATGTCCCGGTAGCAGTGGCCGATGGGTTTGTGGTTGTCCAGGATCCCGTGAACGTAATAACCCCACTCCGGATGAGCTAACAGCCTGTCGATATATCCTTCGGCGGCACGACTGTAACCTACCAGAAGTACATGTTTCTGATTCATTCCTTTCTTGCGGATCCGTCTCAGCAATGTAGTAGTCAACAGACGGAACAGAAGCTCCAGAATGAAATTCATAGTAACAAAAATAGCGATAAACAATCGTGCATAAGCTCTCTGGTTCAAAAAGTAAAGGAAGGCTACGCAGTATAGAATACCCACTACATTGGCCTTGATAATGCCCCAGAATTCAAACCGGCGGCTCTTTACTCTGGCCGGATCGTACAGGTGAAAGAAATAATAGGAAGCCAGATAACAAGGAATCAGCATAAATAACATCTGGGAATAAGAACCCAGGCTTCCGTAGATACCAATCGGTGCATTGATCCATCCAAGGAGGATCAAAATGCTGTGCTGTTCATCAAAGCGCAGATAGTACGCAATGACAAATGAAAAGATTATGATCGCTGTGTCAATAAGAATACGAAATATATTAAGAAGTTTTTGATTTCCCTTAATCAAAACAATAACCGCCCTTCTGTGTATTATCAGTGTATCAATAATTATGGTAACAATTTAGTAACAAAAATGCAATATAACATGAAAAGTATATACTATTTCTCAATTTTGCACAATAAATTTTTTTTCACAATCTTAACACAATTACAGGATATAATGATGCATAACATATGACGAAAGGGTGTATTCGAATGGATGAAAATAATAATGTAAATCAGGAAACAGGATTTGTTCTTAACAATAACAATGCAGCCGCTGGAAGCCAGCAGGATGCGTCCGGTCAGGCGGATCAGACGGTATGGCAGCAGGGAGCACAATCCCAGACTACAGGACAGACGAACACACAGCAGTCCCAGGCAGACCCGGGACAGGCATGGTCCCAGCCGCAGGCGATGCCATCCGGCGACAACACATATCGTTTTCAGAATGTGAAGCCGGAAGGGGACAAAAAGAAGAAAGAACACAAAGGTGACTCAAACTTCCCTAAGATGGTAGCTTATGGAGCAGTCTTTGGTTTGATAGCAGCCGTTTGTTTCTTTGGGCTTAATTCTATTTTTAATGTAATCCGCGGAAAAAATTCCAGTGATACGCAGGTAGGAAGTACCGCCAGCAATCCGGTACAGGTAACTACCGTATCCGGAGGCGCCGCAGGAGTATCGGATGTATCCGGTATTGTGGAAAATGTTATGCCGGCTATCGTAGCCATTACGGAGAAATCCACACAGACATCCTACTTTGGACAGTCTTATTCCTCTCAGGGAGCAGGATCCGGATTTATTGTGAAGCAGGATAATGATCAGCTTCTTATTGTAACCAACAATCATGTGGTAGCGGATGCGGACGACATTACCGTACAGTTTAACGATGGCGAAAGCGTAGAGGCTACCGTAAAAGGAACCAGCGAGTCCAACGACCTGGCTGTGCTGACCGTTTCCATGAGCAAGTTGAAAGATTCTACGAAAAAGAGCATCAAAGTAGCATCTTTGGGAAGCTCCGATGATGTAAAAGTAGGACAGATGGTTATTGCCATCGGTAATGCATTGGGATACGGACAGTCGGTAACCGTAGGATATGTCAGTGCCAAAGACCGTGAAGTGTCCGCACAGGATAGTTCTACCGGCAAAAAGACAACACAGGTTCTGATGCAGACCGACGCAGCCATCAATCCGGGTAACAGCGGTGGAGCATTGATCGATACCAACGGAAATGTGATCGGTATCAACTCCAGTAAATATTTTTCCTATGGAAACAACAATGTAGAAGGTATGGGATATGCCATTCCGATGAGTTCAGCAGTTTCCGTTATCAATGATCTGATGGACCGCCAGGTCTTGAAAGATACAGAGAAAGGATATCTTGGTATCACAGGAAGAACCATTACAGAAGATGTCAGCAAAGCATATGGTATTCCGGTTGGTGTATATGTAGCCAGTATTTCCGATACAGGAGCCGCTTATAAGGCAGGCATCAAAGAAGGCGATGTCATCACAAAGATCGGCAGCCAGAGTGTAAAATCCATTGATGAAGTTCAGGAAATTGTAAATAATACAAAAGTAGGCACAACCATTACTGTTACTGTAAAACGAAGCAATGATGGTGAATACAAAGAAAAAGAAATCAATGTAACCCTGAAGAGTAAAGATACCTTGAATGGTCTGGAAGACAGCAGTGATGCAGGCAACGACAGCAGCCAGCAGGATCAGCAGCAAGACCAGCAGGGCGGCATGAATCCTTACTCAGGCGGACAGAGTGATGAAAATGATTCTCAGATAGTTCCTTGGAGCGGAGGTATTTACTGATAGAGAAGAATCGTGTATAATGTATATCCCACCGTATTTTTGTACGGTGGGATATTGTAGATTTATCAAGTATGAAATTTGGAACGGGATCCGAAGCAGATTCCGGGATGGAGAGAAATATGAGTGACGAAATTCAAAAGACAGACGAAGATACAAACAAAGATGGATATGAAAAAATCTGCTATCTGTGCCACCGGCCGGAGAGCAAAGTAGATAAAATGATCACGATCCCTAACAACATCACCATCTGTTCCGACTGTATGCAGAAGACCTTTGACCAGATCGGTATGCAGGGAACACCGATGTTTCCGGGGATGGACATTATCAATCTGGGAAGCATGGGCATGGAAGCTCCGGATGAGTTCCAGGAAAAACACAAAGTGAAGACAAAGAAAAAGAAGAAAAAAGAAACACCTGCGCTGGATATCAACAGACTTCCGGCACCCCATGTTATCAAGGGGAATCTGGATGAGTATGTCATGGGACAGGAGCGGGCCAAGAAGATCCTGGCAGTAGGCGTATATAATCATTATAAGCGCGTGCTGGCAGAAGAGCAGGAGACCGATCCGGACGTTCAGATTGAAAAATCCAATATGCTTTTGCTGGGCCCCACCGGAAGCGGCAAGACTTTTATGGTAAAAACACTGGCGCATCTTCTGCAGGTGCCGTTGGCGATCACAGATGCTACCGCGCTGACAGAGGCCGGTTATATTGGTGATGATGTAGAGAGTGTGATCTCCAAACTTCTGGCCAACGCAGACAATGATGTTGAACTGGCAGAAAAAGGAATCGTATATATCGACGAGATTGACAAGATCGCTAAAAAGCAGAACGCCACCACGCGAGATGTCAGCGGTGAATCCGTACAGCAGGCATTGTTGAAATTGTTAGAGGGAGCCGATGTAGAGGTGCCGGTAGGTGCCACCAATAAAAATGCTATGGTTCCTATGACTACGGTAAATACAAGCCACATATTATTTATATGTGGAGGTGCATTCCCGGGTCTGGAAGACATTATCAAGAAAAGACTGACCAAGCAGGGCACCATGGGATTTGGCTCCGATCTTCGGGATAAATATGACGACGACAAAAATATTTTTGCAAAAGTCGAGACGGAAGATATCCGGGAATACGGCCTTATACCGGAGTTTATCGGAAGATTGCCCATTGTATTTTCTCTGGAGGCTATGGACGAGGATCTGCTGGTCAAAGTGCTTACCGAGCCAAGAAATGCCATTGTAAAACAGTATCAGAAGCTGTTCCGCATGGATGAAGTGGATCTTGAGTTTGAAGAAGAGGCACTGCGCGCCGTAGCGAAAAAAGCAGCAGCGAAAAAGACCGGTGCCAGAGCACTACGTTCCATCATTGAGGAATTTATGATGGATATCATGTATGAGATCCCGAAAGACGAGATGATCGGCAAGGTTGTTATAACAAAAGACTATATAGAAGGAAAAGGGGCACCACAGATTATTATGAGAGGCACAGAACAGTAAAAGGGATTGATGCAATGGCTGTTTTGTGGTACTATGATAGTATGTAAGTTTTGACGAACATGGGATATAAAATGACAAGATGCGGGAGAAGGTGACACGGTGGATGTAACAGAGATATGTAAGGGATGTTTTTCCAGAAAGCACGGAGATGAGGCAAGTGCTTGTCCTTACTGTGAATATGAGGAAGGGATCGTAGATGTTGACGGCGCAGGCTGGAAGACCGGTCAGCTGCTGTCCAAACGCTATTTATTGGGAAGACTGTATATGAAAAAACAAGATTACGCAATGTGGCGGGCATATGACCGCTTTTTAGGGACTGCATGCGTAATCGTAGTGCCGGAACAAGGCCCGAAATCCGGGCTGACTTATCTGGCATGGGGAACTGAACTGAAAAAAGCAGAGAGTAAGATCCGTGTGATGGCACTGAAGGGTATTGAGGGACGCTGGGCGCTGGTTATGTCCATTAAAGATACCGCCATGACGAGAAAAGAGTTTGTGCACGAGATTCATATAAGCCAGACAAATCCCAATGCGGCAGTGCAGTTTAAGGCGGGAACATCGAGACCGGCCCAGGCGATGCAGCCTGGTATGACGATAGGACGGAATTACCGGATACTGGGGATTCTTGGATCTGAGAGAGTTTCCATCAGTTATCTGTGCGAAGATATTCTGCTTCAGAGAATAGTAAAGATCAAAGAGTTTTTGCCGGAAGCATGGGCTGTCCGTGGTGAAGATGGAAAAGTGACAGTAAAAAGTTCCAGACAGGCTTATGCCTTTAAGTGCGGCCGGGAAAGTTTTATGAAAGAGTGCCGTATGACAGCGCAGTTTATACACTCGGATCATTTCCCGGTTGTATATGATTATTTTACCTTAAACGGTACAGATTATATGGTGACAGAATATGTAGTAGGAACCAGTGTGGAAGAGATTTTTGAAAAGAGAGGGCATGTTCCGTACTCCACCGATGAATTGATGGAGATTATGGAACCATTGCTGGAGGGAATCCAGGAATTGCATGACCATAGGATCATCCATTGTAATATTGCACCTTCTAATATTGTGAAAGCCACCGACGGCCGCGTTATGCTGACTAATATGGGGGCAGCCAAGTATCAGGACAGTGCTACTTCTATGATGAGTGCTACTTTGCTTCAGCCGGATTTTGCGGCACCGGAGCAGATCAGCAAGGAAGACGGCGAGAATAACGAAGGACCTTGGACCGATATTTACCAGATCGGTACAGTGATGTATTATCTGCTTATCGGGCACAAAGCCATGGATGCAGCCACCAGGTTGGAGCGGGACAATGCTGAGCTGGTGCAGGCCAAGAAATACAAAGTGAAGTTGAAAAAGGGCTGGATGAATCTGCTGGTAGAGTGTACAGAACTGGATTATCACTTCCGGATCCAGACCGTGGAGGATCTTTTGGCAAAATTGAAGAAAAAATAAGAAGAAAGAATATGAAATAAAAATCTTTCCCGGGGGCTTTAACGCAAAGCGTTACCTTGCCTTCCGGGAGAGATTTTTTGTTTTGCAGGAAATATTTTGAAGTATCTCATGAATCGACCGCATAAGATAAGAAAAAAGACTGGGAGCATTTATGGCTTGTAGTGATTTTGTTTATGCAGAGGACACGCTGGACTATATAATAGGCAGTTACCGGGGAGATAATTATGTGATGGAGACCTATGAACCGGATTGTTATGTCCGTCTGGATGCTTTTCAGGGGATTATATACAAAAGGGAAGAGAAGAGAGACAGCAATACTATCTGGCAGTATGGTTTTGGGGCGGTTCCCAATGTGTATGGCCTGATGAGCCAGGTAGCACTGGAAGAAAGCGGCGTCTTTTCCCTGCGGCGGCAGCCTTATCTTGATCTGTATGGTCAGGGGGTGATGATAGGACTGGTGGATACGGGGGTGGATTTTACCCATGAGGCCTTTATCAACGCCGATGGTTCTTCCCGGATCGTGGCGTTGTGGGATCAGACCATACAGGATGGGCAAGGGACGGAGCAGTTCCCCTATGGCAGAGAATTTACGCAGGAGGATCTCAGCCTGGCACTGACTATGGAAGATCCTTTTTTGGCGGTGCCTTCCCGGGATGAAGTGGGGCATGGGACTTTCCTTTCCGGGGTGGCAGCCGGAAACGAGATGCCGGAGAAAAACTTTTCCGGGGTGGCGCCGTTAGCGGAGCTGGCGGTTGTAAAATGCAAGGAGGCTAAACAGGCATACCGGGATTATTACGGTGTGCCGGAGGGAGTGCATGTTTACCAGGAAAACGACATTCTGGCAGGGATCGCTTTTTTGATGAAAACGGCGGAGAGGAGAAATCGTCCGGTGGTGATCTTCCTTGGTATGGGGACAAATATGGGCAGTCATGATGGGGGAACTTCTTTGTCGGCGTTTATGGAACGGTACAACCGGGTTACCGGTGTGACAATGATGGTCTGTGCCGGCAATGAGGGAAATACAAGGCACCATCATTGGATCGCCAGAAAAAATGACATGATGGACATTAGTGTCCAGGAAAAAATACCCGGTTTTATGTGCCAGATCTGGTGGCGTACCCCGGGAGGCCTGACCATAGGCCTGACTTCTCCCGGAGGACAGATATATAAGGAGATCAAAGCGGTGAAGGGGGAGAGGAGGTCGTTCCGGTTTTCTGCCGAAAGATCAACGGTAGAGGTCCTGTTTGGGGAGTCCCAGGAGTTTAGCAGGGAACAGGTGGTGGTACTGCGTTTTGTGGATGCGGCACCGGGAATCTGGAAAATCACCGTGAATTCAGATTTTGATGCTCCTAATTTCCACGCCTGGCTTCCGATACAAAATTTCCTGCCACAGGATGTGATTTTTCTGGATTCTAACCCGGATTCAACTATAAACAGTGCAGGGACGGCTACTTATGTAACGGCGGTATCTGCCTATGATCCGGTGTCAAAGAGCCTGTATGCCCCCAGTGGAAGGGGATTCACACCCACTGGCATCATTAAGCCGGAGATTGTGGCACCGGGAGTCAATATAAGCGGACCGGTAAAAGGAAACCGTTACGGAACCATGACCGGAACCAGCGTGGCCACAGCCATAGGGGCAGGGGTGGCGGCACTTTTTATGCAGAATTATGAAGAGGAAAGCCTGAACGGGATCGGTGTCAGGGAAGTGTTTATCAGAGGGGCTATGCCCCGGGGAGTGCCTTATCCCAACACAGAATGGGGATTTGGCATCCTGCAGGCAGAAAGAAGTGTAAACGGTTATTGACAGAATAAAAGGAATGGAGTAACCTTGAAACAGACAAATTTCAACAGGGAGGACACACATGAGATCGTGGACAGATAATGTAAGAAAAGTAGTTCCGTATGTGCCTGGTGAGCAGCCACAGGGAACGGGAATCATAAAATTAAACACCAATGAAAATCCATATCCACCGGCACCGTCGGTATATGCAATTCATGAAAAAATGGATATTGATCGTTTTTCTCTGTATCCGGATCCGGAGGCAGGAAAACTGGTGCATGGCCTGGAGCATTATTATAATCTGCAGGAAGGTCAGGTGTTTGTGGGAGTCGGCTCGGATGATGTGCTGGCACTGGCGTTTTTGACCTTTTTTAACTCGGGGAAACCGATTTTGTTCCCGGATATTACGTATTCCTTTTATCCGGTGTGGGCTCAGGTGTACCGGATCCCGTATGAGTGTCCGGCGTTGGATGAGAATTTCAAGATCCGGATCGAAGACTATAAAAAAGAGAATGGCGGTATCGTGATCGCCAATCCAAATGCACCTACTTCCCTGGCGCTGGGAGTAGATGCCATCGAAGAAATTGTGAAAGCTAATCCAGATGTAGTGGTGATCATTGATGAGGCTTATGTAGATTTTGGTGGTGAGACGGTGCTGCCGCTTATCCACCGTTACGACAATCTGCTGGTAGTGCGTACTTATTCTAAATCCCGCGCTCTGGCAGGTATGCGCATAGGTTTTGCCATGGGAAATAAAAAGCTGATCCAGGCTATGAAAGATGTGAAAGAGTCTATTAATTCATACACTATGACGGCAGCATCTATCCTGATTGGTGCCGCCGCTCTGGAGGATGAGGATTATTTTCAGGAAAAACTGGCGATGGTCATGGCTACCAGAAGTCGTGTGAAAGAAGAACTGGAACGCCGTGGGTTTACCGTACTGGATTCCCGTGCTAACTTCCTTTTTGCAAAAAAAGAAGGGGTGTCCGGTACAGAACTGTTTGAGAAACTCCGGGATAAAAAGATCTTTGTCCGTCATTTTAATGGAGAGCGCATTAAAGATTATCTGCGCATCACCATCGGTACAGATGAACAGATGGATGCCATGCTGAAAGCACTGGATGAGATTTTGGGTTAGTGATTTTTCACAAAAAAGAAAAATATAATCTAATATTTTATACAAAATTAATAAAAATGTTGACACTGCTCCTGGTTCGTATTAAACTAAGAGCAGTGGTTTATTTTATTCTCACAGGGAAAACCAACTTATTACAATATGGGGATTTTATATAAAGCCCATGAGAAAGTCCGGAGGATGAGTTTGATCTGCTGCGGCAGACAAAGATTTTCAGAGAATAAAGAATGGACATTGGCTGAGAGCATTGGCGGCTGCCGGGGGGAAGGCGGAGCCGGTGTTTGGAGAGAAGCGGCCGGAATGTCGAAAAACTGTGGAGTTCCCGACGGGAAAAGAATCATCCGAAGGATTTTTACATGGGAAAATAAAAGAGAAAAAAGGAATCTTGTAAAAATTTAAAAAAATTGTTGACAGAATGATACTTGTGTAATATAATAGGTCTTGCGTCACGGATAAGAGATGCAAACGGTATTACAAAATACCCGGAAACGGGGTGTGGCTCAGCTTGGCTAGAGCGCTTGATTTGGGATCAAGAGGCCGCAGGTTCGAATCCTGT
>HF998343.1:0-4446 GCA_000433735.1 Clostridium sp. CAG:167
CGCACTTAACTAGCGGAAGCGACCCACGGAACGCAAATTTTTCTGCCACATTACGGACGCTAAAAAAGTCCCATCGATTCCCCGCCCCCCCCTTGATAGAACCTCTCATAAATAGTATAATTATATACAAATAGTTTCAAATGAGGGGGAACAATATACTATGAAGAAAACTAATTCTAAAAAAACAAGACAAATATCCATCCGGACCGAACTGCTCCTGCTGGTGATTTTGCCGGTTGTACTGGTAACCGTTATTTTATTTTTCATTTCTATAAACAGTATGAATGAAGGTATGGTTTCGGAAAGTGTTGACTCCATGAAATACCTTGTAAAATCGGTGGAGAACGGCATCGGTCATGTAGCAGACGGCGACTATTCCTTAAATGCTGACGGCGACCTGATGAAAGGCGATTATAACATCACCAAAAATGAAGCTATGATCGATGGTTTCACCGAGGGATACGACTGCGATGTTACCGTATGTTATGGCAATGTAAGGAAAGCAACTTCCTTTGTAGACGAAGCCACTAACAAGCGTCTCGCAGGAACTGAAGTGGCACCTGAAGTATGGGCGGAAGTCCAAAAGGGAAACATCTATGAAAATAACTCCCTGACCCTAAATGGAAAACCATATGTTGCCGCATACGGCCCTTTGAAAAACAGCGATGGCTCTGTGATCGGTATTGTTTTTGCCGGTATACCCAAATCTGAGATCCAGGACTTTGTGGCTGCAAGAGTAAAAGTAATCCTGGCAGGTGCCGTCGTTGTCCTGCTGATTGCCATTGCCGGCGGCCTTGTAGTATCTATTTCCATCAGCCGAAACCTGACAGAAACAGAAAATGCCATCACCCTGCTGGCAAAGGGAGAACTCACCGCCACAATATCGCCAAAACTGCTTAAGCGTCATGATGAATTAGGTACCATGGGACGAGCTGTGGCGTTACTGATCAACGAACTGCGTTCCATCATTGAAAAATTAAAGCAGAGCAGTCTCATCCTGAACGAAGCAGGTACCAATCTGGATGCCATGGCAGAACAGTCAAACAAAGCATCCGACGAGATCAGTACCGCTATCGAAGATATTTCAAAAGGTGCCGTTTCCCAGGCAGAAGAAATCCAGACTGCCTCCCAGGAAATCGGTAACATGGGCACTATCATTGAAAATATCGTCTCCAATGTAGGTGAATTAACCGATACTGCACATGTAATGTCCGAGGCAGAAGGCCGCTCCAGTTATACCATGAAAGAATTGAATGAATCCAATGACAGAACCACTGATGCTATCAAACGGATCGCCAAACAGCTGGATATAACCAATCTGTCCATCGACCAGATCAGCAAGGCTACCGAACTCATCACAAACATTACCAGCCAGACAAGCCTTCTTGCTCTGAATGCATCCATTGAAGCAGCCAGAGCCGTGGAAGCAGGAAAAGGTTTTGCCGTAGTTGCATCTGAGATCCAGACGCTTGCCACACAGTCCGACGATGCAGCCAGCGAGATCCAGAATGTCATTGAAAACCTGCAGAAAGAAGCTTCCGAAACCATGCGTGCCATGGATGACACAAAGACCCTTGTTAGAGACCAGCAGGCGAAATTAAATGACACCAAAGCAAGTTTTGTAGATGTGGAAAAGGGAATTGACCGTTCCAAAGATAATACAAAAACAATCCGTGGAGATGCTGATTCCTGCGACAACGCAAGAGCACAGATTAATGATGTCATTTCCAATCTGTCTGCTATTTCCGAAGAAAATGCAGCATTTGCAGAAGAAACAACCGCTTCCATGGAAGAATTAAACAGTACCATCAATGTCATGTCAGACACAGCAAAAGACCTGAAAAACATCTCCGACGATATTGCCGAAGCTATGACATTCTTCAAACTGTAAGACCCATTATAGAAACACATAAAGGATGACACCATGGACAATTTTATATACAGTCTCAATGCAACTTTGCCAATCTTTCTCATGATCTTACTTGGTAAAGTACTGATCAAACTAAAGATCATTGACCTGCCTTTTACAAAAGTGGTAGATCGTTTTGTTTTTGCTGTGGCACTGCCGGTTCTTTTATTCAAAGATCTGACAGCTAATGATCTTAGTAAAGATTTTAATGGCGGATATGTTTTATTCTGTTTTGTGGTGACCCTTGTGTCCATCTCCGCCATCTGGTTCTTTACCAGTATTTTCATGAAAAATAAAGAGGAACAGGGCGCATTTATCCAGGCTTCCTACCGGAGCAGTGCCGCGATCCTGGGTCTGGCTTTTATCAACAATATGTACGACAGCACCGGTCTGGCGCCCTTGATGATCCTGGGTGCCGTACCGCTGTTTAACATTTTTGCTGTGGTGATCCTGACCTTAAAAGGAGACAACAATGGACAGAAACCCGATGTAAAAACTACGGTTATCAACATTCTTAAGAACCCTATTCTCCTTGGCATCCTGATTTCTCTTCCTTTTGCATTTTTCCATGTGCAGTTTCCGGCCTTTGTGGACAAAGCACTTACCTCCATCGGAAATACAGCCACACCGCTGGCACTGATCTCCATCGGAGCGACCTTTGAAGGACGCAAAGCCATTCAGAAACTAAAACCAACTTTGATCGCCAGTGGTATCAAGTTGCTGCTTCTGCCGGCTCTGTTTCTGCCTCTGGCTCTGTATTTTGGCTATCACAACCAGGAACTGATGGCCATTCTTATTATGCTGGGCTCTCCTACTACGGTATCCTGCTATATTATGGCCAAAAATACAAAGAACGATGCCCTGCTGACTTCCAGCGTCATCGTCCTTACTACCTTGTTATCCTCCGTTACTCTTACGGGATGGATCTTTTTACTGCGAAGCCTGGGAAGACTTTGATGGTTAAAAATCCACATTGATCAAAGGACTTCCAAACAGGATCCTTGTTTCATCCTTCTCCGCGTTATATCGAAAAGACACAGTGAGATTCAGCCAGGTTCCATCAATCTTCCTGGCTTTTTTGATGCCATTTGTGTAGCCATACGCCACAAAAGCATCCTTTTCCCAGATGCCCTTGGAATCCATCAGCACCGTTCCTCCAAGCTGCTGCATCATTTTCTGTGCCAGATTCTTCGCCTCCCCGGAAGACAATTTTCCCTGACAAGTTCCCTCTATATATTCATTTCCATACAAATCCTGTTTTGTTTCCTGCATGACCACCATATTATTTCCTGTAAAAGCCTGGGTCAGCCCTTTTTTTGCCACCCAGATCCTGGTGCAGAACACCTGTCCCAGCACCACTATCCACAAAACTCCTGCAGCCACAACCGCTGTCAAAAATTTCTTACTCAAACATCATCACCTCTTTTTTAAGAGGTTTCCCAACATTCTTCTTTTTATTCAGGCAATAAAAAATCCATCCCCGGGAGACTCTGACGCAGTGCGCCATCTTTTCTCCACAGAAATGGATTTTTTCCGTCTGGTCTAGCAGAGGGTAAGCTGTACATCTCTTGCGATCACATCCGCATAACTGTATGATACAGTTCTTCCTCCCTCTTCTGTCCCATCTAACTGTACCAGGAAGATTCCCGGATAAGTCTCTTTGATAGTTCCCTTTGTTACATCATATTTGTGCCGGCCCAGGTTACTGCGAATTTCCACCTTGCGTCCAATGTGTTTCGCAACAGCCTGCCGTACATGACCTACAGTTGCAGTTGCCATAATCATATACCTCCAAAATCGTTACAACGACATGTAGTAGTTCCTATGACAGTATACCACAATATATGATTTTTGTCAATTTTTGCCAAGGGAAACGACTCACGCGCTATCTTTAGTATATGCAAAAATCAGACATTTCATACTAACAATGGGAAGAAATTTTTACGATTTCATTGAAAATCTCCACTGCCACTTCTTCCTTGGTCATCTTTGGCAGTTCTTTTGCCTCTTTGTCCGTGATCAAAGTCACCACATTGGTATCTGTACCGAATCCGGCGCCCTCCACTTTCAGATTGTTGGCAACGATCATATCCGCCTTTTTCTTTTCCAGTTTCTTCCGTGAATTTTCCAGCATATTTTCTGTTTCCATGGAAAATCCACACAAGATCTGGCCCTGGGTTTTATGTTCTCCCAGCCATTTCAAAATATCCTGGGTAGGTTTCAGCTCAATGGAAGCCGCCCCTTCTTTTTTCTTGATCTTTTCTGTGGCCGTAGATACCGGTGTGTAATCTGCCACAGCAGCAGATTTGATTATGATATCCTGTTCCGGTGCTGCCTTTGTCACAGTTTCAAACATATCTTCTGCACTTTCTACCGGTACATAGTCCACAAAAAGTGGCACTTCCAGGTTCGTTACGCCGCTGACCAGTGTAACTTTTGCCCCCCGTCTGGCTGCGACTGTGGCCAGCGCATATCCCATTTTCCCGGTAGAATGATTGGTGATATAGCGCACCGGATCAATGGCTTCTCTGGTGGCT
>HF998343.1:4466-14707 GCA_000433735.1 Clostridium sp. CAG:167
GCCCTGCCGTAATAAGAACCTTCTTGCCAGCCAGATCTTTCTCGTACTGTATTTCCTGCAAAATATGTGCCAAAAGCACCTCTTCCGACGGCATTTTGCCCTTTCCTACTGTGTTGCAGGCCAGTCGTCCCGTATCCGGTTCGATCACTTCCATGCCATACCCGCGCAGAATCTCCAGATTGTCCTGAGTAACCGGATTGTCATACATGTTGGTATTCATGGCCGGAGCCACGATCTTCTTGCAGCGGCAGGCAAGTACCGTGGTCGTCAGCATATCATCTGCGATGCCGTGGGCCATCTTGGCGATGACATTGGCAGAAGCCGGTGCCACTAACACCACATCTGCCTTGTCACCCAGTGCCACATGCTCAATATTGTAGTTAAAATTCCGATCAAATGTATCTACCAGACATTTGTGATTGGTAAGGGTTTCAAAAGTAATGGGATTGATAAAATTCGTTGCATTTTTCGTCATCAACACATGGACATCCGCATGCAGTTTTACTAACATACTGGTAAGATTGGCAATCTTATAAGCCGCAATGCTGCCTGTAACGCCCAAAACAACGGTTTTTCCTTCTAACATATGATTTTACTTCCTCTCTGGCTGTGATCAATCTGAGAGCTCACCATGTTTTTCATAACTGGCAACCCGCTTGATGTGATTTTTTTCATCCACAAAAACAACCGATGGTTTATGGTTTTTAGCTTCTTCCGGTGTCAGATCGCAATAACTCATGATGATCACATGATCTCCTGTGAGAACCTGGCGGGCTGCTGCCCCATTCAGACAGATCATACCACTTCCCGGCTCTCCGGCGATGGTATAAGTCTCAAAACGGCTGCCATTTTCCACATCTACGATCTGTACTTTTTCATATTCACAAATTCCGGCTGCGTCCATCAGTTCCGGATCAACCGTGATACTTCCTACATAGTTCAGTTCTGCCTGCACTACCACAGCACGGTGGATCTTTCCTTTTAACATCTGAATCGTCATTGTTTTCCTCCTTATAAACCTACAATAAAGTTATCGATGAGACGAGTTTTTCCAATATAAACGGCCACTGCTACCAAAACACTTCCTTCGATGGTGTCAATCGTCTCAATGTTATCAAAATCAACCGCTTCTACATAATCAATCCGTGCCAGCGGTTCGGACTCAATGATCTCTGTAATGGCATCCAGCACTTTTTTCACATCTTTTTCACCGGCACTTACCATTTCCTCGCCCTTTACCAGGCCCTTGTGAAGAATCACAGCTGCCTTTCTCTCTTCCTCAGACAGATAAGTATTTCTGGAACTTTTTGCCAGTCCGTCTTCCTCGCGGATGATCGGGCATCCTACGATCTCGAGGTCAAAGTTAAGGTCTCTTACCATTCTTCTTACTACTGCTAACTGCTGTGCATCCTTTTGTCCAAAATAAGCGCGGTCCGGATGAACAATATTAAACAATTTTCCTACTACGGTACATACACCACGGAAATGAATCGGTCTTGTTTTACCGCAAAGTCCTTTGGTAAGACCGTCCATATCGATATAAGTGCAGAAATCATCAAAGTACATATCTTCTTTCTCCGGATGGAAAATAAGGGCAGCACCGGCATCTTCGCAAAGAGCCGCGTCTCTTTCCAGATCTCTCGGATAAGTAGCCAGATCCTCTGTTGGACCAAACTGGATAGGATTGACAAACACACTGACAACCACCTTATCATTCTGGGCAACTGCCTTATCGATCAGGCTTTTGTGTCCTTCGTGCAGATATCCCATAGTTGGCACCAGACCGACTGTCAGTCCCTGCTGTCTCCATTTTTTTACTTCTTCTCTTACCTGTTCTACTGTGGATACAATTTTCATCGTTCTATCTCCATTCTTCTAGTATAATTTTTCTATAATCTCATCATCGATGGAATACTGGTTTTCTTCTCCCGGAAAAACACCGGACTGAATCTCTTCAAAATATTGTTTAAAAGCATTTTTCATCACTTCGCCTATGTTGGCATACCGTTTTACAAATTTCGGTGTGAAATCTGTAAACATTCCCAGCAGATCCTGGTACACAAGTACCTGACCGTCACAGTCTCTGCCGGCCCCGATACCAATGGTAGGAATGGTCAGTTCCTTTGTCACAAGGGCTGCCAGTTTGGATGGGATTCCCTCCAGTACTACGGCAAAAGCTCCTGCTTCTTCTACGGCTTTGGCATCTTTCAGGATCTTGCGGGCAGCCTCTTCGGATTTACCCTGTACCTTAAATCCGCCAAATGCATTGATGGACTGTGGTGTCAGACCCAGGTGGGCACACACCGGAATCCCTGCGTCTACGATCGCCTTGATCTGCGGACACACTTCCTTGCCTCCTTCCAGTTTTACGGCACCGCCTCTTCCTTCTTTCATCAGACGGCCGGCGTTTACCACCGCATCATATACGGAAGTCTGGTAGGACATAAACGGCATATCAATGACAACCATGGCATTTTTTGCCCCTCTGGATACCGCTGCTCCGTGGTGGATCATATCCTCCATGGTGACAGAAATGGTATCTTCATATCCTAATATAACATTTCCCAGGGAATCTCCTACCAAGATCATGTTGACCCCGGCTTCATCCTCCAGCTTGGCTGTAGAATAATCATAAGCTGTCAGCATGGAAATTTTTTGTCCCTGTTCTTTCATTTGCTGCAAAGTGATTACTGTATTCTTCATGTTTTACCTCCTGTGGGTTGCGATGTTTCACACCCTTTTTGATCCGGGACAGTCTTATTGTCTCCTGTCCTCTCTTAACAATCGTTCCAGTTCCTTGTAGTCCCGCTGTGGATTCTTCTTCTTTGCCACAGAAAGGACCTCTTCCGACAAAGCCAGATACACAGTCCGGTCACTTCCCTGCAGTGTCTGCAGATGTTTCTGTACCGTCTCCACATCGTTTCTCTCCACCGGACCGCTGAGAGCCTCCTCCGGTGATGATTCCAACATTCTGCGGATATTGTTCTCTACCAGCGGGCGTAAAAAGTTCTCTGCCTCTTCCCCTGCAAAACCACAATCCTCCAGCAGCCTGACACTTTTTGCATACAGACCGATCATAAGATTGCTGGCTATGGCTGCCGCAGCATGATACTGCATCTTTTTCTCGGTAGACACAACTCCTGTCTCGTTACCGCACAAATTCCAGATTTCACGAAAAACGGCAACGGCCTCCGGATCGCCCTCTATGGTGAGTTTCACTGTATTTAGTTGTTCATAACTGGTAAATCGGTTGCTGAACGCATACATAGGATGAACGGAACAGGCACTTACGCCTTTCTTTTCCCGTCCTGTAAAAAGATCAGATGATAATGAGCCACTAAAATGACAAACAATCTTTCCCTCAAGAGAAAATTTACACAACTCTTCCCACACCGTCTTTATCTGTGAATCCGGCGTGGCAATACAGACTATATCATTTTTTTTAACTAGTTCTGACAGCAGATAAAAGGGTGTTGTCCCTGTAAAAGTCGCAGCTTCTTCCACGCTTTCTTTTCTTCTGCCGGCATACCCGGTAATATGGTAACCGGCCTTTCTCAAGGCATCGTTTTCCTGTAAGTATTTTCCTACAGAACAGCCAACTTTTCCGGCACCAATTATTCCTATTTGCATGTTATCACCTCCTAAGCTGTGACAACACATTTTCATCGGATGCAGTTTCCTATGAATACCGCTCTCATGAATTTATAGCACGATTCCTGGTTTTTGTCAATTTTATATGTCAAAATATTCCAGTTTTTTCTTTAATTTTCTGAGACGCACTCCCATTAACTGCTCCAGTTCCTTATTACTTTGATCCAGACGCTTCTGAAGATCCAAAAGGCATGCCTCAAACCGCTTCACTTCCTCACCGGCTCCCGAAAGTGCCTGCCGCACCTCTTCCGTCTTTTCATCCAGTGCCACACTGCGGAATCCTACCTGCAGACCATTTAATATAGCTCCCAGAGTGCTTGGTCCCGCCACAGTGATCCGGTACTTCACCATCAGTTCTTCTACGATCCCTGTCTGAAGCACCTCGGTATACACCCCCTCAAATGGGAAAAACAAGATGGCAAAATCCGTTGTATAAGGCGGCATGATATACTTGTCATGAACCTCTTTAGCAAAGCGTTTCACACGGCTTTTAAACAGGTCCAGTGCGTCCGCCGCCATGTCTTCCCCTTCCTGTCTGGCTTCCATTAACTGCATATAGGCATCCAGCGGAAATTTGGAATCAATAGGCAGGTACACCGTCTGCCGGTTCTTTCCCGGCATTTTCACCGCATATTCTACCCGCTTGCTGCTTCCCGGGATCACCATACATTCCGTCTCATACTGTTCCGGACGCAGAAGCTGTTCCATCAGAGATCCTAACTGCCACTCTCCGTAGATTCCTCTTGTCTTTACATTAGAAAGAGCCTTTCCGATCTGATCCACACCGGACCCAAGCTGCTGCACCTTTCCTGAGATGGCTGCCATTTCTTTCGTCTGCTGCACCCCCTGGTTCTGCTGGAATTTAAGCAAAGCCTCTGCGTATTTGTGCATTTTCTGTTCCATGGTGCTTTCTATCTTATGGTAAAAACATAATCCCAGGATTACAGCTGTGACTACCCCGGACAATACTCCGATTAAAATCTGTTCCATTTTCCCCTCCTTCTACGCCAGTTCCTGCATTTTCTCCAGCAGCTTGATACCGTACTTTTCGGCCCACTGCTCTCCTTGTTTGATTCCTTCCCGGTTCAAAAGCTGCGCCGGTGAATGGGCATCCACGCCCAAAATAGCCTTAACTCCCACTTCTTTTGCCAGTTTCCAGAAGCGGTCCACTGGATAGTGTCTCTGATCCGCAAGTCCCAGTATATTGATTTCTGCCGGCTTATTCTCCTTCTTCAATGCTTCACAAACCGGCAGCATATACTTGCGGTATGTCTTATCGTCACCCAGAAAATGAGGAAGATCCGGATGAGCCAGATACAGGTAATCCCCAGACTCAATCCCCTCGATAGACAGACGGGCGTACTCTGCCAGGTAAGCCTCCTCTTTGAACGGATGTCCCACATATACCTGCTCTTTGTCCGGTCCCAGAAAATGCTGTCCCTGGATCATATAGTCCAGAGGATAACCGGAAAGAAGTTCTTTCTGCTTCTCGATCAGTGCCGGCAGATACTCCGCCTCAAACCCTATATAGATCCGTATATCTTTTTCATACTCTTTTTTCAATCCCTCCAGAGAGGAAAAATACCCATCTACCTCCGCCGGTGTCAGCCGGATCCCCGACACATAACCATCCGGATACACAAAAGGACAGTGATCTGCGAATCCCAGCACCTCAAGTCCAGCCTCAATGGCACTTTCTACATATTCTCTATCTTCTCCCGATGCATGACCGCACCGCTTTGTATGGGTATGATAATTTACTTTCATAATCTTTCCTTCTTTCTGTCTTTGCCCCTCATTATACTACAAAAATTTTAATTGAACCATGAATATAGGAAGAAATTTGCAAAAAAAAACAAGCTATTCTTGACACACTCCCAAACCATGGATTAAAATATAAATTAGAAATCAAATTATGTTGTTTAAAAGGACACAAAAAAGGGGAATGTCCTTTTTAAAACATCTCTTTGATTGTAAGGAGGGGAAACTTACATTGAATAAACTGTTTTTTTTATCTTTGCTTGAGCTGTCCGCAGCCCACGCAAAAAAAAGCAGGGAAATTTTCACTACTCTCGGCGTTTCGGATGCCCAGCCTAAGATCCTTTACATATTACTTGCAGAGGATGGATGGCTGCAAAAAGATCTGGCCGAGTTTTGCAAAATTTCACCTGCTTCTATGACTATTCTATTAAACAATATGGAGAAAAAAGATCTTGTAAAAAGGAAGAAGACACAACTATCCAACGGAAAACGGGCATTTCAGATTTATTTGACAGAAAATGGAAGAAAAATTGCAAAAAAAGTCCATGATGAAATGGAAAAACTGGAAGAACTTACCCTGGCGGATTTTTCCCAGGCAGAAAAAGATCAGCTTTTCTCTCTCATGGACAAAGTCTGTCACAACCTGAACGATCACTGAAAATCATCAAAACAGGGCCAAGGTTCATCTTTTTCAATGGCTTTTTTGATTCCATTGTAGAAGCGGACTTTCTGTCTTATATGATCCAGGTCCTGCTGCATTTTCTCCATTTGATCTACAATGTACTTTTCGTGATTTTCCATCATGTCTACCACTTTATCAATATTATCCCGCAGATTTTCTGCGTACTCAAAGAAGTCATGGATTTTAGACATGGGAAGACCGGTGCGTTTAAAACAGGTAATTGCCTGCAGTCTGTCTATATGTTCATCTGTGTAGACTCTTTGTTTGTGTTCATCCCTCTTCACTTCCGGAAGAATACCTAATTCTTCGTAATAACGGAGCGTGGAGGATGGTACATCAAAAATCTGGCCTATTTCCCGTATGTTGTATGTTTTCATCCCATCATCCTTTCTTTGGGGAGGGTATCGGAAAAATTCCGAGATAATTTTTTTAATTCCCTATTGACTTCAAGTATACTTGAAGTATTAGAATTTGTAAACAGAAGATCCGTCTTCTGTCCATGATAAATTCGAGGGAATAAAAACGGAGGTGTAACTTATGGAGTATCGTAATGTTGGTGCATCCGGCCTGAAAGTCAGCGAGATCGCTGTGGGAAGCTGGATGACCGATCTGGCGGGCAGCGAGAAAGCCCGCATCGCAGAAGAAACCATTCGCCTGGCTTATGACCAGGGAGTCAATTTTTTTGACTGTGCAGATGCCTACAGTGGTGGTGAAGCGGAAAAGTTTCTGGGACGCGTTTTAAAAGACTACCGTCGTAGTTCTTATGTAGTTTCCAGCAAGGTCTTTTTCCCAACCGGACCCGGCGTCAACGAATGGGGCCTGTCCAGAAAGCATATTTTTGAAAATGCAGATCGTTCTTTGAAAAACATGGGACTGGACTACATCGACCTGTACTATTGTCACCGTTTTGATCCTACCACTCCTATGGAAGAGACACTGCGGGCACTGAGTGCTCTGGTAGATCAGGGTAAGATTCTCTACTACGGTGTCAGTGAAGAATGGGGCGGTGCCCGTATCGAAAAAGCCCAGGCTATCATTGAAAAATACGGCCTGCACCCAATGACCGTCATTCAGCCTCAATATAATATGATGGATCGTTATATTGAACATGAATTGATGGATATCTGTGAGAAAAATGGAATTGGTATTACACCATTTTCGCCTTTGGCACAGGGACTGCTGACCGGCAAATACAAAAAAGGCCAGCCTTATCCGGAAGGATCCCGTGCTACCCACCAGGCTGACAAGCAGGTAAATGCCCTGCTCACCGATGAAAATCTGGACAAAGTAGAAGCCCTGTCTGCTATCGCCGCAGAACTGGGAACTAATATGTCCGTCCTGGCACTTGCCTGGATTCTTCGGAAAGACTGCATCAGCAGCGTTATCACCGGTGCCAGCAAACCATCCCAGTTAGAGAATAATTTAGCCGCTGCCGGATTCAAGATCCCTGCCGACGCGCTGAAAGAAATTGAAAAAATCCTGGGATTTAAGCCATTCAGCCGCCATGTGGGCTAACGATCCATTGGCTTAACATTAAGTAGCAAAAACGATAGAATCGAGGTTTATCATGGAACAAGTAAAAATTAGACTACAAAATATCAGTAAAAGTTATTACTCGGAAACAGCAGTAACTCAAGCACTGAGAAAGATCAATCTGGAATTTTCCATGGGCGAATTTGTAGCCATTACCGGTGAAAGCGGCAGTGGTAAATCCACACTGCTCAACATCATCGGCGGTATGGACACTTTCGATGAAGGGGAAATGTTCGTAGATGGAGAACCTACTTTTCAGTATGACGATCAGGACTGGGAAGCATTCCGCCGCAATAAAATCGGATATATTTTCCAGGACTACAGTCTGGTAGGACACTACACCGCACTGGACAATGTGATGAGTGCTCTTTTGATCCTTGGCGTTGAGAAAAAAGATGCCAGAGAGACAGCTATGAAATATCTGGCTCAGGTAGGTCTGGCTGGTTATGAAACCCACCGTGCTTCAGAACTTTCCAGCGGCCAGAAACAGCGATTATCCATTGCCAGAGCTCTTGCCAAAAACACAGAGATCATCGTTGCAGATGAGCCTACCGGCAACCTGGACAGCGAGACAGGTAACCAGATCATACAGCTTTTAAAAGAACTTTCCAAAGACAAACTGGTGATCATGGTTACCCACAACTACGATCAGGCAGAACCTTATGTAACAAGAAAGGTCCGGGTTCATGACGGACAGATCATATCGGATGTGCCGGTAAACTCCCGGGAAGAGGAATCCGATTCTTTCAAAGAACCGATTCCGGCACCGGAACACAAAGCCGTTACCTTCAAGCGTCAGAACCAGATCGCCGGTTTGTTTGCCCGCCGTAACTTCCAGACTCAGAAGGCAAGAGCTGCTTTGTTTATCGTATTTCTTCTGATCATCTCCAGCGTATCATTTCTCTTTATCGGAGAACTGTTTATGCACAAAGATGACTACGCTACCAGGCAGTATTCCCAGGATACTTTCTACCGGGAAGACGATACCCGTCTGGTGATAAAGAGAAAAGACGGAAAAGACATTGTAAAGGAAGACAAGGAAGCGATTTCCAAACTGTCCGGTGTAGCCAAAGTCGATACCTGCGACCTGGCAAACGATATCAATTTCTACATGGATGAGGGCTTTGATTACAAATATCTTTATGCCCAGTCCTGGGACAGCGATAAAGTAGCAACTTCCGTTCAGTTTTTGAATGAAAAACGGCTGATGCAGTCCACAGACTGTATTACGGAAGCCGACCTTTCCAAGGGGCGCCTGCCAAAATCCCGGAATGAGATTGTTTTATACTCTCAAAGCGGAAGTAAATACGGCCAGGAGATCATGACCTACTTTAAGTCCCATAATATCTGGGGAAATGACCAGTATTACGGAACCAAATTAAAGGTCGTAGGTCTGTTGAAAGAACCGTCTGACCAGGTTTATTTTTCCAAGGATATGTGCCGCATGCTTTCCATGCGGGTCGACTCCGGTATATACCGCCTGTTGTATTCCTACGACGAATCACTGGAAGATTACAAATGCAAACCGGACCTGATCCCGGTAATTGCCGACGACCTTGAAGGCAATACCGTCCGTATTTCCGGGAAACTGGAAGAGAAGCCTTCCGGTGAGACTGAATTTACATATCAGGAAAAAGACGATCAGGGTAAAGAAATTGGCGAAATCCAGACTGGTACTGTCAGCATTGACGGCAGTTTTCACGAATACACGGCCGGCATTATGGAAGTCAGCCAGGAATTTTTCGATCGCTACTACACTAAAAACAGTGACCAGGCTTCTGTTTATATCGTCAGTTATGCTGTCACCGATTCTGTGATCAAAAAATTAAATAAACTTGGGTATGATGCCATCAGCACATTCCGCGTCAGTGCTACAGAATATAAGGAAGATCTGGTAAACCAGCGTCTTATCATCATCTGTATTTCCGCTTTCGGACTGTTAGCAATCCTGTTTGCTGAAATCCTGATCCTGCGCTCCTTAATGAAGATCCGGATCAAAGATTATTTTGTGCAGAAATTCATCGGAATGAAGATGCGTATCATCCGCTCTATCAGTTATTTTGAGATGCTTTTATATACGGCCATTGCCGTTCTTGTAACTATTGTAATTATGTGGATTCTGCGTCTGGCAGGAGTTAGTATTGTTGAGGATATCATGTGGTATTATTCTCCACTTACTTATATCCTTTTTATCCTCTACAACATTCTGCTGATCCTCTTGACAGTAGGATCCTTTAATCGCATTTTGAAAGGACGGTTGAATTCATGATTAAAATAACAAACTTACATAAATTCTATAATAAGGGCCGAAAAAATGAACAGCATGTTTTAAATGACATCAACCTGGAGCTCGGAAACACCGGCCTTGTATGTATCTTGGGCGAAAGTGGCTCCGGAAAAACCACTCTGTTAAATACCATCGGTGGTATTGATACTTTTTCCGGCGGCGTCATTGACATTGATGGAAAAACCATCAAAAATTACAATCCCAAAGTTATGGAGCCTATCCGGAACGATCATTTTGACTATGTGTTCCAGAACTACTACCTGCTGCAGGATTACACGGTAGCTTACAATATCCGCCTGGCTCTGAACCGCTACGATATCAGCGAGG
>HF998343.1:14732-23641 GCA_000433735.1 Clostridium sp. CAG:167
GAAGAGCGGATTGACTATGTATTAGATGTGCTTGGTATTTCCAAATACAAGAAAAAACAAGTTTCCAAACTCTCCGGCGGCCAGAAGCAGCGTGTTTCCATTGCCAGAGCTTTGGTAAAATCCCCGGATGTGATCTTTGCCGACGAGCCTACCGGCAACCTGGATGAAGAAAACACTCTCCGTACCATGAGCATTCTGAAAAATATTTCCAAAGAATGTCTGGTACTGCTGGTAACCCACGAAAAAAGGATTGCCCATTTCTTTGCAGACCGCATTATTGAGATCTGTGACGGCAAGGTAGTCCGGGATGAAAAGAACATCCCTCTGGATTCTTATGAGCGAAGCGACGATTCCAATATTTACTTAAAAGAAATGAACTCCTCCAGCCTGGAAAGCGACATGGGACAGTTCCATATGTTTTTCCCAAAGAACGAGGAGCCAAAGAAGATCGAACTGACCCTTGCCTGGAAAGACGACAAACTTTACATCCAGAACAATATGCCATACAACATCCTGATCGAGGGTGTGGAAAATGGCGTGGAGATCCGGGATGAGGAACGGCCTCACATCAACTTGGAGGATGTGGCCAATTTTGACTATAACCTTCCTAAAATGAAGAGTAAAGGAAAGTCTCGTCTTCCACTGCGGGAGATCTGGCATATGGCCATGGAAAACATACGGATGATGGGTAAAAAACAAGCCTTTGTGATCGGTATCCTCCTGGTAACGGCAGTGCTGCTTTCTATTACCACAGCACAGTTTGCAGACAGCCGCATCACCGATGACACCCGTATCCGGGGCACCGATTCCCACTATGTAAACCTGGACTTTACCAAATCCAACCTAAGGCTGTCCTATGAGGATATGGATGCCATTAACAACTATGTGACCAAAGACCTTTCCAGTGGAAAATACGGCGATATGGCTTTTTTACCGTCCGTTAGTATCTACCTGGTAGGAAGTGGCTACAAACAGCTGCCAAAACTGACCCAGATGATCGAAAAATACAGTTTTGTCACGAAAGAACATCTGGATAAAAACAAACTCATCTACGGCAAAATGCCGGAAAAACGCTCCGAGGTGGTCATCGACAAAGAACTGTTAGAGCGGGCACAAAATTCCAACGGTGCTGTGTCCATGCTCCACGACTCTCTGGAATCCTACCTTGGATGCAAGATAAAGATCGGTTCCTATGATATACAGCTGACCATTGTAGGTATCAGTGATACGAAAGAACCGGATATTTTCGGCAGTCAGACCCTGCTTCTGGGACTAAATGCCGCCAAAGGTATTTCTCTTGCCACCGTCAGTGAACTGGAAGCAGAAGGACTGAAAGGTTACACCGATGTAAAACTAAAAGACAACGAAATCCTTCTGAGAAAAGGATTCATGGAATCCGCCGACCTGAAAGTAGGCGACCAGTATGGCATTGGATTGGAATACATCGATGATTCCGGTGATTCCACGAATTCCAATTCCTATACCATTGCCGGAACCTTTCCGGATGATGTAGATTACAGTTATGTACTGACAGATAAAGGAGCTCAGACCGCTTTAAACAGCATGGTCGTTGAAAACAAAACATGCCGGCTTTACACAGATAATCCGGCTGAAACCGTAAAACAATTAAAAGCATTGGGAAAAGGAGCCATGGTAGGATTTGAAATGACTCTTTCCATTCCTTCCGAAACGGAAATAAAAGAATACAAAGAACAACATTCTGTGGATATGGATGCGAAACAGCTTATTACTCTTGTCATTATGCTGATCTCCATGATCATGGTATACTTTACCATCAAGTCCAATGCGGTATCCCGAAGCGAAGAACTGACGGTTTACCGCCTGATCGGAATTTCCCGTGGCAGCATCTTGAAAGCTTATATGCTGGAAATGGTCCTGATGACCAGTTACACTTCTCTGCCTGCTGTGCTGGTAACCAGTGGTGTGATCAAATTCATCAGTTCCATCCCATCCCTCCAGATCAGCATGAACTTCCCATGGTGGAGCATACTGCTTTTGTTAGTCTGCATCTATGCAGTCCATATCTTCATCAGTATTGTTCCTGTTTATGGTATCCTTTCCAAACCACCTGCTACATTAGCAGTTAAGGAGTAAAACAATTATGGATGTAATTAAATTTGGGTTCCGCTACTGGAAAAGGAACCTGGCTTTGTCCATTCTGGCAAAGCTTATGAGCGGCCTGGCATTGACAGCAGATCTTCTGCTGCCAATGATCACCGCCTTGTTTGTAGATTATGTAATAAAAGACAGCAAGATCCAACAGGACAACATTTTTTCTTTCATGCTGTCAGGCAAATACGGTGCCCCTCATACCATGAATTTATTCTGGCATTTGGCCATTTTATTCGGCACCCTGCTTTTAACTAAGCTGATCCTTGTTTATGTAAAAAACATTCTCAACCAGAAACTGGGTCTCCGCATGGAGACGGATATGCGTATTGCCACATTTCATAAACTTATGACTTTGGACAGTGCCACCATCTCCCAGTACAACACCGGTGAACTTCTGACTACTTTAAGTTCCGACACCATTATGTTCAAAGATATGTTTTGTCGTATCATTCCTAATATCTTTGACAGTATTTTTGTACTTATTGTGGCCGTCATTCTGCTGGCAACCATTAACTTGTACCTGCTGATCATCCCGGTCATTATGATTCCGGTATTTTTCGCAGCGTTAGTTAAATTTAAGAAAAAAGCCATGCTGAACTTCCGGGAGATCCGCCAGCGAAACAGTGAAATGAACCTGACGGTACAGGAAAACATAGAGGCCGTCCGCCTGGTCCGTTCTTTTACCAATGAAGAACAGGAACGAAGCAAATTTGATCATTCCAACGACCAGTTGAAGGATGCCTATGTAAAGCAGGTAAAACTGTCCGCTAACTTTGATGCCGTGTTTAAGTGTATCATTCAGTTTGCCTATATCGGAAGTATCGGTGTCAGCGCCCTTCTGGTTATGAAAGGCTATGTGCGGGTAGGATTTCTGGTGGCCTGTGCGGACTATATCCTGAAGATCATGAACTACATTACCATGATCAACAACATGATCTTCCAGATGCAGCAGCAGCTGGTATCCGGACAGAAAATGATGAATTTCATGGCATGCGAATCCCGGATCCCTGACGGAACCAAAGAAATTTCATCCACCGAAAAACCAGATATCAACTTTAACCATGTAACCATAGAACTGGATGACCAGAAGATTTTAGATGACATCTGCCTGTCCATTCCCGCCGGCAAAAAAATAGGTGTTGTAGGTGGAACAGGAAGCGGAAAAAGTGTATTGTTAGAGTCTCTGATCCGCATTCATGATGCAACCGGCGGTTCTATCACCATCAATGGCGTTGATATAAAAGACTGCCGCCTGGAATCCCTCCGGAGCCAGTTTGCCTATGTATTTCAGGATGTATTTTTGTTCAGTAATACCATTGAATCCAACATTGACTACGCAGATCCGGAAGCAGACGAAGAAACCATGTACCGCTGTGCTCTCCACGCCCAGGCAGACAGCTTCATCCAGCAGTTGGATGACGGCTATGAAACCATTGTAGGTGAACGGGGATTAGGTATCTCCGGTGGCCAGAAACAGCGTGTTTCCATTGCCAGAGCTTTGTTAAAAAATTCTCCGGTCCTGATCCTGGATGATTCCACCTCTGCTCTGGATATGGATACAGAGAAAAAACTTCTGGCAAGCATCAAAGAACACTACAATGACAAGACCCTGATCATCTCCGCCCACCGCATGACTTCTGTTATGGACTGTGACGAGATCATTTACCTCTCGGAAGGAAAGATCGTAGAGCGTGGTACCTTTGATGAATTGATGAAACTAGACGGACATTTTGCCAAAGTATACCACACACAGGAAGCGCAGAAGGCGTCTGTGGTAGACTTTGACCACATCGAGGGAGGTGAGACTCTTGGCTAAAAGAAATACCTATTTTCAGGATGAAGAGATTGAACGAAAGATAGATATCCATCAGTTTGGGCGGATTCTTAAATACATGATGCCTTACAAAAAGACGGTGATCCTTGTATTGATCCTCATGATCATCTCCTCTGTGACAGCCATGATCACACCTTTATTACTCCGCACCATCATTGACCAGGTTGTGGTATCAGACGAGTACAAAACCCTGGCACTGCTTATCAGTGGCATGGCCGCACTGGCCGTGCTGGAAATCGGAGTTACCCTAATCCACCAGCGGCTTATGGGTGTTATGGGACACAAAGCGATCGCTAAGATCCGCCAGGATGCATTTTACCGGCTGCAGCAGCTGTCATTTGATTACTTTGACTCCAAACCAGATGGAAAAATCGTTGTAAGAGTGACCGATTATGTCAATGATCTGGCCAATTTCTTCACAAATTTTCTTCTTTTGTTGATAACTTACATTTTGAAGATCATCATTGTGATTTTCTTCATGTTAGGCCTTAGTCCTGTTTTGACTGCCGTAGTGCTGGCAGCCGTCATTCCTATGATGGTGCTGGTATTTACACTTCGTTATTCCATCCGCCGTCTCTTTGCGGGACACCGAGCCAAGCTGTCCAACCGGAGTGCCTTTTTGATTGAAACCATTATGGGTGAAAAGATCGTGAAAAGTTACAACCAGTGCGACCGCTCGGAAGAAACATACGGTATCGTACACGATGCCAGTGTGAAACAATGGATGAAGATCGTTTACCGCAACGAATTAAATACCCCTATCGTAGAAATCTTCTGGAACCTGGGTACACTGTGTCTCTACGGCCTGAGTCTGTATCTGATGCTTCAGGGTAACAGTTACTTAAATGCCGGTATTGTAGTTGCTTTTACTTCTTACATGACACAGTTCAGCGGTCCTCTGACCCAGATTGCCATCATCATCCAGCAGTTAGCACAGGTCAGCTCCAACTTAGAGCAGGTATTTGATACCATCGACCATCCGGTAGACATTGAGGACAAAGAAAATGCCGTAACGCTGGAACATGTAAAAGGAAAAGTGGATTTTAATCATGTGACTTTCTGCTATGATGAAGGCGTTCCGATCCTGCAGGATTTTGATCTTCATGTAAAACCGGGTGAGACCATTGCCTTAGTAGGTCCTACCGGTGCCGGAAAAACCACAGTTATCAACATGCTGACACGATTTTATGATGTAGCGGAGGGAAGCGTGTGCATTGATGACCTGGATGTGCGGGATGTGACTATCCAGTCCCTGCGCAAAGAGGTAGGCGTGCTGATGCAGGATCCTTTTATTTTCCATGGAACCGTAATGGAAAATATACGCTATGGAAGATTGGACGCAACGGACGAAGAATGTATAGAAGCCTCCAAAAAGATTTTTGCCGACTCCTTTATCCAGAAGTTGAAAAACGGCTATTATCATGTATTAGATGAGCGTGGTGCCGGTTTGTCTGCCGGAGAAAAACAGCTGATCTCCTTTGCCCGTATCGTGCTGAAGAACCCATCCATCGTCATTCTGGATGAGGCTACCAGTTCCATTGATACTGAAACAGAGATCCTGATCAAGGAAGCCCTGGACATTATGTTAAAGGACAAAACAGCCTTCATGGTTGCCCACCGGCTTTCCACCATCCGCAACGCCGACCGGATCCTCTATATCGCCAACAAAGGAATTGCCGAATCCGGCACCCATGAAGAACTTATGAAACTAAAAGGGTTGTATTACCAGCTTAATTAAAAAAAGAAGTTCTATTCGGCTGGAGACTGAAACACAAAGCGTTTCCCGTCTCCAACGAATGAACTTCTTTTAACTGTTTACTCCTGCACCCAGACCCCTCTGTGCTCCACATTGGTAGAAAACACGATCAATGTTTTCGTTCTGCCAAACTCCTGCAGTTCTCCAATGAACTGATCCAGGTCGGTAGTAGATGGAAACTGCACTTCCAGGATCATAGAATAATCTCCGGTGACACAGTTACACTCAATCACATTAGGACATTTTTCTATATACGGATAAAATTCGCTTTTATCCTCCGGCTGCACTTCCAGGTTGATGAACGCCTTGATGTGGTAGCCCAGCTTTTTCGGATTGATCTCCGCATGAAATCCCACGATATACCCTTCTTCCACCAGCCGGTTGATCCGGGCCGACACGGCCGGAGATGTCAAAAATACTTCTTTGGCAATGTCTTTTATTGGTGTTCTCGCATCCTGCTGCAAAATCTCCATGATCCTGCGGTCTATTTTGTCCAGTCCTAATATATTCACAATCTTTATTCCCCTTTATTAAATTAAGTTTATTTGTCTTTTTCCCATTAAAATTAAGTTTTTTACACAAAAAATATATACTCTTTTGTGTTGCTGTTATCCCCTTGACTTCTGCCGACATACCGTTTATGATAATGACTGTTGATGATCTTCAGCGAATCATCAAGTCAAAAATGCTGATAAAAAATAGAAATCAATGACGCCATCGTTGATTTTCTCATAACACCTTAGTTCTGGGCGTCTCGTAAGACGCCTTTTTCTTTTATCAGTTGATCGGTGCCTGCAGCAGGCGGTAACTTCTCTCGATCATCTGATCATCCTGCAGTGAGTTTTCAATCACCACACTTCTCTCCCGCTCTTCTTCCTGCAAAAGCCCTTTCTCCCGGATCCGCCGTTTCAGTTCCCTGGCTGTTCCCAGACTTCCGTCAATCAACGATATATTTTCATTTCCCAGAAATTCTCTCAAATGCGGTCGCAAAAACGGATAGTGAGTACATCCAAGAACGATTGTCTCGGTATCCTCTGTTAAGTATGGCAGAAGATGCTCTGTAAAATACTCATCTAAAAATTCGCCATCCAGATCCCCTTTTTCCACAAACTCCATCAGTCCCTTGCAAGGCACCGGCACAATCTTTGAATCCTGTCTGTATATAGCTAAAAGTTTCTGAAATTTTTCCTGCTGAATGGTCATAGGCGTGGCCATAACCAATATAGTGCCCCCATGACTTCTTTCTACCGCCGGTTTGATAGCCGGTTCAATACCTACCAGAGGAAGATCCGGATACATCTGCCGCAGATAACGCACTGCCGCGCTGGTAGCCGTATTACAGGCAATAGCAAGCCCCTTGATTCCCCGGTCCAGCAAATGCTCCACTACATGAAACGTAAGTTCTCTGATCTGCTCCGGCTCTTTGGTACCATAAGGTGCATGGGCAGAGTCTCCATAATAGATAAAATCCTCATAAGGCATAACACGAAGTGCTTCCTTCAAAACACTCAGTCCTCCCAGACCGGAATCCATAAATCCGATGGGCAGATTTTTTTCTATTTCCATTGTATTAGTCCTCCTGGTAATAACTTGTCATTGTATGATCCTGTTTATTTTCTGCGTGAGATACCCATTCCGCCTTGCGGCACATCGACTCCACTTTTTCCCCCGGATCCTCTATCGGGTAAACTCCAACATAAATATGTAACGGAGCATCATCCTCCGTGCCAAACCGCTGCTGAATTCTCTCCAATTGCTTTTCCATATAAGAAAAATCCAGTTCATCCCGTTTCAGGGCAAACACGAACTTATCCTCACGCAGTCTGCCGTAAGTAACCAGGCGTTCCTTATTTTTGCGCAGCAACATAGACAACACACGCAGCACTTCGTCTCCTTTTTCTCTGCCACAGATATGATTATACTTTTTAAAATCATCAATGTTAAAGCAAACCATAAAGTAATCTTTCCCCGGTTCCAGTTTATCCTGGGTCACCTCATAAAACTGCTGCTCATTATAGATATCCGTGAGGGAATCGTGAGTCACACGGTAATGTTCTTTTCTCAGCTGTTCTAACAGTACAGACTTATCTTTCAAAGCAAAATAACATCCGATGTAACGCCCCCTTTTATCATAAATTTTCCTATAGTTATGTTCAAACAAACGGCGTTCTCCGTCTATTACCTCGATCTGCTCCCAGGAAAGATACTTTTTATCTGCAGTCAGATGCTCTTTTTTCCATTCCTGAAAATTTTGATGAATCAGTTCCTTTTCCTCTTCTCTCACACAGATATATCCACTCATAATATCGTTAATGTAAATACACTGGTCCTCGTTATCGAAGCACATAATACCATCATTATAATCATTGATCACAAAAGAAAACGCATTGTATACAAGATCCTGTGGTATGACATACATGGAAAACCAGCACAGAGCCAGAGCAGCCAGCGCATATACGATCACCGAAAAGTCCACCGGAATACTGCTGAACTCAAAGTAAGCACTGGCAATAATGATCGTGATAGTCAGGATCATCACCGGGTAATATTTACACTTGTACATGCTGGCCACCCGCATGGTCTTAAATATATACCCCAGCAAGATAGCAAAGATCCACACATCCACAAAGGCCACATGCACGATAAAAAACGGTGTTTTCTCCCCGATCACATAATAGGATTGATTCAAAAATTTCACCGGATATAATGTAAAACTGTGATGTAAAAAACTGTTTGCAATCATAGATACAGTATCTATCATGCAGAAAATCATCATTCCAAAGCGTACATATTTTATTTCATTAAATACCTTTGTATATTGTTTTGTATACATCATCAATATATACAAAAGCCAATCCACACAGGCTAAATATAATCCAAAAGCCAGGTCGATCACCAATGGTCTTGAATTAAAAAAAGTCACAGAAAATACAATTTCTGTCAGAGCTGTCGCCAGCAAAAGGACCTGTGTCAGTTTTTTTACCTCGGACTTTTTCTTTCTGATCGTCATATAACAGAAAATCAATGAAAAAGCCAGGATCCACAAAACAACAATAAATATATTTTTCATTTTTATACCTCATGTCCTGATCTACTTATCTATTATAAATACAAACCAGCCATTTTTCAAGGAAAACACATCCGTTTCTTGACAAACATTTTTCCATCCCATATAATGAAAAAAGG
>HF998343.1:23679-48040 GCA_000433735.1 Clostridium sp. CAG:167
GGAAAATCCCAGCTGCCAAAATAATATAAAGGAGAAAAAAGATGGAATTGTATGACGAATTAGTAGCCCGCGGTCTCATCGCCCAGGTAACTAATGAAGAAGAAATCAAAAAACTGATAAATGCAGGTAAAGCAGTATTCTATATAGGCTTCGATCCAACCGCAGACAGTCTTCATGTAGGTCATTTCATGGCATTGTGCCTGATGAAACGCCTCCAGATGGCTGGCAATAAACCCATTGCACTGATCGGTGGCGGTACCGCCATGATCGGTGATCCATCCGGCCGTACCGATATGCGCCAGATGATGACAAAAGAAACCATTGAACACAACTGTGAGTGTTTCAAAAAGCAGATGAGCCGTTTCATCGACTTTTCAGATGATAAAGCACTGATGGTAAACAATGCAGACTGGCTTTTAGATCTGAACTATATTGAGTTTATCCGTGATGTAGGATCTCACTTCAGCGTAAACCGTATGCTTTCAGCAGAATGTTACAAGCAGAGAATGGAAAAGGGATTAAGTTTTCTTGAGTTTAACTACATGATCATGCAGAGTTATGATTTTATGGCTCTCTATGAAAAGTACGGCTGTAACCTGGAATTTGGTGGAGACGATCAGTGGAGCAACATGTTAGGGGGCACTGAGTTGATCCGCCGCAAACTGGGCAAAGATGCCCACGCTATGACCATTAATCTCTTGTTGAATTCTGAAGGAAAGAAAATGGGTAAAACCCAGAAAGGTGCTGTATGGCTGGATCCTGAGAAAACAACTCCATTTGAGTTTTTCCAGTACTGGCGCAATGTAGATGACGGCGATGTGATCAAATGCCTCAAGATGCTTACTTTCCTTCCTCTGGAGCAGATTCAGGAGATGGAAGCCTGGGAAGGCAGCCAGTTAAACAAAGCCAAAGAAATCCTGGCTTATGAACTTACCAATCTGGTTCATGGTGAAGAAGAAGCTATAAAGGCAAAAGATGCTGCTAAATCATTGTTCTCCAGCGGAAACGCTGCCAACATGCCTAGTTATACATTAAAAGATGAGGATCTTACCGATGGATCCATTGATATTCTTTCTCTTCTGTATGTATCCGGTCTGGTGCCATCTAAGTCAGAGGCAAGACGAGCTGTACAGCAGGGTGGTGTCAGTGTGAACGGTGAAAAAGTCACAGACATCAAAACATCCTATACAGCCAATGACTTTGCAGAAGACATGGTATTAAAAAAAGGAAAGAAAAACTTCCGCAAGATTTTGAAATAAATCCTGCCTTTACGAAAATTTCAAACCGTATCATTCTATTGTGTAAAAAAGGAATTCCCGTTCTTATCAGGAATTCCTTTTTCTTTTAATATCTTCTGTTTTTCTTATATGTCTTTCTTGTTCTGCGGTATCTCTTTCTCCGCTCCCGCTGTTCTCTTTCTGCTCTCATTCTGTGTATGATATAAATGACCACAATGAGGATTACAACAACCAGGATCAGTATCACAGCCAGTCTTTTCCACTGGAATGGCTCTTTGTTGGCAGTCTGCACAGCTTCTGTAAACCAGTCCGCCATATCAATACTGTCGTTCAAAGATGCCACAGCCGGTTTGGCATAATAAATATCTGATCCACCGATTTCTTTTCTGTTATATGTATAACTAATATGTCCGATTACCTTTTTTCCATCCACCATCTTGGAAGATTTCTCATCCATGGTAATCTTTTTCTGGGTTTTACTGATATCCACTCCCTTTGGAAGCATAACACCTGCATCACTGTCAATGGTCAGCGGGCTGTTATTGCTGTTAAAAAATGGGCTGAACTTCGTAAACAGATAGTTGTTATTGATCTCTTTTACTGCATCATTTTGTATATTATATCGTTTATACTTTTCAAATGTAGTATTTAACAACTTAATGGTATCTGTGTATTCATTGTTTGTATCCCATGGAGAGTCCGCTCTCATTACAACCGAAACCAGAGTCATACCATTTTTCTTGGCATAAGTGATCAGTGTATAACGGCATTTACTGGTATATCCGGTCTTTCCTCCCACACAATATTCATACACATACTGTGGATGAGTACCGGCTAAAAGCATCTGATGATGATTGTGAAGTGCATGTCCTGTCTTACTTTTGTTCGTCTTAGGAATGTTA
Source organism: Clostridium sp. CAG:167 (assembly GCA_000433735.1). GTDB lineage: Bacteria > Bacillota > Clostridia > Lachnospirales > Lachnospiraceae > Eubacterium_F. The sequence continues at coordinate 25,820 of HF998343.1, forward strand.
TAACGCTTTGTTCCGGTAATTTTTGCAAAAGTAGGATTTTTGTAAGCAGCTCTGGCGATCAGTGCCATATCATGAGCCGTTGTATAATGATCTTGCTGCCACAATCCGTTTGTATTGGCAAAATGAGTACCGGTACATCCAAGTTCTTTTGCCCGGTTGTTCATCATTTTTACATAGTTGTCTGTACTGCCCGCAATATGCTCCGCTACACCGTTGCATGCCTCGTTGGCGGACATAAGCAGAATGGCATACAGGCTTTCTTCCATGGTGATCTTTTCGCCCTTTTTCAACTGGATATTAGAAGCTCCGCTCTCCAGCTGCAGTGCCTTGGCAGAGTAGGTAACCACCTCATCCAAAGACGAGTTTTCAATTGCCAGCATAGCCGTCATAACCTTGGTAATACTAGCCGGATACTCCTGCTTGTCCATATTTTTCTGATACAAAATGGCTCCTGACTGAACATCCATCACTACTGCCGACTCCGCCGACAGTTTCATAGCCTTCGCCTGAATGCCTCCCCCTGAAAAAATCACTGCCAGGGCAAAAAACGCCAGCCCGCTTAAGTATCTTTTTATTTTATTCATTCTAATGTCCTCCAAAAACTTTCTATTATCTACTATACACGATTTTGTGCTTTTTTCCAATAACCTATTTTCTTTTTTCCCCATATATGTTACATTATTAACATTACAAAAAGGAATGGTGATACAATCATGAGATTACGAAATGTAAAAGGTTCCAAAGAGTTCATCGATGCAAGTCCTTATGTTGTACATGAACCTGAGGCCTATAAAGGAATATGGCGCGAAAAGCTGTTCAACAACCGCAATCCTCTTCATATCGAGATTGGTATGGGAAAAGGGCAGTTTATCCACCAGCTGGCAGAAAAAAATCCGGATATCAACTATATCGGTATCGAAATGTACTCAAGTGTTCTGTACCGTGCTCTGGAACGAAGAGAACAGACCGAATTAAACAATCTGTTTTTCATTCGTTTTGACGCCAAATATCTGCTGGATATTTTTGACCAGGAAGAAGTGGACCGGATCTACCTGAATTTTTCAGATCCATGGCCAAAAGACCGACACGCCAAGAGGCGTCTTACAAGCCCCAACTTTTTGTCATTGTATCATATTATTTTGGCAAAAAAAGGCTATATCCAGTTTAAAACTGACAACCGGCCCCTTTTTGATTTTTCCGTTGAATCAGTAGAAGAAAGCAACTTGTGGCATATTGATGAGCTGACTTATGATCTTCACAACAGCGAATTTCTCCCCGGCAACATTATGACAGAATATGAAAGCCGTTTTGTAGCCGAAGGCAAACCAATCTGCCGATTCAAAATATCCCGATAATAAAGTAACATATCTCCCCCTCTTTTCATATATTGTGAAAAAAGGGGGATTTTTATGTCCAGATCACCTTGCAGTAATTTTTTCCGCAAACGAATAAACTTATGCTGTCAGAAAAAAATCAACCGGCTTTATCTTAACCTTCTGTCCATCAAAAAATTACTTCATATCCGATAAATCGATTTTTTTCTTTTTCAGCTTACTCTCGATAAAAAGGTCTGCCAGATACATAAAAACGGCAACTGTAGGTACACCTAAAAACATTCCAACGGCTCCAAAATAAGCACCACCGATCACAATTCCAAAAATAACCCACAAAGGTTTGATACCTGTCAGATCTCCCAGGATCTTCGGTCCCAGATATAAACCATCAAACTGCTGCAAGATTAAGATCATAATAGCAAAAACCAGAGATAATTTTGGATCTATAAACAAATAGATAACAAAACCCGGGATGGCACCAATGATCGGTCCAAAGTACGGAATCATATTGGTAATTCCTACAATAACACTCAACAAAAGTGAGTATGGCAGCCGCAAAATACTCATAGCAATAAAACACAAAATACCAATGATCAGAGAATCTACGGCCTTTCCAAATAAAAATCCGTTAAATATATGATTACATTTACTGATGGTCTTGCAGATTGCCGGTGCTTTTTCAATCGGTGACAGAGCATAAATGATCCGCTTAATTGAATTTTTTAACTTCTGTCCATCAATAATCATGTAAATTGAGATAACCAGTCCCATAAATATATTATACAGACTTGTCAACACAGAGGATGAAAAATGATATACAACAGGCACAATTGTTCCACTATTTGACATCAATTTGTCGATAAGATTGTTCTGAATATACTCAATTACACTTCCAAGGTTGATAACTGGTATCATAGCATTCATTTCATCCAGATGATTTGTTACATAATTGTATCCATTTTTTACAGAATTGCCTATATCTTTCACACTGTTTTTCATCTGAGGAAAAATATATACAATGATAATCGTCAATGCACCTATTACGATCAGATAGGAAACGACAATACTGATAACTCTTTTTATCTTTTCTCCCTTACCTTTTTTTATCTTTTTCAAAGGCTTTTCCAATGTTACAACAATAGGACGGATCAGATAAGCAAAGAAAAATCCAAATATAAATGGTGCTATAATAGCCAAAAATCTTCCAATGATATCAATAGTTGTTCCTAAATTGATGACAGCTACAATAATCAGCGTACATATAAATACCAGACCTATGACATAACCACCATTTGATAAAATTCCTTTCAATAAATCCTTTATTTTGCTTCTTTTCTCTTCCATAATTCCTCCAATTTAATTTTTTTTAAAATAATACTTGCATTTTATCATACTTTGTAATATAATAAATCTTGCGTTAATCGTTAAGCGCCATTAGCTCAGTTGGTAGAGCACCTGACTCTTAATCAGGGTGTCTGGGGTTCGAGCCCCCAATGGCGTACTCCCGAGTCCTTGTTTGGCAGACCTGCAACTGCTGGGTGAGGGCTTATTTTTTTATTAATTTAATAAAATGTCTTACTAAAGGGCGGCGAATTATCGTCGCCCTTTAACATTATTCTTATTCACATTTTTTGGCCATTTCCAAAGACTGTATTTCTTCTTCCGATAAAGCAACAAAGACTTCTCCGGATTTAACTTCTTTGATATAAGTATAACAACCTTCGCTGTTGCTGTGCATGGAGTTCATTATAAATCCATCATTATCTTTTGTCAACAATGTTAATACAAAACTCAGCGTGCCGCCTATTTCTTTAAAGGCATCATACTTTACAATACCTACCTTCTGATAGGTCTTCAACAGATCCAGATCTATCTCTTTCAAGTGACTGTCAATCTCTGTTAATTTGCCATTAATATACTCCATATTTTCAAATTTTTTGCCAAATGCATCTTCCAGAGATTTTCCATCTGCATCGGCCATAAATGCCTCATATCGGCGTTTTAAAGAGCTGCACTTAGATAATATTACAATACTCATAATGAACAAAATAACAACCAGTAAAGCAATTCCCAGTACAACTATGTCCACTTCTAATCCTATGTCTGCAAACTTAAACATTTTTATCCTCCTATCAAACATATGTTCTATTTGAAATATGCCAGAATTTTTTCAAGTTCTTCCGGTGAATAGTATTCAATCTCAATCTTACCTTTATCTTCTGTCTTTCGATTGATTTTCACTTTTGTTCCTATTTTTTCTTTCAGCTTTTCTTCAATATCACGGTACACAAAGTCATTTTTCAATTCCTTTTTCGGTTTAGGCGGCTGTTCCGGACGATTGATCTGTTTTACCAGTTTTTCTGTCTCACGAACACTTAATTTTTCATCGAAAATCTGCGTAGCAATATTATACTGCTTTTCTGCATCATCCAATCCCAGCAAAGCTCTGGCATGACCACTGGATATATTTTCATTGATAAGCATCTCTTGTACACGGTCATCCAATTTTAAAAGTCTCAATGCATTTGTAACAGCTGTTCTGCTTTTTGAAACTTTTTCCGCTACCTGATCCTGTTTCAAGTTATACTCATCAATCAGATTTTTATAAGCTTTTGCCTCTTCAATAGGATTCAGATCTTCACGCTGGATATTTTCTATCAAGGCCACTTCCATAATTTCCTGTGGTGAATAATCCTTAATAATTACAGGTACTTCTTTCAATCCAGCTATTTTAGCAGCACGCCATCTTCTCTCTCCGGCAATGATCTCATAATAATCCTTCTGTTTCGCAACAACCAATGGTTGAACAATACCATGCTGTTTAATGGACTCACTTAATTCAATCAGAGAATCTTCATTAAAAGTTCTTCTTGGCTGATTCTTATTTGGTTCTACATCATTTATCTTTAAAATTACTTCTCCAGATTTATTTGCATTTTTATTGGCTGCTGAATCCTGTGCTTGTGCTCTGGCAGTTCTTTTTGGTGGAATCATTGAATCCAATCCCTTACCTAATCCCTTAGATGCCATTTTATCTGCTCCTTTCTATTACTTCATCTGCCAGTGCCAGATAAGCCTGGGCACCTGCAGATCTTCTATCATATTTTGTTATTGGCAAACCATGACTTGGAGCCTCTGCCAAACGAACCCCTCTTGGTATGATTGTATCATAGATAGTCTGATTCAGGTTATTTCTCACATTTTCGATTACCTGCATAGACAAATTTGTTCTAACATCATACATAGTAAATACAACACCATTAATAACAAGTTTTGGATTCAATCTTTCTCTTACCAGGTCGATGGTATAAATAAGCTGACTCAAACCTTCCAGTGCATAATATTCACACTGAATTGGAACTAAAACGGAATCCGCTGTTGTCATCGCATTAATTGTCAATGCATTAAGAGATGGTGGACAGTCAATAATAATATAGTCATATTCTTCTTTAATTTTTTCAATAATATCATGAAGAATATAATTTCGATCCTCCATATCCATTGTCTCAATTTCAATTCCTGCCAAATTTACATTTGCTGCCAGTACATCCAGATTTTCAAATACCTCTTTTTGAACGCACTCTTCAAATGTATTATCTCCTATCATTAACTGATACACTGTTGTATCCAGTTCATCCTTGTCAATACCTAATCCACTGGATGTATTTCCCTGTGGATCCATATCAATGACCAGGACTTTCTTCCCTTTTTCTGCCAATGCGGCTGCTAAATTAATAGTGGTAGTTGTCTTTCCAACTCCACCCTTCTGATTAGCAATGGTCATTATTTCACTCATAATTCCCTCCAATAAATATTCTCATTTCTTAATTATATCACTATTAGAATATAATTTCTATAGAAAGTCATGTTATTTTAAAATTGTTTCATGTGAAACATATTTTATTGTTAAATACATTGTTTTTAATGTTTCACATGAAACATTATTATATACTATTTAAGATGTTTCACATGAAACATTTATAGTGGATTTGTTTTAATCTTTTTAGGTTTTCTAGGATACTTGGAATCTGTAATATTTTCACATCTAAAAAAAACAAGATATCTCTCACTATGATCATATTCCAATTCATATTTATATTTTTTTTCATATTTTGTATAAAGCACATTTAGAGCATTATCGGCATTTTCAATTTCTTCATCCAATCTTCTGCTTTTATAAGATACAAAGTATCCTTCTTTTTTTACAAAAGGAATACAATATTCAAGTAGCACCGGTAATTCTGCAACTGCTCTGGATACAACATAGTCAAATTGATTTCTGAAATTTTCATCCCTTCCCAGTTCTTCCGCTCTACCATGAATCACTGACACATTATGAATTTGCAATCTATTAATTACCACTTTTAAAAATTCAATTCTTTTATTCAGTGAATCTGCCAAAACAAATTCATAATCTGGACAAAGAATTGCTAATACCATTCCGGGAAATCCAGCACCTGTACCCAAATCAAGAACTTTCTTTTTTTCTTTCAAATCAACTTTATCACAGGATACAAAGAAAGCTGAATCTAAAAAATGTTTCCAGACAACTTCCTCATATTCTACAATAGATGTTAAATTTATTTTATTATTCCAGTCAATCAGTAAATCATAATATTGATTTAATTTTTGTTCCTGCTCTTCGGTTATAGTAATTCCATGATTTGCAAATATATTTCTAATCATTTATGTTCCTTTCCTATCTTACTTAAACTGTTCCAGATAAACTAATAATACCGAAATATCAGAAGGTGAAACACCACTGATTCGCGAAGCCTGGCCGATAGATTCAGGCTTGATTTCCTTCAGTTTTTGAATTGCTTCCAGCCGCAGTGAACCTACTTTATCATAATCAATGTTTGCCGGAATCTTCTTCTTTTCTAATTTATGAAACTGTTCAACCTGCTTCTGCTGTCTTGCAATATATCCTTCATACTTCAATACGATATTTACTTCATTGCAGATTTCTTCTGAAAGTTCTGGTCTGCCAGTATCTATTTCTTTTAAAACATCATAATTCAATTCTGGTCTTTTAATCAGTTCAGCCAAAGATATACCACTGACTAATTCCGTACTTTTATGTTCTTTCAATAGATTCTGTACCTTGTCACTATTTCCAACATAGGAATTTTTAACACGCTCAACTTCTTCTTTGATACATTTGTACTTTTCCTGGAATTTTTCATATCTCTCTTCATCAATCAATCCCATTTCATAACCGATAGGTGTCAATCTTTCATCTGCATTATCCTGTCGTAACAGGAGACGATACTCTGCTCTGGATGTCATCATGCGATAAGGTTCATTGGTACCTTTCGTCACAAGGTCATCTATTAATACACCGATGTATCCCTGAGAACGGTCCAGTATTAACGGATCCTTTTCTTTTACTTTTCGTGCTGCATTGATTCCGGCAATCAATCCCTGAGCTGCCGCTTCTTCATATCCGGAACTACCGTTTGCTTGCCCTGCACTAAAAAGACCACTTACTTTTTTCAACTCTAGTGATGGCAACAGTTCCAGTGAATTGATACAGTCATATTCGATGGCATAAGCATTTCTAACAATTTTCGCATGTTCCAGTCCCGGTACAGAATGATACATGTCAAACTGTACATCTTCCGGCAGAGAACTAGACATTCCACCAATATACATTTCATTTGTATAATTTCCTTCTGGTTCGATAAATACCTGATGTCTGTTTTTATCAGCAAACCGTACTACCTTATCTTCAATAGAAGGGCAATATCTTGGACCCGTTCCTTTTATATATCCTGAATACAGAGGTGAACGGTCCAAATTATCACGAATAATCTCATGAGTTTTTTCATTCGTATAAGTGAGATAACATTTTACCTGCTCTCTCTGAACTGAATCCGATGTATTGGTAAAAGAAAAAGGTACAATCTTCTCATCACCGTATTGAGGCTCCATTTTAGAATAATCAATAGTGCTGCCATCAATTCTGGCAGGTGTACCTGTTTTAAAACGACGCATTTCTATACCTAATTTTTCCAAAGAATCTGTCAAATGTGTTGCTGCCTGCAATCCATTAGGACCGGTATATACAGATACACTTCCGGTAATGCACCGGGCATTTAGATAAGTTCCTGTACAAAGCACACATACCTTACAGGAATAAACAGCTCCTGTATAAGTTTTGACACCTACCACTCTTCCATCTTCAACAAGAATCTCATTTACTTCTCCCTGGCGTATTGTCAAATTTTCTGTCTGTTCCAGAACTTTTCTCATAGACTTGCTGTATTCCTGTTTATCTGCCTGGGCACGAAGAGAATGTACAGCAGGACCTTTTGACTTATTTAACATTTTTGACTGGATAAAAGTTCTGTCTATATTTTTTCCCATTTCACCGCCCAGTGCATCGATTTCTCTTACCAGATGTCCTTTTGAAGTTCCACCTACATTGGGATTACATGGCATCATAGCTATACTGTCTACGCTGACTGTAAACATAACTGTTTTCAAAGACAATCTTGCTAATGCCAGTGCAGCTTCACAGCCTGCATGACCGGCACCGACAACAACCGCATCATATTCCTGATTCATACTCTTGTATTCCTCCAAACAATTTATTTTCCCATACAAAAATCTTTAAAGATTTTATCCACTATATCATCTTCTATCGTTTCACCTATGATCAAACCAAGCTGTTCGTACGCATTTTGCATATCAATGGTAAAAAGATCCTCCGGCATTCCGGCATCAATCGTTTTCAGCAACTGCATCAGACTATTTTTGCAATCGTAAAGTGACTGCTTTTGCCGCATATTTGTTATATAAATGTTATCATTATAATCAATACTATCTTTTATAAAAAGATCATTCAAATACTCTTCCAGTTCTTTCAACCCTTTACCCTGCAAAGCAGAAAAAGGCATGATCTTCTTCTGATCAGAAAAAGGAATTTCCTCCTTATACTGATTTTTCAGATCCCATTTATTAAGCAGTATAACACCTGGCTTATCTTTTGCCTGTTCCAGCACTTCATAATCTTCGCTTTCAAATTCACCACTGGCGTCCAAGATACAGATAACAAAATCACATTGCTCTATAGATTTCTTTGCTTTTTCAATTCCTATTTTTTCTATCTGATTATCGGTATTTCTAATTCCTGCTGTATCAATCAAATGAAGTCTGGTGGTTCCTATACGAACCTCTTCTTCCAATGTATCTCTGGTAGTTCCGGCAATATCTGTTACGATAGCTCTGTCCTCTCTCAAAATACAATTTAAAAAAGATGACTTTCCTACATTTGGTTTTCCTACGATAACTGTCTGAATTCCCTCTTTAATTATCTTTCCGTTTTCACTATTTTTCAATAAATGTTCTACCTGTTCCAACAGTTGTCTGGCATGATCCAATATTGTATCCACATACCCATCCAATGACAAATGTTCCGGGTCGTCCAATGCTGCCTCGACAAAAGCAATGTCTGTCAGAAGTACTTCTCTCATTTTTTCAACTTCAACTTTAATATCACCTCGAAGCTGATTTAATGAATTGTGTAGAGCCAGTTCACTGTCCGACTGAATTATATCCATCACAGATTCCGCCTGAGACAGATCAATTCTTCCATTTAGAAATGCCCTTTTTGTAAATTCACCCGGCTGTGCAATACGGACTCCTTCTTTCACAAAATGTTCCAGCAATATCTGACATACAAAAGATCCACCATGACATTGTACTTCCACCACATCCTCCATAGTATAACTTTTTGGTGCCTTCATCAAAAGTACGATTACTTCATCGATCACTTCTCCATTGGAATCTTTTATATATCCAAAATGAATGGTATGGCTCTGCTTTTGTGTCAGATCGATCTTCTTTCCGCTTTTACCAACAAAAGAATTACTTACTATATTCACTGCTTCCGGACCACTGATCCGGATAATACTGATACTGCCATCTTTGGATGAAGTTGCTATGGCAGCAATGGTATCTTCGTAAAACATATTACCTCCGATTTCAGAAAAAAAAGGCCGAATCCAATTAAGATTCAGCCTTTCACACTAATCTCTCTTCTGCTCTCTATTTGCATATGGCTTTCTGCGGTCTCTTGAATAATTATTTTTCTTTCTATAATTATTTCTTCGAGGCAGTTCCGAAGCAAATTCTCTGTTCAGGGTGATTACCACTTTACGATGTGGCTCATCTCCTTCACTATGAGTGTCTACATATTTATCCGGCTGCAGCGCCGCATGAATAATGCGTCTCTCATAAGGATTCATTGGCTCAAGAAAAGCAGGACGACCTGTTTTCTTTACTTTATTTGCCATGTTCTTAGCAAGATTTTCAATAGTCTCTTTTCTTCTCTGACGATAATTTTCTGTATCAATCTTAATCTTTACATACTTATCAGAATTTTTGTTTGCTACCAAAGATGTCAGATACTGAAGGGAATCCAATGTCTGTCCTCTTTTACCAATGAGCATTCCCATATCATTTCCCTTTAACTCAATACTTAAAGTACTTTCAATCTCATCCATTTCATGAGAAATAGCAACATCAATATGCATAGCATCAAATGTTCTTTTCAAAAAATCGTATACACGATCCACTACCTGCTCTTTTTTACGAACACGAATACGAGCCGGCTTACTGAATAAACCAAATACGCCACTTTTTTCTTCTTCAATTACTTCATATTCAATCTGATCGCTGGATGTTTCTAATTGGATTAAAGCATTTGTTAAAGCTTCATCTGCTGTCTTTGCAGAAAACTCTTTCCAATCTTCCATTTTTCATTCCTCCAATACAAAATCAATCTTTCTTCTTATCTGTAGACATATGCGCAATACTTGCAATGCTGCCTTCTTTGTACTTCTTATTTGAAGTGGTACGGCCACTATGATCAGAACCTTTGGAAGAATCCTGATTGTTATAAGAACTTGCTGACTTAATAGATGAAGTTCTTGTACGGGCATACTCTTCCATCTGTTTGTTGCGTTCTTTTAACTTTTCTGACTTTTTCGCTGCCTTTTCTTTGTTCTGCTCTACCAGCGTATCCATATCGATCTTATCAATCTTACGGTTAATAAAGATAGCTTGGAAAATACGGAATAAACTACCCATAATCCAGTATAAACCGATACCAATATTCAAACTAAGACAGAAAAATCCGGACATAACAGGCATGAAATAGTTCATCATCTTCATGGACTGTCCCATAGGATTATCATCCTGGTTATTATCGGTTCCACTCTGAATTACTTTCGTATTAATAAACTGAAGAACCATAGCCAAAATCGGCACTAAAAATACAAGAATACCAAATTTATGACCTTCCTGGTAAAAAGCAAGTGGTGTCTTGGAAACATCCATCCACATAAAACGAGATGCCTCTGCTGTACCCAATACCGGAACATATTCTTTCATGCTGTAAATCACTCGATACAGACACAACATAATAGGAAGTGTTACAAGCATCGGCAGACATCCACCAAAAGGACTGATTCCATACTTTGCATAAAGTGCCTGTGTCTCTTCGTTCATCTTTAACTGAGACGCCTGATCTTTCTTACCTTTATACTTTTTCTGTATTTCCTTCATCTCAGGCTGGATCTTATTCATCAGTCTGGTAGACTTTTGCTGCTTTGCATTCAGCGGATACATCAGTAAATAAACAACAAGGGTAAATAAAATGATACAAATACCGGTATTATGGATTCCAAAAACAAGATAAACACCTTTATCAATGTAAGTCAGAATAAAACCAAATATTGTATATAACCAATTAAACAATATTAATATCCTCCTGCTCTTTACGGCACAGGGTCATAACCGCCTTTGTGAAAAGGATGGCATCTTAAAATTCTTTTTACAGCCAAAAAACCACCTTTACCTGCACCATACTTGTGAATTGCCTGAACTGCATATTCAGAACAACAAGGAGTATAAATACATGTAGGTGTTCTTTTCATTGGCGATATATATTTTTGATATATGCGTAACAACCCTAATAAAATTCTCTTCAAAATAATCACATCACTTCACTAATCCATGTAATTTTAATAAATGAATTACTGCGCCGTCTACGATTTCATAACTGCAATTTTTTATATTCTTCCGGGCAACGATCACAATATGGTTGCCCTCTTTTGTCAATGCGTCATTCTTACGAACGGATTCTCTTAACAATCTGGTAATGTGATGACGCACAACACTGTTACCGACTTTCTTACTGACAGAAAATCCATAACGATTGGGACCACTCTCCCCTGTTTTCACATACATTACCAAATACTTATTAGCTCTGGATCTACCATTTTTGTAGACCCTTTGAAATGCGGGATTTTTTCCCAGCTTCTCAAATACTTGTCTTTTCATACTTTTACTTCCATTATAAGAAGAAAGGCCAGAACAAGACTTGTCAGAAAACACCGACCGAGCCACTCTGACCTTGTCCATTCATCTGATTATGCAGATAATTTCTTTCTTCCCTTTGCTCTTCTTCTAGCGAGTACTTTTCTACCATTTGCAGTACTCATTCTTTTACGAAAGCCATGAACTTTAGATCTCTGTCTCTTTTTTGGCTGATATGTCATTTTCATCCCGATACACCTCCTTCACAATAATATCAAAATCCGTATCAAGCCTAATTATATTATCATTTATTCTAATAGTCAAGCATATCTTTTAAGTTATCCACATTTATATAAGAAAATATAGTAATAAAATTTGATTTATAGTCTATTTTGTAGTAAAATAATAATGTATGTTTTTAGCCATATTTTAATTTTTACAGAGTAAGGTAGGAAATTTGAATGATAAACCAAATAAAAGACAATTGGGACGAAATTATCAATTATATGAAGAGCGAATTTGACATCAACGATGTCCTGTTTCGCACCTGGATTTTACCATTGAGTATTATATCCTATGATAAAGGCATTCTTCTCATTGGAATTGATAAAGAAAAACAGGGAGATACACAAAGCATCCTGGAAAAAAAATATAAAGTACCTTTTGAGGTATCCATTGAAGTAATCACAGGCAAGGCAGTTACAGTCGCTTTTGATTATATCCAGGATCATCCCGCAAAAGGAGTTTCTTCCTATAATAATGTGTCCATCGAAGAAAAGTATCCGTTTTTGAAAAATGGTCATTCATTTGATACCTTCGTAGTAAGTGGAAGCAACAATATCGCTTATGCTGCCTCGGTAGCCGTAGCAGAAAATCCTACCGGAGAAATCTATAATCCTTTGTTTTTATATTCCGGTCCCGGAATGGGTAAGACACACTTGATGCATTCCATTGCCCGTTATATACTGGAAAATCACCCGAATCTGACTGTCACTTATACAACCAGTGAGGATTTTCTTATTAACGTAGTGGAGGCAATCCGTGCCAACAACCAGAAAGGTGACACTGTTGCTACCGTCAATCTTCGCAATAAATATCGAAATGTAGATGTACTTCTGGTAGACGATATTCAGTTTATCATTGGTAAAGAAGCAACACAGCTGGAGTTTTTTAACACATTTGAAGCCTTATACCAGGCAGGAAAACAGCTTGTAATATCCAGTGACCGTCCACCTAGTCAGATGGAACAGCTGGACATGCGTTATCGATCCCGATTCAATTCCGGTATGACCATTGATATCCAGCCACCTGATTTTGAAACAAGCATGGCTATTTTGAAAAACAAACAAGAGGAATCTGAACTGAAACTGGATAAGGATATTCTGGAATACATTGCCACCAATATCCGTTCCAACATCCGAGATCTTGAGGGAGCTTACAATAAGATCATTCTTTATTCAAAGTTCAAGAATGAACCTATTACTTTAATGCAGGCAGAGAATGCTTTAAAGGACTTTATATCTCCGGATAAGAAACCTGTTATTACAGCAGAGTATATTATTGAAATTGTAGCAGAGCATTTTAATATTGATAAAGAGGCTTTGCTTTCCAGCAAGAAAACAAAAAATCTTGCTTACCCAAGACAGATATGTATGTATTTGTGCGATGAATTAACAAATCTTACACAACAAGAAATCGCTGAAAAGCTTAAAAGAGGGAATCATACTACAGTTATCCACGCTATCAACAAAATTAACACACTAAAAGTTGATAACAAAGAGTTGCAAGAAAACCTCAGTATATTAAAAAAGAAGATCAATCCTTAATATCTTGTGGATAAGGTTAGTTTAACCGGTGGACATCCTGTGTTTTTATATGGATATTGATATTTTTTAATTTATTTTATCCATATGACTTTACCTTAACCCACAAGTTCTGATCTTTTTTAAATTAGCTTTAATGCCTTATTTTACAGGGGCTCTAAGACTTACTAACAAATCCACCGCCCCTAATACTATATCTTCTGAATTTTTAATATTATTTATTTTTTTATAGAACTGAAAGGAGTTATTCACATTATGAAATTTACCTGCACGAAGTCTGACTTTAACAATGGTATCAATATTGCTTTAAAAGCTGTTCCAGGAAAAACTACTATGCCTATTCTTGGTTATGTTGTAATTGAAGCAAAAGATGACTATATTAAAATGACAACTAATGATATGCAGCTTGGTATTGAAACAAAAGTACCAGCTCAGGTACAGGAACCGGGCGTCATCTTAATGAATGCTAAAATGATTTCCGAATATGTACGCCGTCTTCCGGATGATGATATTAATTTTGAAGTAGATGAACAGAATAATATTTTGTTATTCTGCGGACGCAGTAAATTCAGTATTCCGGGTATGGATAACGATGAATTTCCTAAACTTCCCAATATTGAAGTAGACAGTAAGATAGAAATATCCCAGTTTACTCTCAGAGAAATGATTCAGCAGACTATTTTTTCTATATCCGATAATGAAAGTAACAAGATACTGACCGGTGAGTTATTTGAGATTAATGGAGATGAATTTAAAATTGCTTCTCTTGACTTAGTCAGAGTTTCAATCCGCAAGGTTCATCTGAAAGAAAGTTATGATCATATCAAAGTTGTAATACCTGGAAAAACATTAAATGAAATCAGTAAGATATTAAACGGTGGAACAGATGACATGATCACGATTTCATTTTCCAAAAATCACGTATTATTTGAGTTTAATGATACATTAGTTATTTCGCGCCTGATCGAAGGAAATTTCTACAACATTGACCAGATGCTGAAAAATAATTATGAGACGAAAGTGAAGATTAATAAAAAAGATTTTTACGGATGTATTGATCGTGCTACTCTTCTTCTTAGAGAGGCAGAAAAAAAACCGGTTATTCTTAATATTCATGATGGTGAAATGAAGATGGAAATGAATACTAAGATTGGATCTATGGATGAAGAAGTAATGATAGAAAAAGAAGGCAAAGATCTGACCATTGCATTCAATCCCAAATATATTATTGATGTTTTGAAGGTAATTGAGGACGAGGATGTATATTTGTATTTATTTAATGCAAATGCACCTTGTTTTATAAAAAACAACGAAGAGTCTTATATTTATCTGATTTTACCTGTCAATATGAATTAAAACAGGAGGAAGATTATGGAAGAAATAAGGATAAGGGATGAATATATCCGGCTGGGACAGGCAATGAAACTGGCTGGATTAGTTGGTTCCGGTGTTGAGGCAAAAATGGTAATCCAGGATGGGCTGGTTCTCGTAAATGGTGAAGTAGACGAGAGAAGAGGAAGAAAACTACACCCTGGAGACGAGTTTGAATTTGAAGGAACGAAAGTAAAGGTTGCAAGTGTATGATCTTAAAGTCAATTGAACTTTGTAATTTTAGAAATTACAAACGAGAAATCTTTAAGTTTCATCCCGGTACCAATGTGCTGTATGGTGACAATGCCCAGGGAAAAACCAATGTGTTAGAGGCTATTTTTGTCGGGGGAACTACAAAATCCCATCGTGGAAGCAAAGATGCCGAAATGATAAGAAAAGGACAAAGAGATGCCCATCTCCGCTATTTTGTAGAGAAGAGAAACAAAACTATCAAGGTGGAGATACATATGAAAAAAGAACGCTCCAAGGGAATAGCCATTGACGGTCTGCCTATCAAAAACAGCAATGAACTGATGGGAATATCTAACATTATATTTTTTTCACCGGAAGATCTTGGAATCATCAAAGATGGTCCGGAGAAAAGAAGAAGATTTATGGATATGGAGTTGTGCCAGCTGAATAAAGCGTATCTGTTTTATTTAAAACAGTATAAGAAAGTATTAAAACAGCGTAACGCTCTTTTGAAACAGACAAAAAGCAGGCAGCATTTGAGAGAGGCGCTGGATGTCTGGGATATACAGCTTGTGGATTACGGAAGAAAGATTATCCAGATCCGGGAAGAGTTTATCAATGAACTTCAGGAGATTATGAGCATACAGCACGCAAATCTTACTGGAGGAAAAGAAGATATAAAATTGGTCTACAGACCTAACTGCAGTGATGATGAGTTTGAAAACAGTCTGTTCTCAGCAATGGAAAGAGATGCTTTTCAAAAGACAACCACAGTGGGACCACACAGAGATGATCTTCAGTTTTTGACACAGGGAGAAGATTTAAGAAAGTATGGTTCACAGGGACAGAAAAGAACAGCTGCGTTATCACTGAAAATGGCAGAAATACAGATTGTAGAGGAAGCAATTGGAGAAAAGCCTATTTTACTTCTGGATGATGTGCTGTCGGAGCTGGATCGCAGCAGGCAGAATTATCTGCTTGAAAATATAAAAGGAATCCAGACCATTATTACCTGTACAGGACTGGAAGAGTTTGTAACCAATGGAATTAATATTGACCAAAAGTTTGAAATTGTAAATGGAGGTATCCAACATGGATAAAGAAAAGGATGTAGTTTACGGTGCTGACCAGATTCAGATACTGGAAGGCCTGGAAGCAGTAAGAAAAAGACCTGGAATGTACATTGGAAGTACATCGGAAAAAGGACTTCATCATCTGGTGTATGAAATCGTAGATAATGCGATTGATGAAGCATTGGCCGGCTATTGCGACGAAATCCAGGTTTTTATCAATAAAGATAATTCAATCACGGTTATTGATGACGGCCGTGGTATCCCGGTAGGAATCAATAAAAAAGCCGGAAAACCAGCGGTTGAGGTTGTATTTACCGTACTTCATGCCGGTGGAAAATTCGGCGGTGGCGGATACAAAGTATCAGGAGGTCTTCATGGAGTAGGTGCCTCTGTTGTAAATGCTCTTTCAAACTGGCTGGAGGTAGAGATTTACCAGGATGGAAAAAAATATATCCAGCGTTATGAAAAAGGACATACTATGTATCCTTTGAAGGAAGAGGGTTCTACCGATCAGAGAGGTACGAAGGTAACCTTTTTACCGGATGAAACCATTTTTACTGAGACCACAGAATATAGTTTTGATATTTTGAGACAGCGTTTGAGGGAAATGGCCTTTCTGACCAAGGGAATCAAGATCATTCTCACAGATCTGAGAGAGGAAAAAGAGAGAACAGAAACATTCCACTATGAAGGTGGTATCAAGGAGTATGTTCAGTACCTGAATAAAAATAAAGAGCCTTTGTATGATGATATTATTTATTGTGAAGGACAAAAAGGGGATGTGTATGTAGAAGTTTCCTTCCAGCACAATTCAGGATATACAGAGGGCTGTTATAGTTTTGTAAATAATATTACTACACCGGAAGGTGGTACACATCTGGCAGGATTTAAAAATGCTCTGACGAAGACTTTTAACGATTATGCCAGAACGAGAAAACTGCTGAAAGAAAGCGAGCCAAATCTCAGTGGTGAAGATATAAGAGAAGGTCTGACAGCCATTATCAGCATTAAGATTCCGGAACCACAGTTCGAGGGACAGACGAAACAGAAACTGGGTAATACAATCGCCAGAGGTGCAGTAGACAATGTTGTTTCAGAGCAGCTTACTTATTTTCTGGAGCAGAATCCTACAACAGCCAAGATCATTTGTGAAAAAGCTCTTCTTGCCCAGCGTGCCAGAGATGCAGCCAGAAAGGCAAGAGACCTTACAAGAAGAAAGACAGCATTGGATGGAACCAGCCTTCCGGGAAAACTGGCAGACTGCAGTGACAAGGATCCTTCCAAGTGCGAAATCTACATCGTAGAGGGAGATTCAGCCGGTGGAAGTGCCAAAACGGCCAGAGACCGTGCTACTCAGGCAATCCTTCCGCTTCGTGGAAAAATACTGAATGTAGAAAAAGCAAGACTGGATAAAATCCTTGTAAACAATGAAATTAAGGCTATGATTACAGCGTTTGGTACCGGTATTTCAGAGGATTTTGATATATCAAAACTTCGTTATCACAAGATCATTATTATGACGGATGCCGATGTAGACGGAGCTCATATTGCGACTCTTCTGCTTACTTTCCTGTACCGTTTTATGCCGGAACTGATTAAGCAGGGATATGTATACCTGGCCCAGCCGCCGCTGTATAAAGTGGATAAGAACAAAAAAACTTACTATGCTTACAGTGATGAAGAATTGAATCAGATCCTTACGGAGATAGGAAGAGATGGAAACAACAGTATCCAGCGTTACAAAGGACTGGGAGAGATGGATGCAGAGCAGCTTTGGGATACGACAATGGATCCTGAGAAGAGAATTTTGTTAAAAGTAACGATGGATGAGGAAGACAGTTCATCCATTGACCTTACATTCAATACATTGATGGGTGATAAAGTAGAACCTCGAAGAGAATTTATTGAAGCTAATGCCAAATATGTTAGAAATCTGGATATTTAAGGAGGAGTAAAGAATGGATGAAAATATCTTTGATAAAGATGGTTTTGATGCCATAAAAGATGTGGACTTAAAACAAACAATGGAGACATCCTATATAGATTATGCTATGTCCGTTATTGCCTCCCGTGCACTGCCGGATGTAAGAGATGGTATGAAACCGGTTCAGAGGCGTATTTTATATGCTATGATCGAATTGAACAACGGACCGGACAAGCCACATCGTAAATGTGCCCGTATCGTCGGTGATACCATGGGTAAATATCATCCTCATGGAGACAGTTCTATTTATGGTGCCCTGGTTAATCTGGCGCAGGAATGGTCTACCCGTTATCCGCTGGTAGACGGACACGGTAACTTTGGTTCAGTAGATGGAGATGGTGCTGCGGCCATGCGTTATACAGAGGCTCGTCTGTCTAAAATTTCCATGGAGATGTTGTCTGACATCAATAAAGATACTGTAGATTTTATGCCAAACTTTGATGAGACAGAGAAGGAGCCGGTTGTGCTTCCATCTCGTTTTCCCAATCTTTTGGTAAATGGTACATCCGGTATTGCTGTAGGTATGGCTACCAATATTCCTCCACACAATCTGACAGAATCTATCAATGGTGTGGTAAAGATTATTGATAATCAGATAGAGGAAGACAGAGATACAACTCTGGAAGAAATTATGGAGATCATCAAGGGACCGGATTTTCCAACAGGAGCAACAATTTTAGGACGTCGCGGTATTGAAGAAGCATATCGTACCGGACATGGTAAGATCCGTGTCAGAGCAGTTACCGATATAGAGCCTATGAATAATGGCAAAAACCGTATTGTCGTAACAGAGCTTCCTTACATGGTAAACAAAGCAAGACTGATTGAAAAAATCGCAGAACTTCACAAGGACAAGCGTATTGACGGAATTACAGAGATACGAGACGAGTCAAGCCGTGAAGGAATGAGAGTAGTTATAGAGCTGAGAAAAGATGTGAATGCTAATGTAGTATTGAATCAGCTTTATAAACATACCCAGATGCAGGATACATTTGGTGTAAATATGCTGGCACTGGTTAATAATGAGCCGGTTGTCATGAACCTTTTACAAATGTTAGAGTATTATTTAAAACATCAGGAAGAGGTAGTAACCCGCCGTACCAGATATGATCTGAACAAAGCAGAAGAAAGAGCCCATATTTTAAAGGGATTACTGATTGCTTTGGATAACATTGATGAGGTGATACAGATCATCCGTGGATCCCAGAGTACAGCCATTGCCAAAGAGCGTCTGATCCAGCGTTTTGAATTGGATGATGTACAGGCGCAGGCAATTGTAGATATGCGTCTTCGTGCATTGACCGGTTTGGAACGGGAAAAACTGGAAAATGAATATGATGAGTTGATGAAAAAAATTGCTGATTATAAGGCAATTTTGGCTGACCGCAAATTGCTTTTGGGAGTAATCAAAAAGGAAATCATTGCCATCCGTGACAAATACGGTGATGAAAGAAGAACACAGATTGGATTTGATGAGTTTGACATCTCTATGGAAGACCTTATTCCGGTAGAAGACACCGTCATTGCTATGACCCATAAGGGATATATCAAAAGAATGAGCAGTGACAATTTCCGTGCCCAGCACCGTGGAGGAAAAGGAATCAAGGGAATGCAGACCATTGAAGATGATTATATTGAGAATCTTTTTATGGCTACAACCCATCATTACCTTATGTTCTTTACCAACAAGGGAAGAGTTTACCGTATGAAGGCTTATGAAATTCCGGAGTCAGGCAGAACATCCAGAGGAACGGCAATCGTGAACCTTTTGCAGTTAATGCCGGAAGAAAAAATATCTGCTGTTATTTCTCTCAAAGAATATAACGACGAAGAGTATCTTTTCATGGCTACCAAGAGCGGTATTGTAAAGAAAACACATATCAGTGAATATGAGAATATAAGAAAAACAGGACTTCAGGCTATCAATCTCAGAGAAGATGATGAGCTGATCGAAGTAAAGGTTACTAATAACGAAAAAGACATTATTCTGGTAACAAAACATGGTATGTGTATCAGATTTAAAGAGACAGATGTGCGTCCGACCGGCCGTACTTCTATTGGTGTGCGTGGTATGAATCTTGGATTTGAAGATGAAGTAGTAGGTATGCAGATGGACACCCAGGGACCGAATATTTTGCTTGTATCCGAATTTGGTATGGGAAAAAGAACGGCCGTAGAAGATTTCTCTGTACAGCATCGTGGTGGAAAAGGTGTTAAATGTTATAAGATCACCGAAAAAACAGGTGATGTTGTTGGTGCCAAAGCGGTAGAGGATGGCACAGAAGTAATGTTGATAACCAACGAAGGAATCATTATCCGCATTAATGTAGACGATATTTCCATACTTGGCCGTGTTACATCCGGTGTAAAACTTATGAACCTTGACAGCACAAAGAATATTAAAATTGCCAGTATAGCAAAAGTTCGTGAGGAGCAGCCGGACAAAGAAGAAGAGAGTGATGAGCAGACCTATGAGAACGATTAATACCAGTGAAATAACAAAAAACATAAAAGAGATGTGTATGCAGGTCAATGTGAAATTATCAGATGATGTAAGAGAAGCATTGCTTGCAGGAAAAGAAAAAGAAGAGAGCCAGATCGGTACCCAGATATTGGATCAGCTGGAAAAGAATATGGATATTGCCTGGGAAAACAAGATACCAATCTGCCAGGATACCGGAATGACTGTGGTATTTTTGAAAATAGGACAGGATGTCCATATTGAAGGTGGTTTTATCGAAGATGCTGTAAATGAAGGCATCCGCCAGGGATATCAGGAAGGATATCTGCGCAAGTCCGTAGTAGGTGATCCGATTTTAAGAGAAAATACAAAAGATAATACGCCGGGAATCATTCATTATGAAATAGTTCCCGGAGAAAATCTGGAGATTACTGTAGCACCAAAAGGTTTTGGCAGTGAAAATATGAGTAAGATCTATATGTTGAAACCGGCAGATGGTATAGAAGGAGTGAAGAAGGCTATTTTGGATACAGTAGAGACAGCGGGTCCCAATGCATGCCCACCTATGGTTATAGGCGTGGGAATCGGAGGAACCTTTGAAAAATGCGCTCTGCTGGCAAAAAAAGCACTGGCGAGAGATCTTAATTTACATTCTGATATACCATATGTGAAGGAACTGGAACAGGAAATGTTGGAAAAAGTGAATGATCTAGGAATCGGACCTGGTGGATTAGGCGGAAGAGTGACAGCCATCGGACTGAATATAGAGACATATCCTACCCACATAGCAGGGCTGCCAGTTGCCGTTAATATTTGCTGCCATGTAAACCGTCACATAAAGAGAATATTATAGAGGAGCCGTGATTCTATGGATAAATATATTGAAACACCTCTGACAAAAGAAAAGGTAAGCCAGCTGCAGGCAGGAGACTATGTATATATTACAGGTACAGTCTATACAGCCAGAGATGCTGCACACAAAAGAATGACAGAAGAACTGGCCCAGGGGAAAGAATTACCTTTTGATGTAAAAGACCAGATCATATATTATCTTGGCCCTACACCTAACAGAGAGGGACAGGTAATAGGTTCTGCAGGACCAACGACCAGCAGTCGTATGGATAAATATGCTCCACAGTTAATGGACCTGGGACAGACAGGTATGATCGGTAAAGGAAAAAGAAGCAAAGAAGTAATTGACTCCATGAAAAAGAATACAGCAGTGTATTTTGCCGCAGTAGGCGGTGCAGGTGCATTGTTGTCTCAGTGTATCAAAAAGAGTGAAGTAATAGCTTATGATGATCTGGGTACGGAGGCAATACGAAAATTGTATGTAGAGAAACTTCCTGTTATCACAGTTATTGATTGTCAGGGAAATAATATGTACGAATCAGCATCAGAAAAATATAAGAGATAAAACTCTATATATGGTGATTTTTTTGTTTTTGCTACCATATATATGACAGTAAAAAAAATATGATGAAAATATCAAAAAATGTTTGACATTAGTATGCATTTTTGATACAATAATGCTTGCACTGAAAAACACAGTGTAATTGAATATCGAAAGCATATTCAGCTGGAGAAGTACTCAAGTGGCTGAAGAGGCGCCCCTGCTAAGGGTGTAGGTCGTTCGCGCGGCGCGAGGGTTCAAATC
>HF998344.1:0-19746 GCA_000433735.1 Clostridium sp. CAG:167
GTCGCAGCGAAAGCGCCCACGAGACGAAAATTGCTGTTAAATTTCGGAAATCTTAAAAAATTATCGGATTTTGAAACATCCCCCTCAAAAAACTACTCCTTGATTTATCCGCCTCTTTGATTTAATATATATAAATACGACTTGCCGCCCGCTGGAACTGAGGTGGCAATACACATTAGACGAGGGGGATGAGTTAAGATGGAATTATTTCAGTTGAAATATTTTATGGCTGTGGCCCAGTACCAGCATATGACAAAGGCGGCGGAGAGCCTTCATATAGCCCAGCCGGCAGTATCTCAGGCAATCCGGCACTTGGAAGAAGAACTGCAGGTTACCTTATTTGACCGTGAAAACCGCCATATTTCGTTGAACGACTGCGGAAGACTGTTGCAGAAGAGACTGGCACCGGTGCTTTCGGCACTGGACGCAATTCCGGAAGAATTAAAAGAAGCAACTGAGGAGTACCAGTCGACCATCCGACTGAATCTTCGTTCAGCTGCTTCCCTTATAACAAATTGTATTATTGCGTATCGCGATATCCACCCGGAGGTGAAATTTAAACTGTCCCAGAAAAGAACAGATCTGGTGGCAGATTATTATATTTCAGCCATTGCCTGGAATGAAGAACTGGAGCCAAATCAGGAACTGCTTTTTACAGAAGATTTCTATATGGCCGTGCCGGCTGACTCACAGTTTGCTAAAGATTCCGCAGTCAGGCTGGAAGATACTTACAACTCACCTTATATCAGTCTGGAATCAGGAAGGCCTGTGCGGGCCATTTGTGACCAGTTTTGCCAGGAAACCGGATTCGACCCTCATATCGTGTATGAAAGCGACAATCCGGAGAGTGTGCGGAACCTGATTGCTGCCGGATTGGGCATCGGTTTCTGGCCTCAGTACTCATGGGAGAGACCGGACGATGACCGTGTCCGCCTGCTTCCCATCGAGAGTCCTGTGTGCAGGCGAAAGATCGTTGTCACTATGTCACAAAGCGGAAGAGACAATCCTGCGGTACAGGAATTCCACCGCTATGTGAAAAACTGGCTTATAAAAAATAATGTATCCCAGAGTGAAGAGTAGTATTATATATTTATGCTGTCTTTCGTGCTGTAACGAAGACGGGACATGGCACGTGCCAGGGAAGCCTGCGACATATAGTATTCCTGAATACTTTGTTTTTGTCGAAGCTGTTCCTGAGCCCGTTCTTTCGCTTCTCTGGCTCTTCGTACATCGATTTCATCCGGGTGTTCTGCTGTATCGACCAGAATGCTGACACGGTTATTGATCACCTGGGCAAATCCACGTCCTACAACACCTGTGATCCATTCGCCCTCCTGGGTCTGGATCCGAATCTCACCTATATCTACGGCAAAAACCATATTTTCATGGTGGGCCTGAATGGCCTTTTCACCGTCTTCCAGAGGCATTACTACCTGAAGAGCCCGGCCTTTATAGAAAACACGGTCGCAAGCGGTTACGGTTAAAAAGAATGTATCCATGTATTACCCTCATTTCCAAGCCTGTCAGGCTTCTTGTTTCGCTTTCTCGATGACTTCATCAATGGTTCCTACATTGAAAAATGCCTGTTCCGGATATTCATCCATTTCGCCATCAATGATCATCTTAAATCCACGGATGGTTTCTTTCAAAGGAACATATTTACCCTTTACACCGGTAAATGTCTCTGCTACATGGAATGGCTGAGACAGGAAACGCTGGATCTTTCTGGCACGGTATACGGTAATTTTGTCTTCTTCAGACAATTCCTCCATACCAAGGATAGCAATGATATCCTGCAATTCTGTATATTTCTGAAGAATTTCCTGTACTTTGCGGGCTGTTTCATAATGCTCTTTGCCTACAATGTCCTCTTCCAGAATACGGGAACTGGATTCCAGCGGATCAACAGCCGGGTAAATTCCCTGTTCCACAATCTTACGGGACAGTACCGTAGTCGCATCCAGATGGGCAAATGTGGTAGCAGGTGCCGGGTCAGTCAGGTCATCGGCCGGCACATAAACGGCCTGTACCGAAGTGACGGAACCATTCTTGGTAGAAGCGATACGCTCCTGCAGTTCACCTACTTCATTTGCCAGTGTCGGCTGGTAACCAACGGCAGATGGCATACGGCCAAGGAGGGCAGAAACCTCAGAGCCGGCCTGTACATAACGGAAAATATTATCGATGAACAAAAGCACATCCTGATGTTCCTCGTCACGGAAATATTCAGCCATGGTCAGACCTGTTTCAGCCACACGCATACGGGCTCCAGGCGGCTCATTCATCTGTCCAAACACTAAGGCTGTTTTTTCCAGTACACCGGAATCTTTCATTTCTGTCCATAAGTCATTTCCCTCACGGGAACGCTCACCGACACCGGTGAAGATAGAGTAGCCACCGTGTTCGGTTGCTACATTCTGGATCAGCTCCTGGATCAAAACGGTTTTACCCACACCGGCACCACCGAAGAGACCAATCTTACCACCTTTTGCATAAGGAGCTAAAAGGTCGATAACTTTGATACCGGTTTCCAGAACTTCTACAGCCGGGCTCTGCTCGTCAAATCCAGGGGCATCACGGTGGATGCACCAATGGGTTTCATTTTCCAGTGATTCGCCGCGGTCGATGGTTTCGCCTAATACATTGAAAAGACGACCCAGTGTTTTTTCGCCTACCGGAACTGTGATGCCGCTGCCGGTGGCAATTACTTCCATATCTTTGTGAAGACCCTCACTGGAAGCCAGTGTGATACAGCGCACGGTATTATTGCCGATGTGCTGGGCTACTTCCATCACACAGCGTTTACCGTCGTTGTCTACTTCCAATGCGTCTTTGATAAAAGGAAGGTCGCTGTCTTCAAATTCAACATCAATGACAGGACCGGATACCTGTACTATTTTTCCTTTTTTCATAAACAAATACCTTTGCCTTTCTTACTATCCACAGTCTATTTTTTCCGCTTCAATGCTTTGGCGCCACCGATCACCTCGGTAATTTCCTGTGTGATCGCTGCCTGACGGACACGGTTGTATTGAATCGACAATTGATTTAGTATCTGTCTGGCACTGTCAGTGGCGGACTGCATCGCCATCATGCGGGAGTTATGTTCACTTGCATAAGATTCCACCAGGGCACCATAGATAAATCCATTTACATAGTTTGGTACCAGAAGTTCGACGATCCTGTCCCAGGATGGGTCAGCCTTTAATTCCTCCTGATATACATCGATTGGTGCGGCTGTGGTAAAAGTCCTCTTGGAGAGAGGAAGCAGTTTTCGCATCTCTGCCACAGCACTCATGGAATTTTCCATGCGGGTGTATATGATATAAATCTCATCCAGTTCCCCTTTCTGATACAGATCGATCATAGTATCTGTGATCAGACGGGCCCGGTGCAGGCTGGGATCCTGCACGGTATAATGAAAATGAGTATCTACTTTTAAGCCTTCTCTGGCAAAATACTGCCGGCCTAATTCACCCAGAACAAAAAAACGGTTCTGACTGTTTTCTTCCAGAAGATCATGAGCTATTTTGATCACATTGTGATTGTAGGCACCTGCCATACCTTTGTCTGCGGTGACTACGATATAACCCACTTTTTTGTCTTCTTTTGCCAGATGGTCCGTATCTTTAAAATAAATACTATCCAAATCTGGTGTATGGCGCAGAATACGCTGAAACGACTGCTGTATAGAGTAAAAATAAGGCTCTGTGGCAGCTAATTTCCGTTTGGCTTTCTGCAGTTTGGTGGAAGAAATCATATACATGGCGTTGGTGATCTTCATGGTATCTTTAATGCTTTTCATACGCTTTTGAATTTCCTTCGTATTCGCCATAATTAACCTCTTTTCATGCCTGCTGGAAAAATTCAGTAGCAGCTTTTATGATGGATTCGGTCAAAGCATCGTCTAATACTTTTTCCGTGTTGATCTTTTCTACAATCTCCGGATGGACTGAGTGGAAATGCTGTAACAGTCTGCCCTGTGTCTCTTTTACATCCTTCTTTGGTACGGATAAGAACAGACGGTTGGTAGCAGTAACCAGTGTAATAACCTGTTCAGCCAGAGACATTGGGTGTTCCAATGGCTGCTTCAAAAGTTCCATCAATCCGTTGCCGTAAGCCAACTGTTCCTTGGTTCCTTCATCCAGATCGGAACTAAACTGGGTAAATACTTCCATTTCACGGAACTGGGCCAGGTCGATACGGATGGTACCGGATGCTTTTTTCATGGCTTTTGTCTGGGCTGCACCACCTACACGGGATACAGAAAGACCAACATTGACAGCCGGACGCATACCGGAGAAGAACAGGTCACTTTCCAAAAAGATCTGTCCATCGGTAATAGAAATTACATTGGTTGGGATGTAAGCGGATACATCCCCTGCCTGGGTTTCGATAATTGGCAGAGCGGTAATCGATCCGCCTCCTAATTCGTCGCTGAGACGGCTGGAACGCTCCAGCAGACGGGAGTGGAGATAGAAAACATCTCCCGGATAAGCTTCTCGTCCCGGAGAGCGCTCCAACAGAAGAGACAGGGTACGGTAAGCAACGGCATGCTTGGAGAGGTCATCATATACAATGAGGACATCCTTACCCTGATACATAAAATGTTCTGCCATAGCGGTGCCGGCATACGGAGCAATGTACTCCAGAGAAGCGGATTCACTGGCGGTAGCAGACACTACAATGGTATAATCCAGGGCACCGTTTTTGTCCAGTGTGTTTACTAACTGGGCTACGGTAGAAGCTTTCTGGCCAATGGCTACATAGATACAAATCATATCTTTGCCCTTCTGGTTCAGGATGGCATCCATGGCGATGGATGTTTTTCCTGTCTGGCGGTCACCGATGATCAGCTCACGCTGTCCGCGGCCGATAGGGAACATAGAGTCAATGGCAAGAATTCCTGTCTCCAGCGGTTCAGATACAGATTTACGGTCTACGATGCTTGGAGCATCGCATTCGATGGGACGGTAATCCTCTGCAGGGATTTCGCCTTTTCCGTCAATGGGGGCACCCAGTGCGTTGATTACACGGCCCAGATATTTTTCGCCAACCGGGATACCGGCTCTCTTTTTAGTACGGGTTACTTTCATACCCTCACGGATACCGGTGTCTTTGCCAAGAACGATACATCCGATCTCGGTGCGTTTTATATCCTGTACCATGCCTTTTACGCCATTTTCAAAAATAACGATCTCGCCGTACATAGCATGTTCGATGCCGTAGATCGTAGCGATGCCGTCACCAACCCAGATAACGGAACCGACTTCGTGTTCCCGGCTTTCTACTTCATAATTCTCAATCTCGCTTCTTAAAATAGATATAATATTTTCTGAGCTGATTGTACTCACTTTATCATCTCCAAATCAATTTTTCTTTCAGGCAATTCATGCTTCCCAATATACTCTGGTCGATTTCAAGGTCACCGATCCGGATGATAAATCCGCCGATCAGACTTTTATCCGGCTGCACATGCAGCACTACTTGTCTGGCATTGAGTTCCCGGCACAATCGGGCCTCTATCTGTTCCAACTGGCTTTTGTCAGGTTCTTTGACACAGTATAATGTGCCGCAGAGAATACCCCGGCTTTCATGTTCCAGTTTGTCGTATGCCTGAAAAATTTCAGAGAGTAAGGATTCTTCCTGGTATTTACACACTATTTTCATAAAAGAGTGCATAGAAGAGGGAAAAATTTTGTCAATTACCTTATTTTTCTGTTTATTTTGAATGACAGGGTTGGTCAACGCCTGCCGCAGGGGGAGAGAAGACTCCCAGATCTGTCTGGATGACTCAATGTCTTCTCTGGGCTGTGGATGACAAATTGTCTTCTCTGGGAACAGCCAGTTCTAATAATACCTGGCCGTAGTTAATTGCTGTTTGATTCATGAGAATCACCTGCTCCTGTAATATATTGGTTATAAAGAGCCTGGTCGGTAGAAGCGTCTACCTTTTCCATCAAAATCTTGCCGGCTGCTTCCATAGCAACCTGTGCGATCTGGCTGTGAAGATCCTCAATGGTTTTTTCACGCTCTAATTCTATATCTTTTTGAGCTTTTGCTAAGATCTGACTTGCCTGTGATTCTGCCTTCTGGATCCGGTTGTCGTATTCTTTTTTTGCATTTTCCCGGGAGGTTTCCAGAATACGGGCAGACTCTTCCTTTGTGTGGGAGAGCATGTCATCATACTTGTCTTTTAATTCCAGTGCTTCGGCTTCTTTTTCTTCTGCCTTTGCAAACTGGCTGTCAATGAGTTCTTTTCTCTTGGCCAGAACTGACTGAATCGGTCCAATGAGAAAATGACGCATTGCCACATATAGAATAACCAGGTTGATGATCGTAAAGATAATTCCATCTAAACGCAACATGTGTTATCGCCTGCCTTTCTGTATGTATTATTTTAAGAACAAAATAATCAACAGGGCAATAACGAAACCATAAATAGCAGTTGCCTCTGCCAGTGCACAACCAAGTACCAGGTTGACTTTGATCTTTGGCTCAGCTTCCGGCTGTCTTGCGATTGCATCCACTGCTTTGGAAGTAGCGATACCGATACCTACACCTGCTCCAATACCTGTTAAAACTGCAATACCTGCTCCAATTGCGATTAATGTTGACATATGATTACCTCTTTCCGCGTGTTGTCACGCTTTTTTCTTAATTTTCTGTTTCTGCTGCTTCGCCTACATACAAGGCTGTTAAAAATACAAATACAAATGCCTGTATCAAACCGTCAAAAATATCAAAGTAGACGCTGAATACGGCTGGTAAGACAGCGGGAACCACAATCTTTAATAATTCCATTACTACATATGAACCTAACACATTACCAAACAGTCGCATACACAGTGACAAAGGTCTGGTAACTACCTCCAGCAGATTGATGGGGGCAATGATAGGGATAGGTTCAATAAAACTCTTCAACCATCCTTTGGTTCCCTTCTGGCGTATGCCTGCAAATTCTACCAGTAAAATACTGAGAATTGCCATGCCGGCAGTGACACCCATATCTTTGGTAGGTGGTTTGAAACCGATCAGTCCGATCAGGTTGGCAATTGCGATATAAAGCAATACGCTGATCAGATAGGGCAGATATTTCAGCCCATTTTTTCCAAGTAACTCGCCAAAAAAGTTTTCTGCAAGCTGATATCCGGATTCCAACGCAAGCTGTACTTTGCCGGGATTTCTCACTTTCAGATTTCTGGTAAGCAATATGGATATTACGATCAGAAGAGCCATGATGATCCATGTGACCACAACTGATTCCGGAACTGCAATGCCACCAAAGAGGGGAATGGTAAATGCTGTGTCGCAATTTAACTCTTCTAACAGCTCCTTTGTTAATTCCTCCGTAATACTCACTTCCTTCCTGGGTTTGTTGCCATCGAATCAATTATAGTAAAAATGAGAAAAAAGTCTAATAACTTTTCGTTATCTTTTAATTGTTTTCCCTTATAAAGAACAGAGAAAAATATAGTAATACAACGGAAATACTGGATTCCATGGTCAGCCGGTTCCAGGTAAAGAGATAAATAAATTTTTGAAAAAAGATTGCATTGCGGGAGGAAAGTGTGTTATTATAGCGGGCGTAACAATTTTATATGGTCTAATTGGAAACGCACAATCCTCCCGGATGATAACGAACAACACATGGAATTTATTTATCACAGGAGGATATTTTTATGCCTAAAAATAAGTTACAGGATGTTGTTTTTACTTTGATCATGGCCACCATTATGGTGTATGGAATGATCGTGTACAATGTGGCGCTGAATACAGGAAGCGTAACAGGGAAGACTTTTGTCATGGCGTTACATGAGATGCCGATTATGGTTCCCATCGCATTTTTGCTGGAATTTTTCGTGGTAGGAAAATTAGCCAGAATGCTTACCTTTTCCGTTATGACGCCGGATGACCGCCCGGCGTTTATAACCTATGGGATTTCCATCTGTATCTGCTGTATCATGTGTCCGGTCATGAGCCTTATAGCAACCATTTTATTTAAAATGCCATCTTTCGGAATGTGGATCAAAACATGGGCGCTGAATTTTCCGATGGCTATTTTGTATCAGATGTTTTACTGTGGCCCGCTGGTGCGGTTTATATTCCGCCATATCTTCCGGGAAAAGTAAATCCTTGACCAATCCCTTCAAATGTGCTATCTTATTAAAAGATACGAAAAAAACTAAGAAGGTGCAGGCATTACGCCGCAGATAATCTATGACCCAAAGAGAGGCCAGGCCATCGGCTGGAAGTCTGGCTGGGCGACACAGATTATTGAGTTTCACACCGGAGTTTCACTTTTGAAGATAGTAGGAAGTGACGGTTTATGGTCGTTATTCCATAACAGAGAGCCTGTTTTATATAGGAATCAGGGTGGTACCACGGTTAATTCGTCCCTTTCATGCAGTAATCTGTGTGAGAGGGATTTTTTTATGAATAAGGAAAGGATGAAACAAATGAAAGAAAAATTAAGTCAGATCCTGGACAGCGCGCTGGGACAGATTGAAGCGTCAAAAGAACTGGATAAGCTCAATGAGATCCGTGTATCTTTTCTGGGCAAAAAAGGAGAACTGACCAGTGTTTTGAAATCCATGAAGGAAGTAGCGCCGGAAGATCGTCCGAAAGTCGGTCAGATGGTCAATGAGGCGAGACAGAAGATAGAGCAGGTACTGGAAGAGAAAAAGACCGCATTTGAAAAAGCATTGCGGGAAGAGAAGATGAAGGCAGAGGTGATCGATGTAACACTGCCGGGCAAAAAAATGAAGATGGGCCACCGCCATCCAAATACAATTACCTTGGAAGAAGTGGAAAAAATCTTTATCGGTATGGGATATGAAGTAGTAGAAGGCCCGGAAGTAGAATATGATTATTATAACTTCGAGGCATTGAATATCCCGGCTAACCATCCGGCCAAGGATGAGCAGGACACATTTTATATTAATGATAAGATTCTTCTTCGTACCCAGACATCTTCTGTGCAGGTACATGAAATGGAAAAAGGAAAACTTCCGATCCGTATGATCTCACCGGGACGAGTATTCAGAAGTGATGATGTGGATGCGACGCATTCTCCATCCTTTCATCAGATCGAGGGCCTTGTAATTGATAAGAATGTAACCTTTGCCGACCTGAAAGGAACATTGGAGCAGTTTGCCAAGAAATTGTTTGGAGAGAATACAAAAGTTAAATTCAGACCTCATCATTTTCCGTTTACAGAGCCAAGTGCAGAGATGGATGTAACCTGTTTTAAGTGCGGCGGAAAGGGATGCCGTTTCTGTAAGGGCGAAGGATGGATTGAGATTCTTGGATGCGGTATGGTTCATCCACATGTATTTGAGATGAGCGGTATTGATCCGGAAGAATATAAAGGGTTTGCCTTCGGTGTAGGTTTGGAGCGTATAGCGCTGTTAAAATATGAGATTGATGATATGAGACTGTTATACGAAAATGACAAGAGATTTTTGGATCAGTTTTAAGTAAAAGAACAGGAGGAATGACAAGATGAATACACCTTTATCATGGATTAAAGCATATGTACCGGAACTTCAGTGTACAGAGCAGGAATATATGGACGCAATGACTATGTCCGGAACCAAAGTAGAAGGATATGAAAAATTTGATAAAAATCTTGATAAGATTATTGTAGGAAAGATCGAAAAGATAGAAAAACACCCGGATGCGGATAAACTGGTTGTGTGCCAGGTGGCAATTGATGAAAAAGGAACCACAACCCAGATCGTTACCGGTGCCAGCAATGTAAAAGAAGGACAGAAAGTACCTGTAGTTCTGGATGGCGGCCGGGTAGCAGGCGGTCATGATGGAAAGATAGCAGAAGGCGGCATCAAGATCAAAAAAGGGAAACTTCGTGGCGTAGAAAGTAACGGTATGATGTGTTCCATCGGAGAACTGGGATCTTCTACCGAATTTTACCCGGATGCCGCAGAAGACGGTATTTATATCCTCAGCGACAATCCGGAGTACAAAGACGCACCGGTTGGAAGTGATGCCATTGCCCTTTTGGGACTGAGAGATGCTAACTTTGAGTACGAAGTAACATCCAACCGTGTAGACTGCTTTGGTGTGCTGGGAATCGCCAGAGAGGCAGCGGCTACATTCCGCAAACCTTTTGTGCCACCGGTTGTAAAGGAAGTAGGAAACCAGGAAAAGACAGAGGATTATATCTCTGTGGATATACAGAATCCGGAACTTTGTTCCCGTTATGTAGCCAGAGTTGTAAAAAATATCAAACTGGCGCCATCACCGGAGTGGATGCAGCGCAGACTGGCAGCCAGCGGAATCCGTCCTATCAACAATATTGTAGATATTACAAACTATGTCATGGAAGAGTACGCACAGCCAATGCATGCCTATGACCTGGATACCATTGCAGATCACAAGATCGTTGTTAAGACAGCAAAAAAAGGTGATGTGTTCCAGACGCTGGACGGACAGGACAGAGAACTGGATGATACCATTCTGACAATCTGTGACGGCGAAAAGGCAGTAGGTCTTGCCGGCATCATGGGTGGTGAAAATTCCAAGATCACAGATGATGTAAAGACCATGCTTTTTGAAGCAGCCTGCTTTGACGGAACCAACATCCGTCTTTCAGGAAAGAAACTGGGACTTCGTACCGATGCCCAGGCAAAATTTGAAAAAGGACTGGATCCAAACAATACCATGGAAGCCATGAACCGTGCGTGCCAGTTGATTGAAGAGCTGGGAGCGGGAGAAGTAGTTGGCGGATGTGTGGATGTATATCCGGTGAAAAAGGAGCCGGTAACAGTAGGCTATGATGTAGATAAGATCAATGCACTTCTTGGCATCAAGGCTACCGAAGAGGAAATGTGCCAGTATTGGAGCATGGTGGATCTTGTTCCGGACAAAGTGACAAAGACGGTATTTGTGCCAACCTGGAGACAGGATATCCTTCGTCTGGCTGATCTGGCAGAAGAAGTGGCAAGATTTTACGGATATGACAAGATCCCAACCACATTGCCAAAGGGAGAGGCTACACAGGGAGGTGTTTCTTATGAGACAACGATCCAGAATATTCTCCGTACGGTTGTAGAGCAGTTTGGCTTTTCAGAGGGAATGACATATTCCTTTGAAAGTCCGAAAGTGTTTGATAAACTGCTGATTCCGGCAGATGGTAAATTAAGACAGGCCATTGAGATCTCCAATCCATTAGGTGTAGATTACAGTATGATGCGTACTTCACCGCTGAACGGAATGCTGTCCTCCCTTTCTACCAACTACAACCACAGAAACAAAGATGTGCGTCTGTACGAAGTAGCGAATGTATATCTTCCAAAAGCACTGCCTCTTACGGAACTGCCGGATGAGAGAATGCAGCTTTGCCTTGGTATGTACGGAGAGGGTGATTTCTTTGATATGAAAGGCTGCGTAGAAGAAATGATCGATAAACTGGGAATCCGCCAGGTTGTAACCTATGTTCCTGCGGATGATCGTCCATACCTTCATCCGGGACGCCATGCCGATGTAGTGATCAATGATGAAATTGTGGGATATCTTGGTGAGATCCATCCGGAAGTAGCAGACAATTATAATCTGGGAACAAAAACTTATGTAGCAGTGATGGATGTAGAACTGCTTGCCAAATATGCTGACTTTGATGTAAAATATGAGGGAGTTGCCAAATTCCCTGCCGTAACAAGAGATATTTCCCTTGTTATGAAAAAGACTGTACTGGCAGGACAGGTAGAGGAAGTGATCCGCGACAATGGCGGAAAACTGCTGGAAGACTACCATCTGTTTGATATTTACGAGGGAGAGAATGTGGCAGCAGACGAAAAATCTCTGGCATATTCCATTCGTTTCCGTGCCAAGGACCGTACACTGGAAGACAAAGATGTGACTACGGTTATGGATAAGATTTTGAAAAAACTGGAATCCTTAGGAGTATCACTGAGACAGTAGGAGTGAAAGAATTGAAAAAGTTCATCAGTAATGTGTTGACCGTGTGCTTTATCTGCTATATGGTTTTGCTTGTGTATTTTCTCTTTTTCAGTGAAGAGTATGGCCGCACAGCCAGTTATACAAGTTACCGCATAAATCTGCATTTGTTTGCGGAAATAAGACGATATTTTGCTTATCGGGATACCATAGGCTTTGCCTACTTTTTTATCAATATGTTCGGAAATGTTATCGCTTTTATGCCCTTTGGTTTTCTGCTGCCGGTTATGTACCGGGAGCAGAGAAAAGGGGTTGTTTACAGTGGACATTATTTCCGGAGCTTTTTGTTTGTGACCTGCATGGGCTTTATGGTCAGTCTTCTGGTGGAGACGGTGCAGTTGATCACAAAGGTAGGTTGTTTTGATGTGGATGATCTTTTTTTGAATACGGCAGGGGTTATGCTCGGATATCTGTGTTATTATATTTCAAAGAAAATGATCGGACACATGGGAAAAAGGTAAGGAGGTACCAATATGCAGATCCGCTTTGGAAAAAGAAGAAGGATCCGGTTTACGGATAAAACTCATCCGGCTGCAGGAATTTTATCGGTTGTGATGGGAACTGTGGCATGGATCGTACTGATCATTCTGGTTATGATCTCAGGGGCAGCAGGAGGAAAATCAGGACTGGTTCTGGGCGTGGCTGGTCTGCTGGATCTGGTGTTTAGTGCGGTTGGATTCTGGCTTGCCATGAGGTGCTATAAAAAAGAGGATATTTATATGACAACCCCGGCTGCCGGAACCGTATTAAACGGACTCCTGGTATTGGGGCTGGTAATCCTTTATGTTATAGGAGCGGTTTAAGATTCCGAATCGTATCGGAAACAGAAACATGTTTGTATAAAGACTGATATTCAGTTCCCGTCAGGTACTCGATGTAGTTGACGGGATATTCTTTTATATATCCTTTTGTAATGAGAATAGAGGCTGCTTTGTTGTACGCAACGGCGGCCTCTTCTTCTGTTTCATAGCGGCCTACCAGATACTCACTTTTTACATGGATCCGTGTTTCATAGTAATAAGAACCATTGTTCTCCATGCGTCTTACTCCGGAAAAACGGTTGATCACCTGGATGTTGGAATAGCGGAAGTCCCGCTTGTCACCGTTGATAAAAACATAATCTCTGCCGGCAACGCTGTGGTTGCGGATACCAAAGCGGGATAAAATATTGACCTGCATGCCGTAATCTGCCACGAACAAATGCCCGCCCCGGCGGCTGATGGTACGTGTGGAAAAATAAAACAGATCATCATTATCAAAGATCAGATAGTCACCGGGAGCAAAAAAATAGAGGAAAAAAGAAGTCTCCAGGTAAACAGGGGTCTTGATATAGATCCCGTGGTCACGGAAGTTAATGAGAACGACCCATTTATCAAAGGGCAGGAAAGGAGAAACATCTTCATAATCGTCAATCTGGATGGATGGTGTATGAAGAAGCGTGTCGGCTTCCCGGTACGCCAGATGGGCAGTTTCTTCTTTTTCAAAACTGCCTAGACTGATATGTTTATTTTGATAGGTGATGGAGCACCGGTAATAAAGAGTGCCGTCTTTTCTGGCAGCTTTGTATACACCTGGCAGCATGGGGATCCTCCTTTATGTTTTTTTGTATTGTATCGAAAAGGGAAAAAGATTGCAAGAAATTCTTTCGCAATTAAATCAATAAAATTGTAACATCTGCGTAATAAAATCGATATATTTGCATATACTCTACAGTAAATAAAATTGAGTTATGCGAGGTGATTGCGATTTTTATATGGAAAAAAATGGCAGGTATTGCCATGGCAGTTTTGTTATGCATATCCTCTCTGGGGGCGAAGCCGGTGGAATCTCTGCCGGTACTGGGAGAGAATACGAAAAAGGCGGCAGCGGCAGCGGAAAACCTGGCCCGTGGGGAAAATGTATTCCGCCAGGGAAGGGAGGAAACACCCCAGGAATACCGGCTGGAGACAGTAGAATGCTGCAAGATAGAGACCAGACAGCAAAGACAGTTAAAGCGGGACAAAAAGATTTTACAGCGGATCGTGGAAGCGGAGGCAGGAGATCAGGATATACGGGGACGGCGGCTGGTAGCTAATGTGATCTTAAACCGTGTCCGCTCGTCTAAATTTCCGGACACTATCCGGGAAGTGGTGTTTGCCGCCCGACAGTTTTCACCTGTTTCCGATGGCAGGTACTATACGGTACAGGTCAGTGAAAAGACAGTGGAAGCGGTGGAACAGGCACTGAAAGGAGTGGATGATTCCAGAGGAGCCTTATATTTTATGTGGCGGGAAGGAGCGGATTCTTCCAATGCCAGCTGGTTTGACCGTGACCTGCAGAAACTTTTTACTCACGGATGCCATGAATTTTTTCGCTGACTTCTTGCAAAAAGCCGTGAGCCATGGTATTCTAAAAACGGTTATGTGAAG
The DNA here is from genome assembly GCA_000433735.1 of Clostridium sp. CAG:167. Classification (GTDB taxonomy): domain Bacteria; phylum Bacillota; class Clostridia; order Lachnospirales; family Lachnospiraceae; genus Eubacterium_F. The sequence goes on from HF998344.1 coordinate 14,388, forward strand.
ATTTACAAAAAGAGTAAAGGATGGTATTGATTATGAGCATTATGTACAGCAGTACAAGAAGTAATAGTGAAAAAGTAACAGCATCTCAGGCAATCCTGAAAGGACTGGCAGAGGACGGCGGTCTGTTTGTGCCGGATTCAATCCCAGCATTGGATGTAAAATTGGAAGATCTGGCAGGATTTAGTTATCAGGAAACTGCTTATGAAGTTATGAAACTGTTTCTGGGGGATTTCACGGAAGAAGAGTTAAAGGCTTGTATCCGTGGTGCTTACGATGATAAATTTGACACAAGTGAGATTGCTCCATTAGTTAAGAAGGACGGAGCATATTATCTGGAATTGTTCCATGGCAAAACCATCGCTTTTAAAGATATGGCACTTTCTATCCTGCCTTATCTCATGACTACATCCGCTAAGAAAAATGGTGTGAAAAATGAGATTGTGATTCTGACAGCTACTTCCGGAGATACCGGAAAAGCAGCGCTGGCAGGTTTCGCTGATGTGCCGGGAACCAGCATTATCGTGTTCTATCCGAAAAACGGCGTCAGTCCGATCCAGGAAAAACAGATGCTGACTCAGAAAGGCGAAAATACCAATGTTGTGGGAATTGTAGGAAACTTTGATGATGCCCAGACTGGTGTGAAAAATATGTTTAATTCCAAAGAACTGGCGGAAAAAATGGACAAGAAGGGTTATCAGTTCTCATCTGCCAATTCCATCAATATCGGCCGTCTGGTTCCACAGATTGTTTATTATGTTTATGCTTATGGACAGCTTCTGAAAAAAGGTGACATTACCTGCGGTGAAAAGATCAATGTAGTGGTACCAACCGGAAACTTTGGTAATATTCTGGCTGCATACTATGCTAAGAATATGGGAGTTCCGATTGAGACATTGTTCTGTGCATCCAATGAAAATAAAGTTTTGTATGACTTTTTCCAGACCGGAAAATATGACCGCAAGAGAGAGTTTATCCTGACTTCTTCTCCATCTATGGATATTTTGATCTCCAGCAATCTGGAGCGTCTGATCTACCGTATTGCCGGAGAAGATCCACAGAAGACAAAGCAGATGATGGATGCTCTCAGTGGACAGGGAGAGTATGAGATTACAGAAGAGATGAAGAAAGGCCTGACAGATTTTGTAGGCGGTTTTGCTACGGAAGAAGAGACAGCAGATACTATCCGACAGGTGTATGAAGCTGCGGATTACATTATGGATACTCATACGGCGGTAGCGTCTCATGTATACTATGACAAGGCAAAGGAAACAGGCCGCAAAACAGTAATCGCATCTACAGCCAGCCCTTACAAGTTTACAAGAAGTGTTATGGATGCCATTGACAAAGAAAAATACGATTCTTTAGGTGATTTTGAACTGGTAGATGAATTGAACAAATTGTCCGGTGTGAAGGTGCCGGCAGCCATTGAAGAAATAAGAACAGCGCCAATCCTGCATGATATTGTATGCGATAAATCTGAAATGCAGCAGACGGTAGAGAAACTGCTGGGACTGTAAGCAGGTGGAGTAATGGAATTCAGACCGTGTATTGATATACATAATGGCAAGGTAAAGCAGATCGTAGGCGGAAGTCTGAAAGATGCCGGGGATTATGCCAGAGAAAATTTCGTCTCGGATATGTCGGCGGCGGATTATGCCAGGCTTTACCAGTCCAAAGGCCTTAGAGGCGGCCATATTATACTGCTGAACAAAAAAGACAGTCCTTATTATGAAGCAGATGTAAAACAGGCAGAGGAAGCTTTGGCTGCATGGCCGGGAGCACTTCAGATTGGGGGCGGCATTACGGACGAGAATGCCGCACAGTGGATCCGGGCAGGAGCACAAGGGGTTATAGTGACTTCTTATGTGTTCCAGGATGGAAAAATCCGCTATGACAGGATACATTCTTTGCTGGAAAAAGTGGGCCGTGAGCATCTTATACTGGATGTAAGCTGTCGCAAAAAGGACGGAAAATATTATATTGTCACAGACCGGTGGCAGAAATTCACGGAGGAGACAATCCGACCGGAACTCCTTGAAAAATTAGCAGGCTGCTGTCAGGAAATGCTGGTTCATGCCGTGAATGTGGAGGGCACCAGATCCGGTGTAGATATCCGGCTGATTGAAATGCTTGCGCAGATGTCAGAGGTTCCTGTTACTTATGCAGGAGGGATCGGTTCCATGGAAGATCTGGAACTGATCCGCATCAAGGGACAGGGACGGGTCCATTTTACGGTTGGAAGTGCTTTGGATCTGTTTGGAGGCAGTCTTTCCTTTGAAAAAGTGGTGGAATGTGCTGCTGGAAAATAAATTCTTATAAAAAAGTTACAGTCGAAAAACAACGAAAAACCGCTATTTTTGCTATGAAAATAGTGGTTTTTTTGATTTTGGGGTTGAAATTTCGTCACAATATGTTACAATTATTACACAAATGTTACAAAAAACAAGCCAAAAATGTTAAACAAGGCTGGAAAGTGAGTATTTTATGAGATTCAAAAAGTTAGTAGTTTGTGTGATGGCGGTACTTCTGATGACAGGAACTGTATGTGGAAGCACAACCCTTTCCATGGCTGCTGAACAGGAGAAAACATATTCAGATAGTGATTTAAAAAGAATGGCAGCAATTATTTATTGTGAGGCAGGCAATCAGTCCTACGCAGGAAAGCTGGCAGTGGGGATTGTTGTGATGAACCGCAAAAGATCTTCTTCTTTCCCCAATACTGTATCCAGAGTGTTGAAGCAGAGACGACAGTTTACACCGGTTGCTACCGGAAAATGGGCAAAAGAGATGAAGCGTTATGACAGGGGTGCTTATAAAAAAGGAGCCAGAGCAAAGTGCTTGAAAGCTGCCAAGGATGCACTGGGAGGAGCAAAAACGGTAACATACCGTGGCAAAGAAATCAATATGAAACGGTATCATTTCTTCAGCCAGCGGTTGAAAAATGCTAAATTAAGAATTTCCGAACATGATTTCAAATAGGATATCTTAACCGGTATATAAAAATTTTACTTTTCTAAAAAGCCTCTTTGTGGTATGATGAGAACAGATACGCGAAGGAGGCTTTTTACTATGTCAGAAGAAAATCTGGAAGAAGTTGTTACGAAGAATTTTATTGAAAATGAAATAGATAAGGATCTGGCGGAGGGAGTTTATGACCATGTTATGACGAGATTTCCCCCAGAGCCAAACGGATACCTGCATATCGGTCATGCAAAGTCCATTTTGTTAAATCAGGGGCTTGCCCGTGAATACAATGGAACATTTAATCTGCGTTTTGATGATACCAATCCGCAGAAGGAAAAAGAGGAATTTGTTCAGTCCATTGAAAAGGATGTTGAGTGGATCTGTGGAGAAAAACCGCCGGTATACTTTGCATCACAGTACTTTGATAAAATGTACGAGTGTGCCTTGCTTTTGATCAAAAAGGGCAAGGCGTTTGTGTGTGACCTGTCACCGGAAGAGATCCGTGAGTACCGTGGAACTTTAAAGGAGCCCGGTAAAAACAGCCCTTACAGAGACCGTTCTGTCGAAGAAAATCTGGCATTGTTTGAAGCAATGAAAAATGGTGAATGTGAAGATGGTTCCCGTGTTTTGAGAGCGAAGATTGATATGTCATCGCCGAACATCAATATGAGAGATCCGATCTTGTATCGTGTAGCTCATCTTCATCATCACAATACAGGAGACAAGTGGTGCATTTATCCGATGTATGACTTTGCCCATCCGATTGAAGATGCTGTGGAGGGAATTACTCATTCTATCTGTACACTGGAGTTTGAGGATCACCGTCCGCTATATGACTGGGTTGTAAAAGAGTGTGAATTTGAGAATCCACCTCGACAGATCGAGTTTGCGAAGATGTATCTGACCAATGTTGTGACTGGTAAGAGATACATTAAGAAACTGGTAGAAGATGGTATTGTAGACGGCTGGGATGATCCTCGTCTGGTTACCATTACTGCCTTGAGAAGAAGAGGTTATACGGCATCTTCTATCCGCCGGTTTATGGAATTGTGTGGAGTATCAAAGTCCAACAGTTCTGTAGATTATGCTATGTTAGAGTACTGCATCCGTGAGGATTTGAAGATGAGTGAGCCTCGTATGATGGCGGTTTTAGATCCTCTTAAGTTAGTGATCGATAACTATCCGGAGGGAGAGGTTGAATATCTGGATGTGCCAAACAATCAGGAAAATCCGGAACTGGGAACGAGAAAAGTTCCGTTTGCCAGAGAACTTTATATTGAGAGAGGCGATTTTATGATTGAACCGCCAAGAAAATATTTCCGTTTGTTCCCAGACAATGAAGTGCGCCTTATGAGTGCTTATTTTGTAAAGTGTGTCGGATACGAAACTGATGAAGAAGGCAATGTAACAGTAGTTCATTGCACATATGATCCGGAGACTAAGAGTGGCTCGGGATTTACCGGAAGAAAAGTAAAAGGAACTATTCACTGGGTTGCGGCACCGACTGCCAAAACGGCGGAAGTCCGTCTCTATGAAAACATTGTAGACGAAGAAAAAGGTGTTTATAATGAAGACGGTACGATCAATGTGAATCCAAACTCACTGACTGTATTAGATTCATGTTATATTGAGCCGGCACTGGCGGAAGCTAAGCCAGAAGATAAGTTCCAGTTTATGCGAACAGGATTTTTCTGTGTGGACAATAAAGATACAACGGCGGATCATCAGGTGTTCAACCGTATTGTTTCATTGAAGAGTTCTTATCGCCCTATAAAATAGAAAAAGAAGGTAGAAGAATGGGTAATATTTTTTCAGGCCTTGAAAGTCTTGGATTGAAAGGTGCAGATCATGTAGAGATCTATGCGCAGGACGAAGTTCAGAAAAAGGCCAATCAGGAAGAAAAACAAGAAGAGGTAATCAAGGAATCAGACTTTTTGTTTGACAAGACTTATACTTGTCCTGCCTGTGACACAGAGTTTAAGGTAAAGAGTGTCCGGGGCGGAAAGGTGCATCTTTTGGGGGCGGATTCAGATTTGAAGCCGATCTACAAAGAGATAGATTCACTGAAGTATGATGCGGTTATGTGTCCGAAGTGTGGATACAGTGCCTTGTCTTCTAATTTCGATTTTTTGATGCCAAGACAGATCAAAAATATTCAGGAGAAGATATCGGCTAATTTTGTGAAACCGGAAGAACCGGAAGACGAGTACAGTTATGATGATGCTATTCTCCGCCACAAGATGGCGCTGCTTTGTACCGTGGTAAAGCAGGGAAAAAACAGTGAGAAGGCTTACACTTGTCTGAAACTTGCATGGCTGGTCCGCGATAAGCGAAATGAATTGAAAAAAAGTGGACAGCTGCCGGAGAAAGACAAGATCAGTCTGATGAAGGAAGA
>HF998344.1:19792-37265 GCA_000433735.1 Clostridium sp. CAG:167
ATGGTTTTGAGGCAGCGTATTCCAAAGAAGATTTTCCGATGTGTGGAATGGACCGGTTTACTCTGGATCTCTTAATGGGAGAAGTAGCATATCGTATTGGAAAGTTCCAGAAGGCATCCAGACATGTGAATCAGCTTTTGGGTGACCGTGCTACGCCGTCAAGAGTGAAAGATAAAGCACTGGATCTGAAGGAATCGATTCAGAAACATATACAGAAATAAAAGTGATTTTAAACACGAAGGAGGAATCAGGTATGGAGTACATATCTGAGGCCTTCTTTTTATCTGTCTTAATTGAAAAAATGAGAAAAAAAGAGAATAAATGAGTATATAAAAGAATATATAAGAATATAGTGCATTTTACTTAAAAAGTAATGTTGCATTTATTTTCATTTTTTTTTATTATAAAGCCAATGAGTTTAGCACTCGATTAAAATGAGTGCTAACAAAAAGGCAAATACAAATAAGAATGGAGGAAATATAAATGAAATTAGTACCATTAGGTGACAGAGTTGTATTGAAACAGCTGGATGCAGAAGAAACAACAAAGTCAGGTATCGTATTACCGGGACAGGCACAGGAGAAACCACAGCAGGCTGAGATCGTAGCAGTTGGTCCGGGGGGCATGGTTGACGGAAAAGAAATAAAGATGGAAGTCAAAGTTGGAGATAAAGTAATTTATTCCAAATATGCAGGAACTGATGTGAAATTAGACGGCGAAGAATATATCATTGTTCGTCAGAATGATATTTTGGCAGTAGTAGAATAATATAGGAGGTCTTTGAAATGGCAAAGGAAATTAAATTTGGCGCAGAAGCGAGAGCCGCACTGGAGGCTGGTGTTGATAAACTTTCCAATACAGTACGAGTAACACTTGGACCAAAAGGAAGAAATGTAGTTTTGGATAAATCTTTTGGCGCACCACTTATTACAAATGATGGTGTTACTATTGCAAAAGAAGTTGAATTGGAAGATCCGTTTGAAAATATGGGTGCGCAGCTTGTAAAAGAAGTTGCAACAAAAACAAATGACGTGGCAGGAGATGGCACAACAACAGCTACCGTACTGGCACAGGCTATGATCAATGAGGGAATGAAGAACCTGGCTGCAGGTGCCAATCCGATCATCCTTCGTAAAGGAATGAAGAAAGCTACTGATACAGCTGTTGAAGCAATCAAAAATATGAGCTCAGTACTGACAGGAAAAGAGCAGATTGCAAAAGTAGCTGCTATCTCTGCCGGTGATGAAAAAGTAGGAGAAATGGTAGCAGATGCCATGGAAAAAGTTTCTAACGATGGTGTTATTACTATTGAAGAGTCCAAGACAATGCAGACTGAATTGGATATGGTAGAGGGTATGCAGTTTGACCGTGGATATCTGTCCGCTTATATGGCTACGAATATGGATAAGATGGAAGCAGAGCTGGAAAGCCCATACATTTTGATCACAGATAAGAAAATTTCCAATATCCAGGAAATCCTTCCATTGCTGGAGCAGGTTGTACAGGCTGGTGCAAGACTCCTTATCATTGCTGAAGATGTAGAGGGAGAGGCACTTAGTACACTGGTTATCAATAAACTTCGTGGTACATTCAATGTAGTAGCAGTAAAGGCACCTGGATATGGTGACCGCCGTAAAGAGATGCTGAAAGATATTGCTGTTCTGACTGGCGGAGAAGTGATTTCTGAAGAACTGGGACTGGATCTGAAAGAGACAACCATGGATCAGTTAGGAAGAGCTAAGTCTGTAAAAGTTGGAAAAGAAACAACCATTATTGTTGATGGTGAAGGAAGCAAAGAAGATATTCAGGCTCGTATTGCTCAGATCAAAGCTCAGATCGAAGAGACAACATCTGACTTTGACCGTGAGAAACTTCAGGAGAGACTGGCTAAGATGTCCGGTGGTGTAGCAGTCGTCCGTGTAGGAGCAGCTACAGAGACAGAGATGCAGGAAGCAAAACTTCGTATGGAAGATGCTCTGGCAGCTACAAGAGCAGCCGTAGAAGAAGGAATTATCGCAGGAGGCGGTTCTGCTTATATCCATGCCAGCAAGGAAGTTGCCAAATTGGTAAATGCACTGGAAGGAGACGAAAAGACAGGAGCCAATGTAATCTTGAAAGCATTGGAAGCTCCTCTTCGCAGAATTTCAGAAAATGCAGGATTGGAAGGCTCAGTTATTATTGACCGCGTAAGATCTGAAGAGCCTGGATTTGGATTTAACGCATTGACAGAAGAGTATGTAAATATGGTAGAAAATGGTATCCTGGATCCTGCCAAAGTAACAAGAAGTGCTTTGCAGAACGCTACCAGCGTGGCATCTACTTTGTTGACAACTGAGTCTGTTGTTGCTAATATAAAGGAAGATGCTCCGGCTATGCCAGCAGGTGGTGCCGGCGGCATGGGAATGATGTAATTCCCAATAACAAACAGAACAGGAGAATTTCATGGAACAATCATACGCAGAGGCGAATGCAAAAGTAAAAACAAGCATTTCCTCGATTTTGACAAAAGCACTGTGCATTATTGTTATACTGGCGTTGTTCGCCCTCAGTTTTATGGGAGTCCGCTATGTAATGATCGTGGCAGTGGCACTGGCTGGATTTCTGGTGTGGTACTGGCCGAGATTTAGGAAAGAATGGGAATATGTTTTTTGTGACGGACAGCTTGATTTTGATTTGATCAAAGGTGGCGAGAAGAGAAAACACATATTGCGTATCGAACTGGAAAACGCAGATGTGGTGGCACCTTTGGGATCGGAAGCACTGGATGGTTACAGACATCTTCCGGTGAAAGATTTTTCGTCCGGCCGTCAGGAAGCACATCTGTACGGAATTGCTACCAGACTGCCAAAGCAGGAGAGCAAGGTGCTGATCCGTTTTGAGCCTAATGAAAAAATGCTCAAGATGATGAAGGACAAATGTCCTAACATTGTGAAGTGAAAAGGTCTTAGATAATATTAAAAAAGAGCAATCTGTTGCCGTGGCCGAATAGAGGCAGTCTGTGGCAGATAGCTCTTTTTTTGATCTAAATTCAGAGAAGAAACTAATTAAGAAAAATCAACTGAAATATTGACAAGTTTTTTGTTTTCGGATAAAATGGATTAAATACATTACAAGAAAGAGAGGAAGATAAAAATGGGAACTATTATTGGTGATGGCATTACATTTGATGATGTGTTATTAGTACCTTCATATTCGGAAGTGATTCCCAATCAAGTATGTCTTAAGACACATTTGACAAAGGACATTGAGTTAAACATTCCTATGATGAGTGCAGGAATGGATACAGTTACAGAGCATCGTATGGCGATTGCGATGGCAAGACAGGGTGGAATCGGTATTATCCACAAAAATATGTCTATAGAGGAGCAGGCTGAGGAAGTTGATAAGGTAAAAAGATCTGAAAATGGTGTTATCACAGATCCGTTTTATCTTTCTCCGGAACATACATTGGGAGATGCCAACGATCTGATGGCTAAGTTCAGAATTTCAGGTGTACCGATCACAGAAGGAAAAAAACTGGTAGGTATCATCACAAATCGTGACCTGAAGTTTGAAACAGATTTTAGCAAAAAGATCAAAGAGTGTATGACAAGCGAAGGATTGATCACGGCGCCGGAGGGAATTACACTGGACGAGGCAAAGAAGATCCTTGCCGGAGCCAGAAAAGAAAAACTTCCTATTGTAGATAAAGATGGAAATCTCAGCGGATTGATCACCATCAAGGATATTGAAAAACAGATCAAATATCCAAATTCTGCCAAAGACAAGCAGGGAAGACTGTTGTGCGGTGCCGGTGTAGGTGTAACAGCTAACATTCTGGACCGTGTAGATGCACTGGTAAAATCCAAGGTGGATGTGATTGTTATTGATACAGCTCATGGCCACTCTGCCAATGTACTCCGGGTTGTAAAGATGGTTCGTGAAAAATACCCGGATCTTGCTATCATAGCAGGAAATGTAGCTACCGGAGAGGCCACAGAGGCATTGATCCAGGCTGGTGTAGATGCCGTTAAAGTTGGTATCGGACCGGGATCTATCTGTACTACCCGTGTTGTTGCCGGTATTGGTGTTCCGCAGATAACAGCTATTATGGATTGTTATGCAGTGGCTAAGAAATATGGTATTCCGATCATTGCGGACGGTGGTATCAAGTACTCCGGAGATATGACAAAAGCAATTGCTGCCGGGGCAAATGTCTGCATGATGGGTAGTATTTTTGCCGGATGTGATGAGAGTCCGGGAACATTTGAGTTGTTCCAGGGAAGAAAATATAAAGTTTACCGTGGAATGGGATCTATCGCTGCTATGGAGAACGGAAGTAAAGACCGTTATTTCCAGCAGGATGCCAAGAAATTGGTGCCAGAGGGTGTTGAAGGCCGTGTGGCATATAAAGGTCTGGTAGAAGATACTGTATTCCAGTTGATCGGTGGTATCCGTTCCGGTATGGGATATTGTGGTACAAAGACCATTGAAGAGCTGAAAGAGAATGGAAAATTCGTGAAGATCTCTGCTGCTTCTTTGAAAGAAAGCCATCCTCATGATATTCACATTACCAAAGAGGCTCCAAACTATAGTGTCGAGTAATCGAAAAAGAACAAAGAAAAAAAGAACTCGCTGTGCGCTGCTTGTCAGTGGCACAGCAGTTTTTATATTGTTGTGCTGCGGCTTGGTGGCTTATTTTTGGCAAAAAAATCAGGAAGCAGAGAAAGCAGCACGGCAAAAAAATCTGCCAAAGCTTTCCATTGAAACAAAACTGTTAGATGTTAACCCGTATTCAAGACCGGGAATTGCCCTTAAAAAGGTAAAGGGCGTAGTGGTGCATTATACGGCTAATCCGGGGACAAATGCCTTAGATAATAGAAATTACTTTAACAGTCTTTCTAAAGCAAATAAAGGCAAAACAAAGGCTCAGAGCACCTATGCCAGCAGTCATTTTATTGTGGGGCTGCAGGGGCAGATCGTTCAGTGTGTTCCACTGAATGAAATTGCGTATGCATCCAATAACCGAAATGCAGATACCATTTCCATTGAGTGTTGTCATCCGGATCAAAGCGGAAAGTTTACAGAGGCTACATATAAATCAGTGGTGGAACTGGTTGCGTACCTTTGTCTGAAGTATGACCTGTCAGAAGGAGATGTGATTCGACATTATGATGTAACGGGTAAAAACTGCCCTAAGTATTTTGTGGAAAATCCAAAAGAGTGGACGAAATTTAAGAGTGATGTTAAAAATAAAATGGGACTGTCCTGAGGACAATCCCATTTTGCGTTTCTTATAGATTATAGTTTAAACTGGATTTTTTGGGAGGAAGATTCATAAGGGCGCCAGGTAACACCGGCGGATTCCATCATTTTTTTTGATGCGATCACAGAAGGGGTCATGGCGTATTTATCTTCCATGTAGATTACCTCTTTGATGCCGGACTGAATCAGAGCCTTCGTACATTCGTTGCAGGGGAACAGGGTTGTATAAATCCTGGCTCCTTGTAAGTTCGTGCCGGTATAATTCAACAGAGCGTTTAGTTCTGCATGGCATACATAAAGATATTTTGTCTGTAAAGGATCTTCGTTTTCTCTGTCCCATGGATATTCATCATCGGAACATCCTCTGGGCATTCCGTTATAGCCAACAGATAAAATCTTGTTATCAACCCCTACGATGCAGGCCCCCACACTGGTGTGAGGGTCCTTGCTCCGCATCGAGGAGAGAATGGCTATACCCATGAAATACTGATCCCATGAAAGATAATCGGTATTTTTCATCATCGGCTCCCATCAAATTAGTTTAAAGAAGTGTCTGCCAATGGCAGTTTGTAAATCGTTGCGTTGAACTGCTCAGCAGAGATGGATTTGTTCATAGCATCGGATGTCTCTTTGAAGGAAACAGCTGCTGTGTCAGCGCCATTTGTCAAAGTTAATCCTTTGGCACCGGCAGTAATGTACAGACCAGGCTGTGTTACGCTCTCGTAAGAATAAGCACCTTTTGTACCATCTAAAGCAGCTACCTTTTTGAAGGTCTGTGCTTTGCCGACTTCACTTACAGGTACGCCTTTTTTGTAGACAGCATCCTGAGCCAGTGTGACAGTTTTGTTGCTGTTGGCTGTCAGGTACAGACCAGGTTTGTTCTCGGACTGGATGGATACATACTCAGCGTTAGATGTATCTGCTTTACCAGGAACCAGAACCCACTGGGAATCCAGTGTATCATTGGTAGCTGTTGTAGAAACAGCAATCTTCAGATATGGATAATCACTGTCGGAAATGCTGTTATTGAAGTGGCTGTGGTACAGTGTGTCGCCGGCGGTAGTTGCAATGGTAGTGGTAGTACCGTTGATACCGGCAGCGGTTTCTGGGATGTAATTGATGGAACCGTCCTCGTTAAAATGTACTTCTGCAATCGAAGCAGAACGACGGAATCCGGAACCACCCATCAGCATACCATTGTGATAGATGAAGTATGTCTTGCCCTTGAAATCAAAGACTGCCATATGGTTTGTATTAGAAGTAGCGGCAGGCTCCATGATAATCTTTCCAGGCTCGAAAGTTCCTGTCAAAAGATCGTCTGTTGTTGTATAAGCCATCTGCTCTCTCCAGCCATAAGCGTAGAAGAGATAATACTTGCCGTAAGGTTTTCCGTTGGCATCTTTGCGACGGTAGATCCAAGGTGCCTCCGTGTAAGAAGTAGGAGATTTCTTACAGATGATATCACCATACAATGGTGAATCTACAGCTACATCGTCACCATTTGTATCTTTTTCAGTAGCAGTGATCTTTCCGTCACCATTTAAGTCTTTGATGGAAACCATGTCTTCATTCAACTCACAGACATACAATTTTCCATTGCCCCATGCAAGGTAGCGGTGCTCAACACCTTTGCTGTCTGTTTCAATCCAGGCGGTAGGGTCGATATCGTTCCAGCCAGAGGTTTCAGGCTCTGTCAAAGTACCTTTTACTAATGGTTTTCCGATATCTTTAAACGGTCCGGTTGGGTTGTCGGCTACGGCTACACCGATAGACTGTTTGCCCTTGCTGGTGCTATCCCATGTACAGTAGTACAGGTAATATCTTCCGTGGCGTTCCATAACCTGTCCTGCCCAGGCGCTGATCTGGTCATTAGCCCAGGAAATGTCCTCAGTTGTGAAGACAGGACCGTGATAATCCCAGTTTTTCAAATCTTTGGAAGAGTATACACTGTAGTCGATGATGTTATAAGACTCACCTACAGATGTATCATGGCCTACATACAGGTATACAGTATCACCATCGACTAAGATGGATGGATCTCCGCCGTAGAAAGGCATACCGGATTTGTACTTAGCCTGTGTAATAGGGTTTACATTGGCTGTGTAAGACTGCAAAGGAGGTCTGGTAGGACAAGGAGCTCTGGTAGGACCCGGTGTGTAATAAGGGTCCTTGTCCTGTGCAGGAGTAGCTGTAGCTGTTGGTGTTGGGGTAGCGGTAGTTTTAGCGGCCGTAGTAGTTGTCTTTTTAACAGCTGCCTTTACTTTTACCTTAACCCATGTTTTCTTTGACTTTTTGTTTTTTCCTTTTACAGTTACGGTGATTTTAGCTGTACCGGTTTTTTTTGCTTTCAGTTTTCCTTTTTTGGAAACGGAAACAACGGATTTCTTGCTGGATTTAAAGGAAACAGACTTTTTGGCTTTGGAAGGTGAAACGCTTACCTTCAAAGTAGCTGATTTTCCTTTGGCAAGAGTAACGGTCTTCTTTGTTACTTTTTTCTTACCGATTTTCAGCGTGACGCGCTTGACTGCTTTTTTACTTGCTGCATCCGCTTTGACATCACTTACAAAAGCGGAAGAAAGCACCATGAGAGATGCCATACCCAAAGCAACCAGGCGTCTGGTGTTTTGATTCTTTAACATTACAGTTTTCTCCTTTCTTTTTTGTTGATATAAACTGAATGATATCTAATACATTATAATAAATTTATGTAAAATATACAATGGTTAAAATGAAAAAAAGAAGCCTGATTTCAAAATAAATTCAGAAATCAGACTTCTCTATATCATTCGACGGGTTGAATGGTAGTAGCAGTACGACTGCCCTCTACATGATTAAGCAAGTTTGTTTACAGCAATTGTCATTCTGGAAACTTTTCTTGCAGTTGTATTCTTGTGATAAATACCTTTTTTAGTAGCTTTATCTAATTCGGATACAGCAACTTTCAAAGCAGCTTCAGCAGCAGCTTTATCGTTAGCAGCGATAGCAGCGTCTACCTTTTTGACAGCTGTTTTAACTTTAGAACGAACAGATTTGTTCTTTGCTGTTCTTTTTTCTGTTACAAGAATTCTTTTCTTTGCAGATTTAATATTTGCCAATTCAAGCACCTCCATCGTATATAATAATCAATCTTTACCTGTTTGTACGGCACGGACACGGACGGCAATACAAACATACTTGATTATTTTAGTATAAACATGGGAATATGTCAAGGATTTTTGGGAAAAGTAATGTTAAATATTGCAGTGAGGTGATAACATGGATTTTCAAAATACGGATCTGGCCCTGGAGGTGCAGGAACAGTTTGAGGAAAATCAGGTAGAAGTGCCGGGAGTGGTATTAAGAAAAAAAAGAAGCGCAGATGGAAAAGTTCTGACAACTTTTGTAGAAATTTTAGATAAAGAGGGAGAAAAGGCTATGGGGAAGCCGGTGGGGATTTATGTGACGATGGAATCCAGGAAAGAAATCCAAAAGGAAAGTGCGTTAAAAGAGGCGGTGTGCCAGGAGTTAAGGGAAATTTTGGGAAAGAGAAAGATTCAATCGGTTCTGGTGGCAGGGGTAGGAAACCGACAGATCACTTCGGATTCCCTGGGGCCGGAAACGATAGACCGGTTGATAGTAACCAGACATTTATATGATGACGGACAAAAGAAGGGGATCAGTGCTATTGCACCGGGAGTTATGGGGCAGACAGGAATGGAGGCGCAGGAAGTTCTGTACGGGATCGTGTCAGCTACCAAACCGGACTGTGTACTGGTTGTTGATGCACTGATGGCGAGGGAAGCAGACCGGTTGTGTACTACGGTGCAGATTACCGACACTGGCATTACACCGGGAGCGGGTATAGGGAATAAAAGGGCTGTTCTGAATGAAGAAACTCTTGGTGTGCCTGTTTTTGCCGTAGGTGTACCCACTGTTGTAGCATCCCAGACCATTATCCGGGATTGTGTAGAATCGGCTTTGAAAAAGATGGCTTTTTCCCAGGAAGAGATTCACGGTTTTTTAGAGGATCTGATGAAAGAAAATCAGAATGATTTTGTTGTGACACCTAAAAATATTGATGAGTGTATACACCATATCAGTATTATGCTGGCGGCTGTTTTAAACGAGGTGTTTTAAAAGCAGAAGTTTTTCATATAATCTAATAACGGGAGGATGTCTATGAAGAAAAAATTGAGAATGATTGCTGGGGGAGTGGCTTTGATAACGGCGTTTGCAGGAGCGGCATATATGCCGTCAGTGTCCTGGATACGGGGGATTGGGACAGGTCTGCTGAGACAGACTCTTATCTTTTTCAGGGAACCGGTAAAAGACAGGGACCTGATGGGAGAACTTTTAGGAGGACAAAGTTATTTTCAATGTGTGGAGGAAAACCTGTCATATGAGCAGATATGCCTTGAAAACCAGAGAGAGACAGAATGGGACAAACAGCGGTTTGATGTGCTGGAGGAGCAGACGGTGGAAACTTCGGCGGCGGTAAAACAGGAAGAAGTAAAAAAACAGGAAGATGTCAGAGTGGAGAAATTGAAAAAAACAAAGGACTCCGGTTATCTTCTGCAGAATTTTTATATTGTGGATTCTACTACTTCAGTTACAAAAAAGCAGTTTCAGGTGGAAAAACTACTGGGGGCAAATATGAAACTGGTAAAAGAGCCGGGGAAAAAACAGGTACTTATTTATCATACTCATGCAGCCTCAGAAGGCTTTGCTGACAGTACAAAAAAAGAAAGCGATTCAGTGATCGGTGTGGGGGACGAACTGACGAAAGCATTGGAAAAGAAAGGATATGGGGTGATTCATGATAGAACAAAATATGATCTGGTTCAGGGAAGATTGGATCGAAGCCTTGCATATAATCAGGCGTTGGCATCAGTAGAAAAGATTTTGCAAAAGAACCCTTCCATTCAGGTTGTGATCGATCTTCACAGAGATTCTGTGGGAAAGGGAAAACATACTTATACGACGATCAACGGAAAAAAATGTGCCATTGTGATGTTTTTCAATGGTATGAGCAGGTCTAAAAACGGGCCGATCCCTTATTTGTATAATGAAAACCTGACAGATAATCTGGCGTTCAGCCTGCAGTTAAAATGTCTGGCTATGGAACGTTATCCGGGCTTTACTAAACCAATTTATCTAAAAGGATACCGTTATAATCTTCATTTGCGGAAACGGAGTCTGTTGATCGAACTGGGAAATGAGAACAATACAGTAGAAGAGGCAAAAAACGCTGCGTCTCCTCTGGCAGAAGTGATCGCAGGGGTTCTTGCCGGGAATTAATTATTTTTCGTTATCTTTTGCGTAGAGATGTGCCGCATTACATACAAGATTGAACTGCTCCGGCGACAACTTTCGGCAGTATTGGTAAAGACGCAGGTAATCATATTCTTTTGTTGCGTCGTAAGAATCCATGGAAAAAGTGTCTGCTTCTTTCAGAATCCTGAAACAAGAAGTGTTTAGTCCGCTGGAAATGCTTAATAAAGTGGATATTTTCAGATCTGTTTCGCCTCGTTCGATTTTTCCGATAGTGTTTTTGTCATAATGAATCACACTGCCAAGTTTCTCCTGGGACATGCCGGCCAGCTGTCTGTATTTTCGGATGCACATGCCCAATTGATATAAAAATTTCTGCTTTGTCATCCCATTCTCCTTTTTGTATTGGTTTTATTTTATAAACTTACACAAAATTGCGCAACATACTATAGTAGTTAATGTAAAAAGAGTAAAAACTACTATAAAGAGTAAAAAAATGGCAATTGGTCATTTTAAATAGCAGAAAATGGGGAAAAGTCGAGGTTTGTAAAATAAAGTCGTCCTGCGAACTTCCTTTTTGGAGGGAAAATTGATACAATAAGTATTATCAGAGAATAATAGAAAAGGAGTAGGTATATGGTATATGTTGAAAACGAGATAATCGGAAGACGCCTCCGGAGGATCCGGTTGGATTTTGGATACGATTATTTTGAAATGGGGGAACTGCTGGAAATCAGCGATGGACATTATCGCAAATTGGAAAGGGGAATTTATGGAATTGATGTAAAAAAAATTTTATTAATGTACACAAGACTGGGAGTGGATCCGCTGTATCTGCTTACAGGAAAGAGCAACAGAGAGGAAGAGGACTGCGGTATTACATATGAACCGGAGGATAAGAATGCACTGGTGTGCGAACTGCTTGATTACTGCAAGACAAAATTGAAAGACTAGGGGAGGAGAACAGTGGTACGGGAGGTAATGATCTATAGCGAAAAAAAGGAGACTGCAAAGGGGGTGCTGCACCCGGGGATCTATGTGGTCCACGAGATAAAGGAAGCCCTGGAAGAACTGGAAAGAGGAAACTATAAAATGGTTTTGCTTTGTACGGAAGAAAATACTCAGTGTGCCAGAACTTTTGGAGAAATGCTGAGAGGGGTGCCTGGATATGGCTTGATTCCGGTTGTGGTGGTGGCAGAGGATAATCACCTGGAAGAGTGGGCAAGAAGAGATATTCACTGCTATGAGTACCTGGTAAGACCCTTGACAGAGGAAGATTATATCCGTATTGTATTTCCGCTTGTCAGCAGCCGGTGGGAAGAAAAAAACCAGCAGTTTATTTTGATCAAAGGCCAGAAAGGAAACAGTTATGTGCCGGTTGAGGAAGTTATATACATATTAAAACAAAACAGGACCGGTTATGTAGTTACCAAAGAGAAAACATATGAGATACCTTATATGGTCCTGCAGGAGTATGCCAAGTTCTACGCAGAAAATTTTGTTCAGTGTCATCGTTCCACCATCGTAAACAGGCACAAAATAGAGCAGGTGAATTTTACATATGGTTTTGTTGTAGCAGAAGGAGTGGAGATTGCCATGGGACGGAAGTATTACAGCCATGTCAGGAGTCTGTTTGACTCCGCAGGATTTCCCTCGTATAATGAGAGAAAACCAACAAGAAAAGAGGAAATCATATGAAAAGGATTTATCTCATACGTCATGGAAGACAGAACAGTACTTTGTGCAATGTGGATGTGCCACTGGCAGAAGAGGGGAAAAAACAGGCAGAGCTTTTAGGTCCCAGACTGGCTGGATATGGGATACAGAAGATTTATCATTCTACCTTGATCCGGGCCAGGGAAACGGCACAGATTTTAAATGAGTTTCTTCAGATCCCCATACAGGAACTTCCGTTTATACAGGAAGTAGATTTTGGCGTTTTTACCGCTAAACCCTAGGAAGAGATCAGCGAAGTGTATGGGGAGTACAAAAAACAGCGTTCTACCCACAAAGAGGATATTCCTTATCCGGATGGTGGTGAGTGCGGGCAGGATGTTGTGGAACGGGCTATGCCTGTGATCAGAAAAATATGTAGTGAGCCGGAAGAAGTAACAGCTGTGGTGACCCATGGTGGTGTGATCCGTTCTTTGTGCGCTTGTATAACAGGAACGGAACAGAGACACAAACTGAAGTACGGCATTGATCTGGAGAATACTTCTATCACTGAAATTTTATACGATGAGAAAAGAGACCTGTTTTTTCTGGAACGGTTTAATGACTATGCTCATTTGGAACATACACCGGAATTGCTCCGGAGAGGCTGGAAACAGTCACTGGAAAGAATGTAACTGGCATGGTAAAAAAGAAGAGAACTGGTAGTTTGCATGGGACCAGAGTTTTAATAAGATTATGGAAATACTAACTAGGAAAAGAGGAAATACGGTATGTATAAGATGATGACCCCGGGACCTACCATGGTGCCGGAAACAGTAATGGAGGCCAGAAGCAGAGTTTTTGGCAATCCGGATGTGGATACGGATTTTGTGGAGCAGTATGCCAGCGTATGCGGTCATATTTCAGAACTTTTAAATACTGAAAATGAAACTTACATTTTAGATGGTGAAGGCATTCTTGGATTAGAGGCAGCTTGTGCTTCGTTGACAGAGCCGGGTGACAGAGTGCTTGTCATCGATAATGGTATTTTCGGAAAAGGATTTGCTGATTTTGTAAAAATATATGGCGGTGAACCTGTTCTGTATACGGTGGATTATCATGAACCGGTACAGGCAGAGGCTTTGGCAGCGTATCTCGAGAAAGACCATGAGTACAAATATGCTACCGTAGTTCACTGTGATACACCAAGTGGTGTTTTGAATGATTTGGAAAGCATCTGTCCGCTGCTGAAAAAGTACGGGATTTTAACAGTAGTGGACTCTGTGGCAGCTATGTTTGGCCAGGAGGTTAAGGTAGACGACTGGCAGATCGATGTGATCTGTGGAGGCTCCCAGAAGGCATTGTCGGCTCCTCCGGGACTGGCGTTTGTAACAGTTAGTGATAAAGCCATGGAAGTCATGGAACATCGTAAAGTGCCAGTGGCATCTTTTTACTGCAATCTTTTGACCTTTAAAAATTACAAAAAAGAAAAGTGGTTTCCGTATACTATGCCGGCCAGTGATATTAATGGTCTGGAGGAAGCAGTCAGATTGGTGCAGGAGGATACGGAACGAATCACGCGGCATGAAAAGATAGCACAGGCTGTCAGACAGGCAGTAACGGCAGCAGGGCTTTCACTGTATTTAAATTTTGGAGATGCCAACACGGTAACAGTGATCCGGGTTCCGGAAGGAATGAAAGATACAGATATTATCCGTCATATGAAAGAAACATATGGAATACTGATCTCAGGAAGTTTTGATGTGCTGGCCGGAAAGGTGATCCGTCTGGGGCATATGGGAAATAATGCCAGAAAGGATGAGGTGGCAGCCATGCTGGAAGCTTTGGAAAAGACACTGGCAGATCTGGGATTCGTATGTAAGAAATCTATGGCAGAAGAATTTGCAAAAGTCCTTGATTCATGATATTCTTATGGGAATGAATTAAATTCCCATAAAAATATTGAATGAGAGAGGCTTATATGAGTAATACAGAGTTGAGAAAACAGATACAAGAAGACTTTTTTATTCTGGATGGAGCTACAGGGTCCAATCTGCAGAAGGCTGGAATGAAGAGCGGGGAATGTCCGGAACAGTGGATCTTAAACCATCCGGACATTTTTATTGATTTGCAGAAAAAATATATTGAGGCAGGATCCGATGCTGTGTATGCACCTACTTTTACCAGCACCAGAGTGAAATTAGATGAGTACGGTCTGGGAGCAAAGCAGCGGGAATATGTAGGAAAACTGGTAGGTTTGTCAAAACAGGCAGTAGAAGAAAGCCGGACGGATAGAAAGATCTATGTCCTGGGAGATATATCTATGACGGGACTTCAGATCCAGCCCCTGGGTACTATGCCTTTTGAAGAACTGGTTGATATATATAAAGAGCAGGTAACACTTTCGGTAGAAGCCGGTGTAGATGGTTTTGTTATTGAGACTATGATGAGTCTTCAAGAAGCAAGAGCAGCGGTGCTGGCGGTAAAAGAAAGCTGTGATCTGCCGGTTTTTGTTACCATGACATTTCAAGAAGATGGAAGAACTTTGTATGGTACCAGTCCCGAAACGGCTATGGTGGTTTTACAGGAAATGGGAGTGGATGCAGTAGGAATTAACTGCTCCACCGGGCCGGACAAGATGGTGGATGCCGTAAAAAGCATGAAGCGGTATGCTAAAGTTCCTGTTATTGTAAAGCCCAATGCAGGTCTTCCGGCATTGGTAGATGGAGAGACTGTGTATGATATGGGACCGGATGAATTTGCCCGGGCAATGAAAAAACTGGCAGAGGCAGGAGCTACCGTGTTAGGTGGATGTTGTGGTACGACACCGGAGCATATCTGTTGTCTGAAAGAAGCCTTGAAAGAGCAGATGTTTAAACCATTGGTTCCAGCCAGAGAAAGAACTTTGACGACGGAGAGAAATGTGACATCTATTTCCTTGGATGGTACATTTACCATTGTGGGAGAAAGGATCAATCCTACCGGTAAAAAGGCATTACAGGAGCAGCTTCGCCAGGGACAGTTGGATCTGGTCGTGGAAATGGCAGAGGAACAGGTGGAAAAAGGTGCCAGGATCCTGGATGTCAATATGGGAATGAATGGTATTGATGAAAAGGAAATGATGTTAAAAGCAGTGCAGGAACTTACTATGACGGTAGATGTGCCTCTGAGTATTGATTCCAGTTATGTGGAAGTAGTGGAACAGGCACTTCGTATTTATCCGGGACGAGCACTGATCAATTCAATTTCACTGGAGACGGAGAAATTTGAAAAATTAATTCCGATCGCCCGCAAATATGGTGCCATGTTTATTCTTCTTCCATTGTCCAATGAAGGACTGCCAAAAGATCTGGATGAAAAAATAAGAATTATTGATACGATTGTGGCGTCAGCCAAAGATCATGGTCTTAGTACGCAGGATATAGTGGTAGATGGTCTGGTTGCTACCATCGGAGCCAATAAGAGGGCTGCACTTGAGGTGTTTGAGACCATCCATTATTGTAAGGAGGAACTGGGAGTGGCTACGATCTGTGGTCTGTCCAATATATCCTTTGGTCTGCCGGAGAGGGTGTTTGTGAATACAGCGTTCCTTACGGTGGCTATTTCCCAGGGACTGACCATGGCAATCGCCAATCCGTCCCAGACTCTTTTGACCAATGCAGCACTGGCTACGGATCTTTTATTGAACAAAGAGGAAGCGGACCTTCGATATATCGAAGGGGTAAGCAAGACGGAAGTTGTAACGGCATCCCAGGGGGGATCGTCCACCCAGATAGACGGGCATCCTTTATATGTGGCTGTTGTAAAAGGAAAAGATGCAAAGATCACACAGTTGGTGGAAGAAGAGTTAAAACAGGGAGTGGAGCCGGAAACGCTGATTGACAGCCATCTGATCCCTGCCATCAATTATGTAGGAGAGTTATTTGAACAGAAAAAGTATTTCCTGCCTCAGCTTATTGCCAGTGCAGAGACCATGAAGAAAGCAGTAGAAATTCTGGAGCCGCTTCTGGAGGCTAAGCGCCGGGGAGAAAAACTGGCTACTATTGTTATGGCTACCGTAAAAGGTGATATACATGATATTGGCAAAAATTTAGTCGTTCTTATGTTAAAAAATTATGGTTATGATGTGATTGATCTGGGAAAAGATGTAGAGACCGATGATATTTTAAAGACAGCCATAGAAAAAGATGCCAAAGTAATTGGATTGTCGGCTCTGATGACTACGACAATGATGGAAATGAAGACGGTTGTAGACCGGGCAAAAGAAATGGGAGTAAAAGCAAAGATTGTTATTGGCGGAGCTGTGGTAACGCAGGATTTTGCTGATGAAATCGGAGCGGACGGATACTCTTCAGATGCCAGAGAGGCTGTGAAAGTGGTCAGTCGTCTGCTGGAACAGGATGCTTAGGAAAGGTAAGAAAAGATGGTAGATGTAATTGTTCCGGTATACAGACCGGATGATAAACTGAATCGGCTGATCCACCGACTGAATCATCAGACGGTAAAGCCATCTCATGTGTTTTTTATGCAGACGATCACAGGAGATGAAAAGGAAGATCAGAGGGTGCATGAACTGTTAAAACAGGCAGACGGAGCTGTTATTACGGAAGTAGATGCGCTAAGTTTTGATCATGGTGGAACGAGAAACCAGGGAGCTTCTATGTCGAAAGAAGAATTTATGCTTTTTATGACGCAGGATGCGGTTCCCGCAGAGGACACATTGATTGAGTCCATGATTTCTGCTATGGAGGACCCTGAGGTGGCCACGGCTTATGGAAGACAGCTTCCAAGCCGGGAAGTGGGGATCATTGAGCATTATACAAGGGATTTTAATTATCCGGCAGAAAGTTATGTAAAAAGTGCAGCAGATCTTGAACGACTGGGAATAAAGACATATTTCTGCTCCAATGTGTGCGCCATGTATCGGCGCAGTGTTTATGAGGAGATGGGAGGGTTTGTTTTGCACACCATCTTCAATGAGGATATGATCATGGCAGCAGGAGTGATCCAGGCAGGGTATAAGATTGCTTATGTGGCAGAGGCGGCAGTAGTTCATGCCCATAAATATACTTACAGGCAGCAGTTTACCAGAAATTTTGATCTGGCTGTATCCCAGCAGCAGTACAAAGAAATTTTTGAAAATGTGAAATCGGAGTCAGAGGGAATCCGTCTGGTAAAAAATACGGCTGAATATCTTTTGTCAAAAGGAAAGTGGTATAAAATACCGGATCTGGTTTTCCAGAGCGGTTTTAAATTTCTTGGATACCGGTTTGGAAAAAAATACGAGAAACTTCCACTGTGGCTGATACGGAAGATGTCCATGAAT
>HF998344.1:37286-49530 GCA_000433735.1 Clostridium sp. CAG:167
AGGAGGGCAAGCCGTGATGGAACCAAAGGTTCATATTGTGCTGGCCTCCTACAACGGAGAAAAGTTTTTGAGGCAGCAGGTAGAAACGTTGGCAGCCCAGACTTATAAAAATCTGTCTGTGGAGATCTGTGATGATGGTTCCAGCGACGGAACTGTAGAACTGGCAAAAAAACTGTGCCGGGAGTATCCTTTTTTATCTCTTCATATCAATGAAAAAAATCTTGGGTATGTGATGAATTTTCTGGAGGGTATAAAAAGAAGCCGGGCAGACTACATTATGTTATGCGACCAGGATGATCTGTGGATGGAAGATAAAGTAGAGATTACATTAAAAGCTATGCAAGAACAGGAAGAAAGGACAAAAAATGTTCCGGTTCTTGTTTATACGGACGCTATGAATTTTGAAAGTGAGACAGGAAAAGACCTGGGGAGTTTTCATGAAAACAGTCATTTGAATACAAAAAAGGTTGACACTGCCCACCTTTTTATGGAAAATAAGTGTATTGGTTGTACTGTCATGATAAACCGGTTTGTGAAAGAGTATCTGGAACAGACTCCGGAAGAAATCCGGGTTCACGACTGGTGGCTGGCCTTAATCTGTGCTCATTTCGGCAAAATCGTGTATGTGCCGATGTGTACACTGCGATATCGGCAGCATGGAAATAATATGATCGGGGGACAATCCTTTGGGTCTTATATTAGAAGCCGTCTGCAGGGAATAGCCAGACAAAAAAATGTGATCCGTGAGACGGTTACACAGGGACAGTGTTTTGAGAAGCTATTTGGGGACAGAATGACAGAGGAACAGAGAAAGACAGCAAAAGCCTTTGCCGGTCTTTATGAGACGAATGGATTTGTCCGGAGGATAAGGCTGTGTCGGTACGGTTTTTGGAAAAGTGGTTTTGTCCGCAATGCAGGATTAATGTTTCTTATATAAGCGATGATAAACAGAAGAGAGGTTAAAAATGAAAGAAGCAGGGAAAAAGAGTAAAGGCAGAGTTGTGGCAAGAGTGTTTTTTGTCATAGGTTTGATTGCGTCTGTATCCATCGGAAGTCTGGCAGCTACTGTGATGCACAAAAGTGACAGTATGCTGGGGCTGATCAATTATGATAAAGATTCTTCTTTGTCAGAAGTGGATCTTTCTAAATACAAACTGGACAAGGATACGGAAGTGGTAAATATCCTGTTAGTGGGTGCAGATAAGAATAATGATGAACAGAACAAGAAAAATGTAGAACGACGCTCTGATTCCATGATGATCGCGACCATTGATATTAAGCATAACAAGTTAAAAGTAACATCCCTTATGAGAGATATGTATGTAGATATCCCGGGATACGGAAGAAATAAATTAAATGCTGCGTATTCCTTTGGCGGCATCAAACTGTTGTATAAAACTTTGGCTACAAATTTTGGAATCAGCATGGATGGTTATGCTGAGGTGAGTTTTGATGCGTTTGTAAATGTCATTGACCAGATCGGTGGTGTTACACTTGAACTGACAGAGTCAGAGGCCAAAAACCTGAATAATACAAACTACATTAAACGAAAAAAATACAGAAATCTGAAGGTTGGTAAACAAAAATTAAATGGTTACCAGGCTTTGGGTTACTGTCGTATCCGACATGGTAAAAGAATGGCAGACGGCCGCCTGCCGGGAGTGTACACTGCCAGTGGAAAAGGAGATGACTATGGACGGACTGAGAGACAGAGACTTACCATCGGGGCAATTTTGAAAAAAGTTAAGGCTATGTCACCAAGCGAGATGCTGGATCTGGCCCAGGTGGTCCTTCCGAATGTGAAGACTGACATTTCCAAAAACATGATTTATTCCTATATTACGGCATTGATTGAAATGGGTACAACGGAATTAAATCAGTATGCAATCCCGATTGAAAATTCTTACCATAGTGAGAAAATTAATGGTGCGGACTGTCTGGTACCGGATCTGGATACCAATAAGGCTGCTCTTAAGAAATTCATTTTCAAGAGTTGACAAGTTTCGGCGTAGTTGTTAAAATGATTAAAGCGTTTGAAAGAAAGAAGGAGGAGGACTCATGAGTAAAGTAGTTCTATCCATATTAGTGAATAACACATCTGGTGTATTGAGCCGTGTGGCAGGTCTTTTTAGCCGCCGGGGATACAATATTGACAGTCTTACGGTAGGAGAGACAGAGGATCCTGCTTTTTCCCGCATGACTGTGTCTGTTACCGGAGATGGTATTGTTCTGGAACAGATTGAAAAACAGGTAAATAAATTAGAAGATGTTAAGTCTGTAAAACAGCTTACAGGAGAGGCATCTGTGTGCCGTGAACTGATTCTTGTGAAAGTAGAGGCAAGGAAAGAAGAGAGACCTGCCATTAATGCAGTGGTAGATATATTCCGTGCCAAGATTGTGGATGTAGCTGATACGTCTATGATGATTGAGTTGACGGGAAATCAGGCAAAACTGGATGCGTTTATTAAATTGATCGAGGGATACGAGATCATAGAACTGGTTCGGACGGGAATCTCAGGACTGACCAGAGGCTTTGCAGATTAATGCAGGCATTAAAATTGTGAAACCACCACGGGTTTTTATAAAGACCCGCAGAGGCTTTAAATAAACTATTTATTAGGAGGCAGTAATTATGTCAGAAGCAAAGATTTTTTATCAAGATGATTGTAACTTAGCTGCATTGGATGGAAAGACAATCGCTGTAATCGGTTATGGTAGTCAGGGACATGCACATGCTCTGAATGCAAAAGAGTCCGGTTGCGACGTGATCATCGGTCTTTATGAGGGATCTAAGTCTTGGAAGAAAGCCGAAGATCAGGGATTTAAGGTATATACAGCCGCGGAAGCTGCAAAAAAAGCAGACATTATTATGATTTTGATCAATGATGAGCTGCAGGCTAAACTTTACAAAGAATCCATCGAGCCAAACCTGGAGCCGGGAAATATGCTTATGTTTGCTCATGGTTTCAACATTCACTTCAACCAGATCATTCCACCAAAAGATGTGGATGTAACAATGATCGCTCCAAAAGGACCGGGACATACTGTAAGAAGTGAGTATCAGGCTGGAAAAGGTGTTCCATGTTTGATCGCTGTACATCAGGATGCTACAGGTAAAGCTCAGGAGATCGCTCTGGCTTACGCTTTGGCAATCGGTGGTGCAAGAGCCGGTGTTCTTGAGACTACATTCCGTACAGAGACAGAGACAGACTTGTTTGGTGAGCAGGCAGTGCTTTGTGGTGGTGTTTGTGCATTGATGCAGGCTGGATTTGAGACTTTGTGTGAAGCTGGATATGATCCAAGAAATGCATACTTTGAGTGTATCCATGAGATGAAACTGATCGTAGATCTGATCTACCAGAGTGGATTTGCAGGAATGAGATATTCTATCTCCAATACAGCAGAGTATGGTGACTATATCACAGGACCAAAACTTATCACAGAAGAGACAAAGAAGACTATGAAGAAGATTCTGAGCGATATTCAGGACGGTTCTTTTGCAAAAGAGTTCCTGCTTGATATGTCTGAAGCTGGCGGACAGGCTCACTTCAAAGCTATGAGAAAACTGGCTTCTGAGCATCCATCAGAAATCGTTGGTGAAGAGATCCGTAAATTGTACAGCTGGAATGGCGAAGACAAACTGATCAATAACTAATTTTATTGAAGACAAAATATGAAAGAGTCGTGCTAAGTGACAACCATTTGGCACGGCTTTTTTTGAAGAAAAGAGGCATATAAATGGTTAAACTTGTGGTATCCGATATAGATGGGACTTTAGTAGGAGATGGCCAGGGGGCTGAATTTCTGTCACCGGAATATTTTCAGGAAATTGAAAGACTGTATGATAAAGGGATTCGTTTTATGGTGTGCAGCGGAAGACAGAGACAGAGTGTTAAAAAGATGTTTGCCCCGGTAGCAGATAAGATTTTCCTTGGCTGTGATGGAGGAAGCCTTGTTTTTGATCACGAAAAACTTTTATTTTCCAAGGCAATCCAAAAAGAAAAAGCCTGGGAAATTATGGAAGATGCGTCTGGGATACCATTGTGTGATATTATGGTTTGCGGTACCAAGAGGGCTTATTGCCGATGGGAAGACAGTGAATTATACCGTTGGATGACAGAGGGATATCAATATGACATAGAGGCTGTGGGAGATCTGAAAAAAATTAAAGATGAAATTGTAAAAATATCGTTATACCATCCAAAGCGGGTGGAAGAACTGACAAAGGAAGATTTCAGACCACGCTGGGAAAAGGAACCAGGCATCAAGCTTACTATGGCGGGGATCCAGTGGCTGGATTGTGTGCCTTCGGATGCAGGAAAAGGAACCGCAGTAGAGTTTATACAGAGAAAACTGGGAATATCAAAAGAAGAAACAATCTGTTTTGGGGACAATCAAAATGATATTGATATGTTTAAAAAAGCAGGGGAAACCTATGCAGTTGAGAATGCCAGAGAAGAAGTGAAGCAATGTGCTTTGCATATTTGTGGTAATTTTGGCAAAAATGGTGTATTAAAAGTATTGCAAAAAATATAGAAGTGTGTTAATATCTCTGTATTAAAAACAAAACATATTAAAAAAATATAAAAACAATATGAAAATTTGTTCTAAAATAATATTTACCCTCATATATTATTTATGTAGAGAGTAAATCTGCAAAGACAGATAGAAAAACGAAGGGGGTCATGAGAACAATGACAGATAAGATTTTAGGGAATAACCAGGTAAATGTATATGGAGAAGTAGTAAGTACTTTTTCATACAGCCACGAAGTGTATGGCGAGGGATTTTATATGCTTCAATTGTCAGTAAAGAGACTGAGTAAGGTATATGACATCATCCCGCTGATGATTTCGGAGCGGCTTATTGATGTGACGAAGGATTATAGAGGATGTTATCTGGAGGCTTCAGGACAGTTCCGTTCTTATAATCGTCATGAGGAGAACCGGAACAGGCTGGTATTGTCTGTATTTGTACGGGATGTACATATTGATGATGTAGAACAGGGATCAGAAAAACCGAACTACATTTTCTTGGATGGATACCTTTGCAAACCACCTGTATACAGAAAGACACCGCTGGGACGAGAGATTGCGGATCTGCTTTTGGCAGTTAACCGGCCATATGGCAAGTCTGATTATATTCCATGTATCTGCTGGGGGAGAAATGCCCGCTATGCAGATGGCTTTTCAGTAGGAGAGCATGTGCAGCTGGAAGGAAGGATCCAGAGCAGAGAGTATCAGAAACAGTTAGGCGAAGATCAGGTAGAAACCCGTGTGGCTTATGAGATCTCAGTCAGCAAACTGGATCTGGTGACAGAGAGCGATGAAGTAACAGCGGCATCAGAGATTGTGGATCTTTTAGATGAAAAGATTTGATTTTAAGTAAAAGTATGATATAATTGTGTCCATATTTTGATACAGTGAAAGGAAAGAAAGATGGATACTAAAGTAATTCAGGCTTTTTATGGGGATGGCAGAGGAAAAACATCGGCTGCTGTAGGGCAGGCGCTGAGAGTCTGTCAGGATGGATGGAGGATCATGATCATCCAGTTTTTAAAAGGAAAAGAGCCGGATGAATTTCAGATTTTATCAAGATTGGAACCGGAAGTTCAGTTTTTTCGTTTTGACAAGTCAGAAGTAAGTTACTGTGAGTTGTCAATACAGGAAAGAGAACAGGAAAAGCAAAATATTTTAAACGGATTCAATTTTGCAAAGAAAGTAATTGAAACGGGCGAAAGTGACATCATTATCCTGGATGAACTTTTAGGCCTTGTGGACTTGGGAATTGTAGAACAGGAAGACCTTGTGTCACTGCTGACGCTGGAAGGTGATTACAAGAAATTGTATGTAACAGGGAATCAGCTGGATGAGGCGCTTGTTCCACACATTGATGTGATTTGCAGAATTTCACAGGAAAAAGATAATGCTTGACCTTTTGGTACAACGGTGTTATCCTATTACTAACGGTAGAGGCGCGGGCTTCATCAGTAGGAAATCTGACATGTTCGGCATGGACGATGGTTTCTGAAAGGGCTGACCGCCGAAGAAGAAACTTGCCGCAACGAGTTTTTTCTGGGCATATAGTTAATAGCTGTATGACTGTCATCTGTAAGATGGAGTGCTACTCAGTAATGGAAGAGTTCAGAGAGTTGGCACGCAGGTGCTGGCTCTTTTTTGATTAGTAAGAAAGGAAGAAAAAAATGTCAATTTTTACAGGAGCAGGTGTTGCAATCATTACACCAATGAATGAAGATGGAACTGTTAATTATGCTAAATTAGAGGAAATCCTTGAGTTTCAGATTGCCGGACACACAGATGCAATCATTATTTGCGGAACTACCGGCGAGGCATCTACTTTGTCGGATGAGGAACATCTGGAGTGTATCCGTTTTACCTGTGAGAAGGTAAACAAAAGAATTCCTGTCATTGCAGGAACCGGATCAAACTGCACAGAATCCGCTGTATATCTTTCAAAAGAGGCAGAAAAGGCAGGAGTTGATGGACTTTTGCTTGTTACACCATATTACAATAAGGCAACTCAGAATGGCTTGAAAGCTCATTATAAAGCAATTGCATCTCAGGTAAAAGTACCGATCATTCTTTACAATGTACCAAGCAGAACGGGTACAAGGATCCAGCCACAGACAATCGTAGATCTGTGTCGTGAAGTACCAAATATTGTAGCAGTAAAAGACGCTACTGGTGATATTTCAGAAGTAGCAGAATTGATGCATCTGGCAGATGGTGATGTGGATGTTTACTCAGGAAATGATGATCAGATCGTGCCGATTTTGTCATTGGGCGGAAAAGGTGTTATTTCGGTTCTTTCCAATGTGCTTCCACAGGAAACCCATGATATTGTGGCATCCTATCTGGAGGGAGATGTGAAGAAGAGCTGTGAGCTGCAGGTGAAATACATTCCGTTGATCAAAGCACTGTTCAGCGAGGTAAATCCAATTCCTGTTAAAAAGGCGATGAATCTGATGGGAATGGAAGTTGGCAGTCTGCGTCTTCCATTGACCGAGATGGAAGAGGAACATGCCAAGAAACTGGCAGAAGAAATGAAAAAAGCAGGTATTACATTGAAATAATGCAGGATCAATGAATAAATGGAGGAACCAGTGATGACAAGAATTATTATGAGTGGATGCAACGGTGCTATGGGCAGGACCATAGCCAATATTGTAGAAGAGGATGCAGAGGCTAAGATCGTAGCCGGTGTGGATGTGACAGATGCAGGAGACAGATCATTTCCTGTATTTAAGAGTATTGCAGACTGTCAGGTAGAGGCAGATGCGATCATAGATTTTTCTACTCCGAAGATTTTAGATGACCTTTTAGATTACAGCAAGGAAAAGAAGGTACCTGTTGTGCTTTGTACCACGGGATATTCAGAGGAGCAGCTGGTAAAGATTGAAGAAGCAGCCAAAGAGACAGCTGTTTTGAAGTCAGCGAATATGTCTCTTGGCATCAATACTTTGATGAAACTTTTGCAGGAGGCAGCTAAGGTTCTGGCGACAGAGGGATTTGATGTTGAGATTGTGGAAAAACATCATAATCAGAAACTGGATGCCCCATCCGGAACAGCACTGGCTTTGGCAGATTCTATTAATGAGGCCATGGGAAACCAGTATGAGTACATTTATGACCGCTCCCAGAGAAGACAGAAAAGGGACAAGAAAGAACTTGGATTGTCAGCTGTCCGTGGAGGTACCATTGTGGGAGAACATGATGTGATCTTTGCGGGAACCGATGAAGTAGTAACCTTTTCCCATACGGCATACAGTAAGGCAGTATTTGCCAAAGGCGCGGTCAGTGCGGCAAAATTCTTAAAGGGAAAAGAGACAGGCCGTTATGAAATGGCAGATGTCATTGCAGCACAGTAAAAACACAGATTGAAGGAGTGACAATGTGTTTGCAGATATCATTGTAGATCTTTCCGTAGAGGCGCTAGACCGTAGTTTTCAATATATTGTTCCCCGTGAAATGGAAGACACGATTGCAGTGGGAATGATGGCCGTTATTCCTTTTGGCAGAGGAAACCGGGAGATGACCGGTTTTGTAGTGGGAATAACGGAGCAGGCGGCATGGCCTGTGGAGAAAATGAAGAAGATCCTGGCGTTAAAAACCTATGAGATCGGGATTGAAACACAGCTTATGCAGCTGGCGGAGTGGATCCGCCGGCAGTATGGCGGTACGATGAATGATGCGTTAAAGACGGTTTTGCCCGTGAAAAGACAGATTAAGTCAGTGGAAGAACACTGGCTTAATTTTGTTGTGGATGAAGAAGAGGTACAACGGGAATTAAAACACTGCCGGATACATCATTACAAAGCGAAAGAACGGTTCCTTCAGGGAATGCTGGAACAAAAAGGAACCATGACTACCAAAACAGCCAGAAACATTTATAATGTTCCCAAATCTGTTATAGATGGTTATAAAAAGCGAGGATTTCTGGAAGTTTCCGATAAGCGTATTTTCCGTAATCCATTATCTGTGCAGATGACAGAGCAGGGACAGGATATAAAAATATTAAATGAAGAACAGAAGGCTGCCTGTGAAAGATTTACCGGGGAATACAACCAGGGAATACGGCAGACATACCTTTTGTATGGCGTTACAGGAAGTGGCAAAACAGAAGTGTACATAGAGATGATCAAAACTGTGACTGCTGAGGGAAAACAGGCCATTGTCCTGATACCGGAAATTGCATTGACGGAACAGACGGTAAAACGCTTTGTGGCAGCACTGGGCACTCGTGTAACGGTTCTTCATTCCAGAATGTCAGAAGGAGAAAAGTACGATCAGTACTGCCGGATCAAAGAAGGAAAAGCGGATATTGTTATCGGCCCAAGATCTGCCTTATTTGTACCATTTGATAATCTGGGCCTCATCGTTATAGATGAGGAACATGAAAACAGTTATAAAAGTGAGTCTCCGCCTTGTTATCATGCCAGAGAGGTGGCAATCCGCCGGGCGCAGATGGCGGGGGCTTCGGTTGTGCTTGGATCGGCAACACCGTCTGTGGAGTCTTATGAGGCAGCAAAAAATGGAACCTATACATTGCTGGAATTGAAAAACAGAGCGAAAAATGCAAGGAAGCCGGAGGTTCATGTAGTGGATCTGAGAGAAGAACTGCAGCAGGGAAACCGTTCCGTATTCAGCAGGATTCTTCAGGAAAAAATAAGACAGAGGTTAAGTCAGGGAGAACAGACCATGCTGTTTTTGAACCGAAGAGGCTATGCAGGCTTTGTTTCTTGTAGAAGTTGTGGATATGTGATAAAATGTAGCCATTGTGATATATCTATGACAGCACACAAGAGTCATCAGGGAGATGTAGACAAGCTGGTGTGTCATTACTGTGGCCATGCTACATATATGCCGAAGCAGTGTCCATCTTGCGGTTCTCCGTATATTGCGGCATTTGGCCTGGGAACACAAAAAGTTGAGGAGATGCTGCAAAAGATCGTGCCAAAGGCCCGGATCTTGCGTATGGATGGAGATACCACTACCGGCAAAAACGGGCACGAACAAGTGCTGGCACCTTTTCGTCGGGGAGAGGCCGATATACTTATTGGCACCCAGATGATCGTTAAGGGACATGATTTTCCTAATGTAACCCTGGTAGCAGCACTGGCGGCTGATCTTGGCATGTATGGAGGCGACTACCGGTGCCAGGAGCGGACCTTTGACCTCCTGATGCAGGCCAGCGGCCGGGCCGGACGGGGAGAAAAGCCGGGGGAAATGATCATTCAGACTTATAACCCGGATCAGTACTGTATTGAAGCAGTGAAAAAACAGGATCCGGAGATTTTTTATAACAACGAGATGGCTTTTCGCAGAATGGCGGGATATCCGCCCTATACTTCCATGTTTCTGGTGCTGGTGACGGCACCGGACAAAAGACAGGCAGAGACATGCATCCGGTGTCTGAAAGAACTGGCGCAGAAAAAGGAAATCCTTTGTGTGGGGCCGTCAGAAGCGGGGCTTAGCAAGGCAAAAGACCGCTATCGGTATACGCTCTATTTAAAATCCACAGAGGATGCAGAATTAGAACAGGTAAAAGAGTATCTGGAACAACAGATCCATACACAGCCATGGGCTCATCACTGCACAGTGCAGTTTGACCGCAATCCCATGAGCAGTTATTGATAGAAAAGGAGAAAAGAATGGCAATTAGAAATATCCGTGTGATCGGAGACGACATTTTACGCAAAAAATGCAAGGAAGTAAAAGAAATTACAGAAAAAAATAAGGAATTGATCCAGGATATGCTGGATACAATGTATGATGCAGACGGTGTGGGACTGGCGGCACCACAGGTGGGAATCTTGAAAAGGATTGCTGTTATTGATGTGTCGGAGACGAGAGACCAGCCCATTGTTCTGATCAACCCGGTTGTAAAAGATGCCAAAGGTGAGCAGACCGATATGGAAGGCTGTCTGAGCGTACCTGAGAAAGCCGGACAGGTAACCAGACCGATGAAAGTAAAAGTTGAAACATATGATATGGATATGAAGAAAACGACAGTAAAAGGAGAAGGATTGCTGGCGAGAGCCCTGCTCCATGAAATGGACCATCTGGATGGTGTGTTGTATGTGGACAAAGTAGAGGGATCTTTGCAGGATGTAACGGCGAATGAGGAGGAACAGTAATAGCATGAAAGTTGTTTTTATGGGCACACCGGATTTTTCAGTTCCGGTGTTAAAAGGACTGATGGAATCCGAAGAACATGAGGTGACAGCGGTAGTGACCCAGCCGGACAAAGCAAGAGGACGCAGTGGCAGACTTGTATTTACACCGGTAAAAGAGGTGGCTGTAGAGGCAGGCATCCCGGTTTATACACCCCAGAGAGTGAGGTCACAGGAATTTATTGAACAGTTAAAGACTATTCCCTGTGATGTGATTGTAGTCATTGCTTTTGGACAGATTCTGCCAAAAGAGGTGCTTGAGTATCCTCGTTATGGCTGTATCAATGTACATGCTTCACTGCTCCCGAGATGGCGGGGGGCAGCACCGATGCAGTGGGCGATCCTTTCCGGTGATAAAAAAACCGGTATTACTACGATGCAGATGAATGAAGGACTGGATACAGGAGATATGCTTCTGAAGACAGAAGTGGATATTGCAGAAGATGAGACAGGAGAGTCTCTTCATGATAAGTTGGCAGCCCTTGGAAGTGATCTGCTTTTAAGAACACTGGATGCGGCTGAAAAAGGCCAGTTAAAGCCGGAAAAACAGCAGGATGATGAGAGTACTTATGCCGGAATGCTGTCAAAGGAAATGGGAAGGATCGACTGGGAAAAAAGTGCGGTAGAGATTGAACGGATGATCCGAGGATTGAATTCCTGGCCAAGTGCATTTTCAGGCAGACAGGGAAAGACAATGAAATTCTGGAAGGCATCCGTCTGTCCGGAGAACACAGATAAAAAGCCTGGAACAATCGTAAAAGTAGGAAAAAATACATTTATGATCCAGACAGGAGATGGCTGTCTGGAAGCGTTGGAAGTTCAGTTGGAAGGTAAGAAGAGGATGGACGCCGGAAGTTTTCTCCGTGGGGTTCATCTTGAGGAGGGAGAATGCTTATGCATTTAGGAGGCTATAACGGCTTTTATATGATGTGGGATCCCACATATATACTGATCCTGGTGGGTGTTGTTTTGTCAATGCTTGCATCGGCCAGGGTAAAAAGTACTTTTTCTTGGTTTTCCAGAGTAAGAAGTATGTCGGGACTGACAGGGGCGCAGACAGCCCAGAGGATATTGGATTACGCTGGCATCCGGGATGTACGGATTGTTCCTATATCCGGCAGTCTGACAGATCATTACGACCCGGGGAAAAAACAAGTGGCTCTTTCGGAGAGTGTGTATGGACAAAATTCCGTGGCGGCCATTGCAGTGGCGGCACACGAATGTGGTCATGTATTACAGCATGCCAATCATTACGCCCCCCTTTCCATCCGGTCAGCACTGGTCCCGGTTGCAAATTTTGGTTCCGGTGCTTCCTGGTTTTTTATCCTGGGAGGGATTCTGTTTAGTTTTCAGCCGTTGATTACGGCGGGGATTATTTTGTTCAGTGCGGCGGTGCTGTTTCAGATCGTAACGCTGCCGGTGGAGTTTAATGCTTCCAGAAGAGCCCTTGGAATACTGCAGGACACAGGTATTTTAGTGCCATCTGAGACAAAAGGAGCAAAAAAAGTATTAAAAGCAGCGGCACTGACCTATGTGGCATCAGCGGCGGCA
>HF998344.1:49578-58505 GCA_000433735.1 Clostridium sp. CAG:167
TGATCATTTTGTTTGGAAGGAAAAACGACAGATGAGAAAACAGGCATATCGGATTGTGTATGAAACGATGGAAAAGAATGGTCACAGCAATGAGGTGTTTCATCAGATCATCCTGGGAGAAAAAAACCTTGCAGCCAGAGATAAAAGCTTTTTGAAACGCCTTGGATACGGAACGATTGAGAGAGCCGTGGAACTGGATGGATATCTGGATCAGGTAAGCCGGATCCCGGTGAGAAAAATGGATGGAGAGGTCCGGACGGTACTGCGGATGGCCATGTACGAGATCTTGTATATGGAACAGGTGCCGGAGGCGGTCAGCTGTCATGAGGCGGCAGAACTCATAAGATGGGCAGGAAAGGAAGGACAGGTCTCTTTTGTGAATGGCGTGCTGCGGGGGTATCTGCGCCGGCAGGAGCAACTGGACCCGGGACCAAAATGGCGCAGCCTTTCGCTGCCAAAACCTCTATGGGATCATTTCAGCCAGAATTACGGCAAGAAAACAGCTGGAAAAATAGGCAGCTGGTTTTTTGAAAATAAGGGAGAGATCACCTTGCATCTGGATCCACAGAAGGCAGAGAAGGAGCAGTGGATAAAGCAGTTGGAAGATCTAGGTCTTACCGTACTGCCGGGGCGTTACATGAAAGATGCTGTAAGGGTAAAAGGAATCAGAGATCTTTCTTTGCTGCCGGGATACAGGGAAGGCATTTTTTTTGTTCAGGATGAAAGCTCCATGCTGCCGGTTGCCTGTTCGGGTATAAAACCGGGAGACTGCGTGGTAGATATCTGCAGTGCCCCGGGAGGAAAGGCTATGCATGCCTGGATCCAGATGGAGAAAAAAAGTTGTTTAAGTGCCCGGGATGTAAAAGAAGGAAAAGTGGCAAAAATCAGAGAAAATATGAAGCGCATGGGCTATGATGCGGTGCAGACAAAAGTATGGGATGCCACCAGGGAGGATAAGGAGTTTTGCCTAAAAGCAGATGTGATCCTTGCAGATGTTCCCTGTTCCGGCCTTGGTATTATCGGCAAAAAGCCGGAGATTAAATATCGCGGACTGCAGCTGGCAGAGGAACTGGTGCCGCTGCAGAGAAAGATCTGCGAAAAATCGCTGACTATGCTGAAACCGGGTGGTGTTTTTATGTACAGTACATGCACGATAAATCCCAGTGAAAATCAGGAAAATGTCGCCTGGCTTGCGGAACATTTTGACTTGGAAACAGAAAGCCTGAATCCGTATCTGCCGGAGAAACTACAAAACAAAATGACAGGACAGGGAATGCTGCAGATGCTGCCGGGAGTTATGGAAAGCGATGGTTTCTTTGTGGCAAGATTAAGAAAGAGAGGATAAGCTGTGGAAGATATACGAAGTCTGGATCTAAGAGAGATGCAGCAGCTGGCAGAGAGAATGGAAGAGAAGCCTTTCAGAGGAAAGCAGCTGTTTCAATGGGTTCATGGGCACCAGGTCTTTTCCTGGGATGAAATGAGTAACCTGTCTGTGAAATTCAGAGAAAAACTGGCCGAAGAGTTTGTGCTCAATCCTCTACACATTGAAAAAAAGCAATTGTCAAAAAAGAAAGATACTGCCAAATATCTCTTTAAACTGCCAGATGGTAATTACATAGAAAGTGTGTGGATGAAGTACCACCACGGCAACAGTGTGTGTATCTCTTCCCAGGTAGGATGCCGGATGGGATGTACTTTCTGCGCCTCTACACTGAGTGGACTGGCCAGAAATCTTTCGGCAGGAGAGATGCTGTCCCAGATATATGAGATCCAAAGAGAAACCGGAGAGCGGGTATCCAATGTGATCGTCATGGGAATGGGAGAGCCGTTGGATAATTATGATAATCTGATCCGGTTTGTGAAATTGCTTTCGGATCAGGATGGTATACGGATCAGCCAGAGAAACATAACAGTATCTACCTGTGGCCTGGTGGATGGCATCCGTAAATTGATGAAAGAAAAACTGCAGATCACACTTGCCATCAGTCTGCATGCCCCCAATGATGACATAAGGCAGCAGACCATGCCGGTAGCCAGAAGGTATTCTATGGATGAACTGCTCCTGGCATGCAGAGATTATTTTCAGGAAACAAAACGCAGGATCACATTTGAGTATAGTATGATCCGCGGCGTCAACGACAGTGCGGAACAGGCAGTAGAACTGGCGGGCCGTTGTAGCGGCCAGAATTGCCATATCAATCTGATTCCGATTTATGAATTCCGCTGAATGAAGTGAAGGAGCGTTCCTGCAGCCGTTCCAGACAGACGGATATAGAACGCTTTAAAAAAATCCTGGAAAAACAGGGGATGAATGTCACGATCCGCCGGGAAATGGGAAGTGACATAGATGCTGCCTGCGGACAGTTGAGACAGAATTATATGAACGAAGAGACAAAATAACGATGGAAAAGAAGAGCAATCTTGCTCTTTTTTTCTATATGTGCTATAATGCAGACGACAGTAACAAATAGTTCAGAGGAGGTAAAGCGGTGAAATCATTTTCGATGACAGATACGGGGCGAGTCCGGAATAACAATCAGGATTTTGTATTATGTGAAGAAAATGCAGTTGGATGCTTTCCCAATCTGTTTATTGTTGCGGATGGAATGGGCGGTCACAATGCCGGAGATATGGCATCAAGACTGTGTGTTGCAAAAGTACAGGAACAGATACGCATTACAGATAAAAAGACACCGGTAGGTGTTTTTGAGGAGGCTGTGAAGACAGCCAATGATTCGATTCGCCAGTGCGCCAGTGAGACGCCGGAATTTGCAGGTATGGGAACTACCATGGTAGCTGCTACAGTGTTAGATGATGTGGCGTATGTAGTAAATATTGGGGACTCGAGACTGTATAGAATGAGTGAAGATCTCAGACAGATTACAGTAGACCATTCTCTTGTGGAAGAGATGGTTCAGTCTGGCGAGATCCGAAAAGACGAGATGAGAACACATCCGAATAAAAATATCATCACGCGGGCCCTGGGTACGGATGAGACAGTCCGCCCGGATTGCTTTGAGATTCAAGTCAGGCAAGGGGACGTGCTTTTGTTATGTTCGGATGGATTGACGAATATGTTAGAAGACAGTGAAATGGAAGAGATTTTAAGGGAAAACAAGAATGATTTGGAACAGGCAGGACGGACGCTGGTAGAGCGTGCCAATGAAGCTGGTGGAAAAGACAACATATCCGTAATTCTTGTACGTTTATAATAAATGGAGGTAAATATGATCATAAATATAGGCACAATGATAGGCAACCGCTATGAAGTGGTTGAAAAGGTCGGGACCGGCGGGATGGCAGATGTGTACCGTGCGATGGACCATCGACTGAACCGTTATGTGGCGGTAAAAATATTAAAGAATGAATACAGTGAGGATACTAAGTTTGTAACTAAATTTCGACAGGAAGCCCAGGCGGTTGCCTGTCTCTCTCATCCAAATGTAGTGGCTGTTTATGATGTAGGGGAAGAACAGGGCATGCATTTTATTGTGATGGAGTTTGTAGAAGGCATTACACTGAAAAGTTATATAGAAAAGAAAGGCAAATTATCTGTACGGGAGGCTGTGGGAATCGGAATTCAGATTGCATCCGGCCTGGAGGCTGCCCATAACAGTCACATTATCCACAGAGATATTAAGCCGCAGAATATTTTGATATCCAGAGATGGAACGGCAAAAGTAACAGACTTTGGTATTGCCAAGGCTGCCAGTTCCAATACTATCACAGCCAGTGCTATGGGATCGGTTCATTACATTTCACCGGAGCAGGCAAGAGGCGGTTTCAGTGACGAGAAGAGTGATGTATATTCACTGGGTGTCACTATGTATGAGATGTTGAGCGGAACACTGCCATTTACCGGAGAGAGTGCTGTAGCGGTGGCACTGGCGCATATCCAGGAGGAAGCAGTCCCACTGACGGCTATGGATGCTACGATTCCAAAGGGAATCAGTGATATTGTGGCAAAATGTATGCAGAAGAAAGCGGATTTCCGTTATCCTACTTCTGCAGATCTGATTGCAGATCTTAAAATGTTTTTACAGGATCCGGAAGGTGAGTACGGAGTAGTGAAACCACTGTATGAAAATACAGACACTATCTTTATCAAGCCAACGGATGTTAACCGTATTAAGGCAGCATCCCAGACAACGACGGGTGACAGCGGCATGACGGCTGCAGAGCCGGAGGATAAGAAAGCCGGAGAGGAAGATTCCGGTGAAGTAGATCCTAAGCTGGAGAAAGCATTGATCGGTGGAAGTATTGTTGTGGCCATTATTATAGGTATTGTGATTATTTATGTGATTGGTAAAGTCTTTGGATTCTGGGGCGGTGCTTCAGGATCAACAGAGGCAACACCTACACCGGAGGTGACATCTTCGGCTGCATCAGCAACAGCAACACCGGAAGCTTCAGACAGTGCTCAGAAGGTTACTGTTGAGAATGTTGCGGGCATGACAACAGAGGAAGCAAAGACAGCGTTGAGCCAGAAGGGTCTCAGCAATGTGAAAGTATCAGAACAGCAGTCGGATACCGTCAGTGCCGGTAAGGTTATCAGCACAGATCCGGAGGCTGGCACAGAAGTAGAGAAAGATGCAGAGATCACTTTGATCGTTAGTTCCGGAACCAGCACGGTACAGGTTCCTAGTGTTGCCAGTATGACAGTGTCAAAGGCGAAGAGTACTCTGGCTGCAGAAGGATTTAACGCAGTAGAAGGAAGTAAAGTATACAGCGATACAGTAAAAGCCGGTCTGGTAGCTTATTCCAATCCAAAGGGCGGAGCCCAGGCAAGTAAAGGAGCAACCATTACACTGTATATCAGTAAGGGACCAAAGCGGACCACAACCACCGTGCCGGATCTTATGGGAATGACAAAGGCTCAGGCAAAAGAAGCTTTGACAGCGAAGAAACTGGTTCTTGGAAGTGTGTCTACCGCTTATTCGGACAATGTATCAAAGAACCGTGTATGCGTACAGTCTAAAGCAGAAGGAACCGAAGTAAAGACTGGAAGCACAGTAGATATTACATTGAGTTTAGGAGCAAGTAAGACATATTCTTACTACAGTAATAAAGTAACCATTGATAATCCGTTTGATTATGAGTCGGATCCATCTTCTGTATTTAAGTTCGTATTGAGCCAGGATGGAAAGACAACTACGATCCGGGAAGTATCTTTATCTTATTCTGACTTCCCATATACTATCTCCGATGTGAAAGGAAGCAGTGCTTCTTCGGGAGAGATCATTGTGTATAAGGATGGCAAACGACTGAGTTCTTACTCAGTAGATTTCAGAAAAGTAGCGGACGAGTGATGACGGGAAAGATTATCAAGGGAATAGCGGGCTTTTATTATGTTTTGTGTGAAGATGAATGCCTGTATGAGTGTAAAGCGAAAGGCGGATTCCGAAAAGATGGCGTTAAGCCACTGGTAGGAGATAATGTGGTAGTCCGGGTTTTGGATGAAGCAAAGTGCCTTGGCAATATAGAGGAAATTCTGGAGAGAAAAAATCAGCTGATCCGCCCAGCGGTAGCCAATGTGGATCAGGCAATGGTTGTATTTGCAGCGGCGGATCCGGTGCCTAACCTGAATTTGCTGGATCGTTTTCTGGTGATGATGGAATGGCAGAATGTAGAGACAGTTATCTGTTTGAGCAAAGAGGATATTGTATCTCAGGATGAAATGAAAGAACTTTCCTCAGTGTATGAAAAGTGTGCAAATAAAGTATTGACCATAAGCAATCTGAAAGAAACAGGGTTAGAAGAGGTGCGCTTTGAACTGGAGGGCCGGACGACGGTTCTTGCCGGACCATCCGGGGTAGGCAAATCAAGTTTGTTAAACCATTTGTGTCCGGAGGCAGAGTCCCAGACAGGTGCCATCAGCGAGAAGATCGGCAGGGGAAAACATACAACCAGACATTCTGAATTATTTTGTCTGGGAGAGGGAACCTACCTTTTTGATACACCGGGTTTTAGTTCGCTCAGATTACCGACAATTCAGAAGGAAGAGCTTTGTCAGTATTTTACGGAATTTGCGCCATATGAAGGCATGTGCCGGTTTCAGCCTTGTTCACATATCCATGAGCCAGGATGTGTGGTAAAGGAGCAGTTAGAAAAGGGTGAACTTTGTCAGAGCCGCTACGACAATTATCGGCAGATGTATGAAGAAATAGCGGATCAGGAGAGAAGAAAAAACTGGAGGAAAAGAAATGACATATAAGCTGTCACCCTCTATCCTGGCGGCTGATATGAACCGCCTGGGGGAACAATTGGAGATTATAAAAGATGCAGGGGCAGACTATGTCCATATTGATGTGATGGATGGAGTGTTCGTGCCGAATATTTCTTTTGGACTGCCAGAGGTAGAGGGACTTCGCAAAGCATCAGATTTATTTTTTGATGTACATTTAATGATTACCAACCCAATCCGCTATATTGAGCGTTTTGCAGCGGATGGAGCAGATGGGATCACAGTACACGCAGAGGCGTGTGAGGATTTGGCAGATACGATTGATGAGATCGTTAACCATGGCAAAAAGGCAGGAGTTGCCATCAGCCCGGACACAGGGATTGATGTTATCATGCCGGTTCTTCACAAAGTGTCCATGGTACTTGTTATGACGGTTTATCCGGGATATGGTGGTCAAAGTATTATTACAGAGACATTTGAAAAGGTTCGGATGCTGCGGACAATTGCCAATGAGAAAAAACTGGATCTGGATATTGAAGTAGATGGTGGTGTGAACCTGGATAATATTGGACAGATCATGGATGCCGGTGCCAATGTGTTTGTGGCCGGTACCAAGATTTTTAAGGGAGATGTACGGGGAAATGTAAAGAACTTCCGAGAGGTATTTGAAAAAAGGAAATGAAGAAGAGAGAAAAAGACCGTCTTGTGGCGGCCTTTTTTGGTGAAAAAAATATGAGAACCCCCTTGACCTGAAGTTGACTTTAGGTATTATACTGTGGAAAAAGGAGGATTATGTATATGTATCTGGAAAATATAAATGGACCGGAAGATGTGAAGAAACTTTCGTTGGAAGAAATGGAAACACTGGCAGAAGAAATGCGTGGAGCGCTCCTTAAGAGAGCCAGCATCCACGGCGGACATTTTGGTCCTAACTTTGGTATGGTGGAAGCGACCATTGCTCTCCACTATGTGTTTGAGTCCCCAAAGGATAAGATTGTATTTGATGTATCACATCAGACATACCCTCACAAGATGTTGACAGGCAGGAAGGATGCTTATCTGTATGAGGATAAATACGACGAGGTTTCAGGCTACAGCAATCCGGAGGAGAGTAATCATGACCACTTTATCATTGGCCATACATCTACTTCTATCAGCCTCGCCTGCGGTCTTGCAAAAGGAAGAGACCTTCAGGGACAGTCAGGCAATGTGATTGCCGTCATCGGAGACGGTTCTCTCAGCGGCGGAGAGGCATTGGAAGGTTTGGACTACGCAGCAGAACTGCAGGGAAATCTTATTATAGTTGTCAATGACAATGATATGTCCATTGCCGAGAACCATGGTGGAATGTATGAGAATCTGAAACTTTTGAGAGAGACAAAAGGACAGGCAGAGTGCAACTTGTTTAAGGCCATGGGACTTTCTTATGTATATGTGGACCAGGGAAATGATGTAACGGCACTGATCGAAGCTTTTTCCCAGGTAAAAGACAGCAAAACACCTGTGGTAGTGCATATCCGCACCCTGAAAGGAAAGGGCTATGCACCGGCAGAAAAGAATAAGGAACAATGGCATTACAGTGGCCCGTTCCATATTGAGACCGGAGAGCCTCTGGGCACAGGAAATGAAGGCGAAAGTTATGAAGAAATTACGGCACAGTATCTTATGGACAAGATGAAAAAGGATCCAAAGGTGCTGGGAATTACTTCCGCTACGCCAACGGTTATGGGATTTACGGCAGACCGGCGTAAAGAGGCCGGCAGCCAGTTTATCGATGTAGGAATTGCAGAAGAGACAGCCATGGCACTTGCGTCAGGAGCTGCCAAGGCAGGAGCCAAGCCTGTATACGGTGTATACAGTACATTTGTCCAGAGAACCTTTGACCAGTTATCACAAGATGTATGTATTAACAACAGTTCGGTAGCGATCATAACATTCTGGGGCGGTGTGTATGGAATGAATGATGTAACTCACCTTGGATTATATGATATCCCAATGATGGCAAATATCCCGAATCTTGTGTATCTGGCACCGGTAACAAAGGAAGACTATCTGGCTATGCTGGACTGGAGTATAGAGCAGGATGAGCATCCGGTAGCGATTCGTGTTCCGGGAGGAAAGTTTAAATCCGACGGTAAAAAAGTGACAAAAGATTTTTCAAAGTTAAACCAGTATGAAGTGACAAAGAAGGGAAGCAAGGTAGCTGTGATCGGTCTGGGCGCTTTTTATGGCCTGGGCGAAGAGACAGCTAAGGTGATCCGGGAAAAGACCGGCGTGGAACCAACGGTGATCAATCCATACTATATCACCGGACTGGATGAGGCACTTTTGGAAGATCTGAAAAAAGAACATCAGGTAGTAATCACTCTGGAAGATGGTATTCTGGATGGCGGTTTTGGAGAAAAAATTGCCCGCTATTACGGAGACAGTGATATGAAAGTATTGAATTTTGGATTAAAGAAGGAATTCTTAGATCGGTATGATGTACAGGATGTCTTGAAAAAGAATCATTTAACGGCATCCCAGATTGCAGAAGATGTTCTGAAATTATTATAATAAGGCCCCCTTTAAATCCCATTGGCGATGGAAATTTTTTCATGGCTGATGGGATTTTTTTATTGGGTAAACTAAAAGAAACACAGGATGACAAGTAACATCTTGTGATTTTTAATGGTTCATGGTATTCTGGATAGGAACATATCATGTCATAAGGAGACCAGCTATGAAAAGTCAACCATAAATT
>HF998345.1:0-6709 GCA_000433735.1 Clostridium sp. CAG:167
ACAACTACACCAACCGTAACTCCTGGCATCACACCATCCCCTTCTCCTTCCATGTCTGCCACGACGACACCAATACCATCCGCCACTTCCTCTGTGACACCACCAGCCGTGGAAACCACTACCATTGATGACGATAACACTCCGGCAGGCAGCCTTATCACAGACACCAATAAGAAGAAGGAGGCTTCCAAATCCTCTACCGAAATTGAAGATTCAGAAGTTGCTCTTAGTTCCACCCCGGACACCGGTGACCACAGTATGCCGATATATTCTGTCATTGCTGTAATGATATTAACCGCCGGTGCTGTTACTATTCTTACCATAAAGAAAAAGAAATAAGAGTATCCATCACCAAAAATAAAAAGATCAGGGCTTTCTGTTTACAAGCCCTGATCTTTCAATCATCCATCCACATCCATTCCATACCGCTTCAGATCCACCTTCCCATTCTCTACCACAACGCCCTCTTTTCTTAATTTTTCTGCCTGTTTACCGGCTCCGCCGAAGGCAAATTCCCCAGACAATTTCCCTTTGTTGTTCACAACCCGGAAGCAGGGGATAT
Source organism: Clostridium sp. CAG:167 (assembly GCA_000433735.1). GTDB lineage: Bacteria > Bacillota > Clostridia > Lachnospirales > Lachnospiraceae > Eubacterium_F. The sequence continues at coordinate 563 of HF998345.1, forward strand.
GTTCCGGATCCGGATTTTTGTGCAGTGCATTTCCCACCGCTCTTGCCATTTTTCGATCCCCGGCCATATGAGCCACCTGTCCGTAGGTTGCCACCTTTCCTCTAGGGATTTTCTTTACTGCCTCATAGATCCGTTTCGTAGGACTGTCCGTCACCAGTGCATAACTTTCCTTTATCATTTGAAAAACATCTGTCTCCGGTATGGTTCCGTCCAGGATCAGCGTATTCCAATGCTCCTTATTCTGATGATACCCCGGCACCACTGAAGAGTACGCCCCTCTCCAGAAATCCCGGCTTTCAGGGGATACTTTTACATTCAGTCTGAGATATCCATCCATCTCATAAGTCCACAAAAATGCCTTTTTACTCTGTCTGACTCTTACCAGCTGCCAGTTCGCATCCCGGAAAGGTGCATCCTGATAGGTGTCCGGAAAAGACAGACCATAATTTAAAACATCTTCCCGTTCCATATTTTTCTCCTTATCAAAGATACAAAAAAACAGAAAAGGATCCCCACCAGTGCCCCGGCGGCATCAATACACACATCTGTGGCTCTTCCGCTGCGCCCCGGTACGAACAACTGGTGGATTTCATCGGTAGCCGCATAGGCTGTGGTAATAAGCCACGCAGGTATAAACGCTCCTTTTGATTTCTTTCTGAAAGAACTGACCGTCAAAAACACCCATACTGCTAACACCATATATTCCGCAGCATGGGCACACTTTCTCACCGGATAATCGATCCGTCCCGCCAGTTCTTTTTGCTCTTCTTCTGTCCAGTTTCTATATCCCGGCACAAACAGATAAGCCACTTTTTCTCCGGCACTCATACTCATTTCTGTAGATTCCTGCCCCGGTCTGGCAGAAAACCAGAAGATCAGAATCATCCAGCCAACCGTCAGTGCCAGAAAGATCCATTTTACGATTGATGTCTGGAAATGCCTGTCCATAACTGGTCCTTCTCACTTAAGATTAACGGCGTTCCATCTTCCAATGTATATCCATCTGCCTTGGAAGTACCTTTGTACTCCCCTTTTACCTGCGGCCACTCAATGCCGATCTCCGGGTCATTCCAGGCAAGACCGCCCTCATCACCAGGATGATAAAAGTCTGTACACTTATAACAAAACTCCGCCGTCTCACTTAATACCAAAAAGCCATGGGCAAAACCTTCCGGAATATAAAATTGCTTTTTATTTTCTTCTGACAAAATAATTCCATACCATTTGCCGTAAGTCTCAGAGCCTTTACGCAGATCTACTGCCACATCAAACACCTGGCCCCGGATCACACGCACCAGTTTTCCCTGAGGATACTGTTTCTGAAAATGCAGGCCCCTCAAGACACCTTTGCCCGACATAGACTGATTATCCTGTACAAATACCATATCCATGCCCTGTTCTTTCATGTCATTTTCATTATATGTCTCCATAAAATAGCCCCGCTCATCACCATGAACGGTAGGTGTGATCACCCGCAAGCCTTTGATTCCCTTCGGATCTTTTTCCACCTGAATCTGTCCCATACTACATTACCTCCTTAATATATCTCGCCAGTGCATCCTTCCAGTCCGGCAGCGGCTCAAATCCCTGTTCCACCAGTTTGGAACGATCCAGTCTGGAATTAAAAGGCCGCCTTGCCTTTGATACACCGTATTCTTCTGTTGTCACCGGCACCACCTGCAGATGCTCTTCATCATAGGCAGGATCCAAAACGGCTGCCTGCCTGAAAATCTCTGCTGCAAAATCGTACCAACTGATATAACCACCTTCGTTGGTGGCATGATAGATTCCATATTTCTCCGTCTGGATCATGTCCACCAACAGCCTTGCCAGATCCTTTGTATAAGTTGGTGTTCCAATCTGATCTTTCACTACGGTCAGGCGGTCATGATTTTTTCCAACCTTCAGCATGGTCTTGATAAAATTGCCGCCATTCAGACCAAACACCCAGGCAATGCGTACAATAAAATAAGAAGACAGATATTGTTTTACCCTCTGCTCTCCCTGCCATTTTGTCTGTCCATAATAATTTAAGGGTGCATACTCTGTACAGTCCGGCTTCCAGGGTTTCGTTCCCTCTCCGTTAAAAACATAATCTGTAGAAATATAGACAAATCTGGCACCTAACGCCGCTGCTTCTTTTGCCAGATTTTCCGTTCCGGTAACATTCACTGCGTACACCGTTTTTTTGTTTTGTTCCTCTTCTGCCAGATCCACCGCTGTCCAGGCTGCGCAGTGAATGATTACCGTTGGCTTTTCCTTCTGCAACACCTGATGTACTGCCTTTTCATCGGTGATATCCAAAGGAATCCCTTCCTTCAGATCCGTTCCCACTGCCGGGATTTCTCTCTTTGCCAGCTCCTGCATGACATCATGGCCCAACTGTCCGGCAACTCCTGTTACCAACACTTTCATTACTGACATACCTCCCCCTTTATCGGTTTCCGTACATTTTTTCATAATAATTCTGATACTCACCGGAAAGAATGGTTTCCCACCACTCTTTGTGATCCAGATACCACTGGATGGTCTTCTGGATGCCGTCTTCAAATTTAGTCTCAGGCAGCCAGCCAAGTTCTGTATGGATCTTAGTTGGATCAATGGCATATCGCATATCATGTCCCTTGCGGTCTGTTACGTAAGTGATAAGGCTCTCCGGTTTGCCCAGCGCCTTACAGATGATCTTTACAATATCGATATTTTTCATCTCATTGTGTCCACCTACATTGTAAACTTCTCCCTCTTTCCCTTTGTGCAGGATCAGATCAATGGCTTTGCAGTGATCCTCTACATACAGCCAGTCTCTCACATTTTCACCTTTTCCATACACCGGAAGAGGCTTGTCATTCAATGCATTAGCGATCATTAATGGAATAAGTTTTTCTGGAAAATGATAAGGTCCGTAGTTGTTAGAACAGCGACTGATGGTAACCGGCAGTCCATAAGTACGGTGATATGCTAACACCAGAAGATCTGCCCCTGCTTTACTGGAAGAATATGGACTGGAAGTATGAATCGGTGTCTCCTCGGTAAAAAACAGATCCGGTCTGTCTAATGGCAGATCACCATACACTTCATCCGTGGATACCTGGTGATACCGCTCAATGCCGTATTTTCTGCAGGCATCCATCAGCACTGCCGTACCCATGATATTTGTCTCCAAAAACACCTGTGGATTTTCGATAGAACGATCCACATGGCTCTCTGCGGCAAAATTCACCACCATATCCGGCTTTTCTTCTTCAAACAAACGATATACTGCCTCCCGGTCCGTTATACTTTCCTTTACAAAACGAAACTGCGGATTGTCCATCACCGATGCCAGAGTGGACAGATTGCCTGCATATGTCAGGCAATCCAGACAGATGATCCGGTAGTCCGGATATTTCTTTAACATATGAAAAATAAAATTACTTCCGATAAAACCGGCACCACCGGTAACTATAATAGTTTTCTTCATAACGATTTCTCCTAAAATTTTTTGGATTCTCACTTTTATTCAGTAACACATCACCCTTATTCAAGGTATTTACCATCTAATACATCCATCAGATACTGACCATACTGATTTTTCTTTACTTCTTCATATACTTTCAGCACATCTTCTCTTGTAATCCATCCATTGAGATAAGCAATCTCTTCCAGACAGGCGATCTTGCGGTGCTGGTGAGTCTCTATCGTCTTCACAAAATTGGTAGCGTCCACCAGACTCTCATGGGTTCCGGTATCCAGCCATGTAAATCCCTGGCCCAACAGTTCCACATTCAACTTTTCCTGTTCCAGATATATTTTATTGAGGTCGGTGATTTCAAGTTCGCCTCTGGCTGACGGTTTCAGCCCTTTGGCATACTCCACTACCCGGCTGTCGTAAAAGTACAGTCCGGTCACACAATAATTGCTCTTTGGTTTCGCCGGTTTTTCCTCGATGGAAATGGCTTTTCCCTGCTTGTCAAACTCCACAATACCGAACCGCTCCGGATCATCCACATAGTATCCGAAGATCGTAGCGCCCTGGCCTTTTTCTGCATTTTTCACCGCTTTACGGAGTCTTTTTTTCAATCCGTGGCCAAAGAAAATATTATCTCCTAACACCATGGCTACCGGCTCTCCACCAATAAATTCTTCTCCGATGATAAAGGCCTGTGCCAGTCCGTCCGGGCTTTCCTGCACCGCATAACTTAACTGCACGCCAAAATGGTTGCCGTCTCCTAACAGTTCCTTAAATCTCGGTGTGTCCTCCGGTGTTGAAATGATCAGTATATCCCGGATCCCTGCATTCATCAATACGGACATGGGATAATAGATCATTGGTTTATCATAAATTGGCAATAACTGCTTACTTGTTACTTTGGTCAGTGGGTACAATCTGGTTCCCGAACCACCTGCTAAAATAATTCCTTTCATAAAAACTACCTCCTATTTACTTTATTATTGAGATACTTATACCAGCGTTCCCTTTGGGTACACATCATTGGCATCGTATCTCGGTATCGTATAAACGTTATCTCTTTCCATCACAAAACTTCCGGCCTCTACCCCTAACGCCAGAGCGCACCGATTTTCCTGTATATACCGGATCACCGCATCACTGTAGTTGCCATAGGGATAATTCATGACCCAGTCTTTCTCCGGCACCAGACCCTTGAAGCATATTCTTGCTTTTTCTATATCCTGCTTCATGTCGTCCTCTTCTAATTTACCAAGCCAGTAATGATCATACCCATGGATACCAAAGTACATTCCATGATCTTTCATCTCTTCCATTTGCTGACGATTCATATACAGTTTCTTTGCAAAAGATTCCTCTTCTTCCCCGATATATCTGGCAAAAAGTTCTTTGGCGATGTCTGTACGGATCCGCTCCGGCAGTGCATTCTGCAACAGCCTTTTAACAAAGATCACTTCTCCCGGATCCCACCGGTTTGGTACAGCCAGTTTCTGGTACAGTTTATCAAATTCCGGCAGATCGATTCCCTCTCGGCGGTACATTTCAACCTGTCGTCTGCACTCCTCAACTAATTTCTGAATGGTCACTTTTTCTCCGGCCTCTGCTGCCGCCAAAATAAAATGAATCCGGTTCACGGTCAGAAGTTTATGGTCTTTGACCGCCATGGCATTAGGGAAAAAAGCTCCTTTTGCTCCATATTTTCTGAGAACCTTATATACTACTTCATAATGATCCACATATCCGTCATCAAAAGTCAAAAGCACACCATGTTCCGGCAGTAAGCGGTCATTTTTCGTAACGACTGCCTCCACCAGATCTTCCATGGACAAAAAAGTATAATGCTCTTTCATATATGCCATCTGCTTTTCAAAAACAGACTGATCCAGTCCTTTTATATGCGGGTAAGCGCTGTTTTTCAGATCCCGGACATAATGGTACATAACCAGCTTAATTTCTTTACTCATTCTTTCTCCTGTTTTTTATGGACGCACAATAACCGGCACTTCGCTTCTCAGGAAAAAGCCTCTGTCCCGGATCACTACATTGTTGTAAGTAGAACTGCTTTCCATCGTAAGTCCATTTCCTATGTATAAAGATATATGATAAATCCTCTTATATCTTCCATTCCGCTTTGCCTTGCTGCCGCCCCAGCATACCAGATCTCCCGGTTTCATTTTTTTCAGATTGTAGTATTTACCGGATGCTTTGATCCTTTTGCCCTTCTGAGTATAATATTTACCAATGGAGGCGGCTACCGGTGCCCATCTGTCTTTGTAAGCCAGATACCGTCCTGCTGCCCGGTAACAGCGGTATACAAAGGATGAACAGTCAAAATAGTTGGCACTCATGCGCCTTGCCTGGCTGTATTTTTTCTTTCCTACCTTGCTGTAACCGTATCGCATCGCCTTTGTTTTCTGTTTGGATGCTACCGCCAGATAATAAGTCACGGTGGCTCCGTCTACGGTACATGTTACGGTGGCGCTTCCGGTCTTTTTTGCCTTTACTTTTCCCTTGGAAGTTACGGATGCCACTTTTTTATCCGATACTGCCCACACCGGCTTACTGTATTTGTTGAGACCGGTTACCTTCAGTCTGATTTTTTTGCCTTTCACGTAAAAACCATATTTTTTGTTGAGAACAGGCTCTGTCACATATACCTGACAAGAGAATGCTACATCTCCCAGTCTGGCTGTGGTCTT
>HF998345.1:6723-35582 GCA_000433735.1 Clostridium sp. CAG:167
ATCTTGGCAGTTCCTTTTTCCACAGCCTGTATCTGGATCTGGTTTCCCTGTACCGCTGTTACTTTGGCACATTTATCATTTTCAGATACAGCCGTCACAGCCAGACCATTGAGAGAATCAATGGTCAGTGTCAGTACGGTTCCCTTAGCCGCATTATAGTGGGTTGCTGCGAATTCCGGTTTTATGATCCGCACCGGCAGAGTAAAGTCATACACCCCACCGTAAGAATCTTTTACCGAAACCTGGATCATAGCCAGTCCCGGTGCCTTTGGCGTAATAGTTCCGTCTCCGTTGATAGTGGCAATATCCGGCGTCACTGCCTTGTACACACATTCCATGCCATCAAAAGCCGGCACATGTATCGTGTGGGCACCGCCTCCCAGAACCATCGTATCAAAATCTCCCTCTTTGAAGGTAAGATCTTTTAACTTTTCATTTTCTTTTACATGTACTTTGCAGATCTGCTTCGTGCCATCTGCTGTTTTTACGGAAATAACCGCATCACCGGCTCCGGCTGCCACAATAAATTCGTCTTGTATTCTGACAACTTTTTCATTGTCCGATACTACCGTTCCCTCTTCATGCTGTGGCAGCGTGATCATCTGTCCCAGATAGAGATCATACTGGTAATCGTTTTCTGCCGCCTGTATCATAACAGGACCGGCACCACTGCAAAATACAAAACATAACAACAGCAAAAGCCATGGGTTGACTAAACCAATGGCTCTTTTGCTAGACAAAGTAACTTTATCTCTCATTTTGTTTTTCCCTTACCTCAATTTTTTCCTTGCCGCCCATATACGGCTGCAGTGCTTTTGGAATGTTTACAGATCCGTCTGCGTTCAGATTATTCTCTAAGAATGCGATCAACATACGAGGTGGTGCCACTACTGTATTATTCAATGTATGAGCAAAATATTTACCCTTTTCTCCTACCACACGGATCTTCAATCGTCTGGCCTGGGCATCTCCCAGATTGGAGCAGCTTCCTACCTCAAAATATTTCTTCTGTCTTGGTGACCATGCTTCTACATCGACGGATTTCACTTTCAGATCCGCCAGATCGCCGGAACAGCATTCCAGCGTACGAACCGGAATATCCAAGGAGCGGAAAAGATCTACTGTGTTCTGCCACAATTTGTCAAACCACATCTTGCTGTCCTCCGGATCACATACAACGATCATTTCCTGTTTCTCGAACTGATGGATACGGTATACACCACGCTCCTCGATTCCATGAGCTCCCTTTTCTTTACGGAAACATGGTGAATAACTGGTAAGGGTCTGTGGAAGCTTGTCCTCCGGAAGAATCTTGTCAATGAACTTACCAATCATAGAATGTTCACTGGTTCCGATCAGATACAGATCTTCTCCCTCGATCTTGTACATCATAGCATCCATCTCGTCAAAAGACATAACGCCGGTCACTACATTGCTGCGGATCATAAATGGCGGTACGCAGTAAGTGAAACCGCGGTCGATCATGAAATCTCTGGCATAAGAAATAACCGCTGAGTGCAGTCTGGCAATATCGCCCATAAGATAATAAAAGCCATTGCCGGCTACATCTCTGGCTGCATCCAGATCGATTCCATCAAACTTCTCCATGATCTCTGTATGATAAGGCACTTCAAAATCCGGTACAACCGGCTCGCCAAAACGCTCTACTTCTACATTTTCACTATCATCTTTTCCAATCGGTACACTTGGATCAATAATGTTTGGGATCACCATCATTCTCTTTGTAATCTCTTCTGCCAGTTCGCTCTCTCTCTTCTCCAGAGCAGACAACTCCTCTGCATAACCTGCGATCTCTGCTTTCATGGCCTCTGCTTCTTCTTTCTTGCCCTGGCCCATCAATGCTCCGATCATCTTGGAATTTTTCTTGCGGAGTGCACGAAGATCATCTGCCTTCTGCTGAGTCTCACGACGCTCTTTGTCAAAAGCAATGACCTCATCTACCATCGGCAGCTTGTGATCCTGAAATTTATTTTTAATATTCTGTTTTACAATGTCTGGATTTTCTCTCAAAAATTTGATATCTAACATTTGTACCCTTTCCTCCAATTTATATAAAATTCGCTAATATTATACACCATAATCTGATTCTTCGCAACGATTCCTTTGTAGGAAGTTTCATTCTTCTCACATTTTTTTGTCCTGTATTCCATATCTTTTCATAAAGGAGGATGATCCTATGGAACCATTACAATCCATCATATCCCAGATCGACAGTCTGGTGTGGGGACCTGTTATGCTTGTTTTACTTATGGGCACCGGTCTGTTTCTATCCATCCGCACCCGATTTCTGGGGCCCCGCAATCTCTTTTTTGCGCTGAAGACCAGCCTGGGAAAAGAAGCCAGACAATCCGGCAGCGGTCCCGGAGATATTTCGTCTTTTTCCGCCCTGACCACTGCTCTGGCAGCCACCATCGGTACCGGAAATATCGTAGGAGTAGCAACCGCCATGGTATCCGGCGGCCCGGGAGCTTTAGTCTGGATGTGGCTTTCTGCCCTCTTAGGCATGACATCCAAATTCAGTGAATGTATGCTGGCCGTAAAATACCGTGAAGTCAATGAATCCGGTGAAATGTCCGGCGGTCCTATGTATACCATGAAAAAAGCCTTCCGTCACAAACGCCTGGGTGCCGTCCTTGGCTGGCTTTTTGCTCTCTTTGCCGTCACTGCCTCCTTTGGCATCGGCAATATGACCCAGGCTAACTCTATCTCTTCTTCTCTCCACGGCACCTTTGGAACACCTGCATGGATCCCCGGTCTGATCCTGACACTTCTCGCCCTGTTTATTTTACTGGGAGGCATCAAAAGTATTTCAAAGGTTTCCCAGATTGTGGTTCCTTTTATGGCTGTTTTTTATATAGCAGCAGGCCTGCTGGTTATTTTTATAAACTTCCGCAATCTCCCCGCTGGACTTTCCATGATCTTTCATATGGCCTTCAGTCCCCAGGCGGCAGGCGGCGGGCTCTGTGGCAGCATCACTGCTTCCATGACAAACGCCCTCCGCTTCGGCGTGGCAAGAGGTGTATTTTCCAATGAGGACGGCATGGGATCCGCTGCCATCTCAGCCGCCGCTGCCGCCACCGATGATCCGGTAAAGCAGGGATACATCAGCATGACCGGTACTTTCTGGGATACAATTGTAGTCTGCACCATCACAGGCCTTTGTATCGCCAGTTCCGGCTGTCTGGGCCAGGTGAGCCAGACACCTGACAGAGAAGGAACCTATGCCGTTATATGTGAACAGGAGACTCCCTCCCGGATTACCATGACATGGGATGATACCACAAGGACTTATGACATCCAGGCAAGTGACACCGCCCTTGTCCTGCGTTCCCAGACCGAGACCCTGACTTTGACTCCGGAAGATTCATCTCCCAGGGCCGAAACTTTTTCCGGGACTTACAAAGACTCCGGTTCTAACCAGTACCTTTTCAAATCCGACGGAACCTTTGCCTTTTGTCCCCTGCTGACGGGTGCGGCCCTTACCATTGCCGCCTTTGAAAGTGCTCTGGGTAGCACCGGCGGTTATCTGGTATGTATCGGCATCACTTTTTTTGCCTTTTCCACCCTTCTCGGATGGGAATATCACGGTGAAAAGGCCTTTGAATACCTTTTTAAATCCACTCGATACAACCGGCTGTACCGTGTTCTTTTTTCCCTGGCTGCCTATGTAGGTGCTACTACCGCACTTGAACTTGTGTGGGGCTTCTCAGATATTGCCAACGCACTGATGGCTGTTCCCAACCTGATCTGCCTCCTGGCTTTAAGCAGGGTCACCGCCCGGGAAATGAAAAATTTCCAGCACAGGAAACGAAAATAATTGCAAAAAAAGCAGGCCTGCCAACTTCTGTCCTGACCGGTACAGTTTTTGTCGGCATACCTGCTTTTTATTTTTACCGTTTTTATGTCTACCGGAGCTGGAACACATGATGCTGGTTTTCAAAACAGATCTTGGTTCCCAGTTTAAAACTCTGGGCTCTTCCCATAGGCAGTCTTGTTCCATCCATCAAAAAAGTTCCGTTGGTAGAGTAATCAATGACATAATATACATTATCCGCCTCACTATACTGGATCTTGCAGTGTCTGCGGCTGATCCTTGGATCGTGGAACACAATATTGCAAAGATCCGGTCTGGTTCCAAGCACCACTTCTTCTTCCGGATCCAGGGCAAACATCTTTCCCTCGTACTCTCCTGCCAATACATAAATTCCATGGCGCACCGACGGTTTCGGCGGCTGTTTTTTTTCTCTCTCCGGGGCAGACTGTACCGTTTTCTTCTTTGTCTGTTCTTCCGTTGTTTTGTCAGATACCACGCCTTCCTGTCGCTTCTGTTTCATGGCTCCTGCTCCTAAAAGAGGAATGGTAAGCATCACGCCATAGTAGACAATACTTAACCATACATTCATAATTCCAACGGCGTTTAATACCATACCGGCACAAAGATGCAGCACCGCAAAGCAGATTCCTGCGGCTTCATACAACGCATAGATCAGCGTATCTTCTCTCCTTGGTGCCCGCAGCAAAAGGGCCCCATGAACATATATAAAGATAAATCCAAAGATCAGCACTAACGCAGCTATGATCACCGCACTGATCAATACCATCCCCAGGTCACCAAACATCACACTGGCGGCTCCGCTGAGAATCCAGCCCAGAATTGCTCCTCCTGCTGCCACTGCATACAAAAAGGCGAGGAAATAATAGAAAACAGATGTTGTCTTACATAATTTCATTGATACTTTCCTTTCTACAGGAACCAGGTTCCCTCTTTTTCTCGAATCACACTACTTTTGTAGAACTCAGTAAATACGGAAATCATATCCGTCACATCCTGACACCCCGCCGTCTCCAGGGCACTATGCATGGAAAGCTGCGGAAGTCCCACATCCACCATAGGGATACTGACCTTGTGGCTAAGCAAATTTCCCAGTGTGCTTCCGCCAGGTATATCGGCACGATTGGCAAAAGGCTGCACCGATACTCCTGCTTTTTTGCAAAGTTCCGAAAAAATAGCTGCCGTCATGGCTGTGGTTGTATATTTCTGACTTGCATTATATTTTACCACAACTCCTCCGTTCAAATAAACAGGAAATTGAGAATCACTTTTTTCTCCCAGATTCGGATGGGCCGCGTGAGCATTATCCGCACTGATAAGAAGACTGGCCGCCCTGACACTCCTTGCCTTTTCTTTCGTCTCAAGGAGAGCATCTTCGATCCGGCTCATCACTTCCGGCAGAAAATCCGACAAAGCCCCCTGCCTCGTGCCGCTTCCTACCTCTTCGTTGTCAAACACACACCAGACATTTATAAACTCTCCGGATACCGGTGCCTGCAGAAAACTCTTCAGGGAAGTATAAACACATCCCAGGTCATCAATCCTTGGGGCCATATAGAACTCGCCTTTATTTCCCAGTTTCACCGCTTTCTGCCGCACTGTAAGAAAAAGATCCTGATCCAGTATCTCTTCTCCCTCCCGGCAGGAACTCATGTCCCGGATCACCTGCTCCAGAGAACCGTCTTTCCCTCCTAACAGCGGCTGCAGATCCACCTGAGGGTTGTATTTATACCCACTGTTGATCTCTCTGTTAAAATGAATGGCCAGGTTCGGAATCACACATAGGTCTTTGTCTGCGTATACCAGACGGCTGGTGATGCAATTATCTTTTTTTACAATAACTCTTCCTGCCATGGAAAGGGGACGGTCCAGCCAGGAAGAATAGATCATGCCCCCATATCCTTCTACCTCCGCCTTGGTATATCCTTTTACGCCGGCAGTCTGTTTCTTGACCCGGAATGTGGGGGAATCGCTGTGGCTGGCGATCATGTGATAGGCTCTCGGAGCACCTTCCGGTATGCCAAATGCAATGATGCCTGACTGGTTTCTGGTAACAAAATACTTTTTCCCCGGTTCCAGATGCCATTCTTCACACTCATTCAACGGGATAAACCCCAGTTTTTTCAATTCTTCCTGTGACTGTGCCACTACATGATAGGGGCTTACGCCTCCATCCAGAAATTCAAAATACTCCACCATGACATCTCCTTTTTTACATATTCAAAAACGGCGGGATATATGCTTTTACGGCAATTCCCTCTTCCGTATACTCCTCCGACTCCAACTTTCCATGCTGTCTTATCTGCTGGATCTTTCCTGCTTCCTCATAAGGGAAAACTTTTTCCAGATAAATCATGCCTTCATTTAATATTTCTTCTGTTTTTTCCAGCAATTCATCTAATCCGGACTTTTCTCTGGCTGAAATGTATACGGTTTTGTCACTGCGGGGATCCTTATAAACCGTCTGATCTCCTGCTTCCATCCGATCAATCTTATTAAAAGCCGTCAGCACCTTCTTATCCCCGATTTCCAGTTCACGCAGAGTGTTATACACTACTTCCATCTGTCTCTCATAGTGTTCATTGGAAACATCCACTACATGAAGGATCATGTCAGCATACTTGGCCTCTTCCAGCGTGGAACGAAACGCCCGGATGAGAGGATGTGGCAGCTTGCTGATAAACCCAACGGTATCGGTAAACAAAATCTTCTGTCCGTTTTCCAGTTCCAGTCCTCTGGTGGTAGGATCCAAAGTAGCAAATAGTTTATCCTCCGATAAAATGCCTGCATCAGTCAAGGCATTTAAGAGCGTTGACTTTCCTGCATTGGTATAACCGACAATAGCCACCGTAGGGGTATGATTCCTGCTTCGCTGCTTGCGCATGGTATCCCGGTTTTGCACCACTTCTTTCAACTGCCTGTTCAGCCAGGCTATGCGGTCTTTGATAAGCCGCCGGTCCATCTCCAGTTTTTTCTCACCGGGACCTCTGGTACCGATACCGCCTCCCAGACGGGACATGGCTGTTCCCAGTCCCATGAGCCGGGAAGAACGGTACCTTAACTGCGCCAGCTCTACCTGAAGTTTTCCCTCACTGGTCTTGGCATGGGCGGCAAAAATATCCAATATCATAACAGTCCTGTCGATCACTTTCACATCCAGCTCCTGGCTGAGATTGGTGATCTGGGCCGGAGATAACTCATCATCACACACAATAGTGTCTGCCTGCTGCTGCCATACCAGATCCCGCAGTTCTTCCATCTTTCCTTTACCAATGTAAGTACCCGGGTGAAAAGCATCTCTTTTCTGCACGACCCGTCCTACCGTAACAGCCCCCGCTGTCTCCGCCAGTTCTTCCAGCTCATCCAAGGAAATATCTACTGTTGTAGAATCACTGTTTTCTGACAGATCCACTGCCACTAAGATGACTCGTTCTTTTTCTTTTGCTGTGTCATACACTTTCGCCATAACTGCCTCCCGTCATTCATTCACTCGCAGAGTGATCTCACCGGTTCTGAGGACTTTTTCTTTTCCGTCCACTAAAACCACCAGACCTCCGTCTTCGTCAATATCCACAGCTCTGCCATACTGCCACTGTCCTTCGCTTTCCGGCACATTAGCATATCCTGTAGAAAAACGCACTTCTTTTCCCAGCACATTGGACCACTTTTTATAGTCTTCCATAAATGTTTTCTGGGAAAGACCTTCATACAGCCGGTACAACTCATTTGCGACTTCTGCCACTAAAACATTTCTGGGAACAATCTTGTCTCCTTTGCACACTACACCGGCAGTCTGTCGGATTTCTTCCGGAAAACCTCCTTCCGGTTCCCGATAGTTGATACCAATTCCTACCACAACCGTATCAATACCTCCCGACTCAAAATCCGATACCGCTTCGGTAAGAATACCACAGATTTTTCTGCCACGGAGATACACATCATTCACCCATTTGATCTGTGGCTGTTCTCCCAGCGTTTTACGAATGGCCCGGCACACTGCCACGGCGGCTGCCGTTGTGATCAACACCACATTGGACGCATTTTCTCCTGTGGGACGGAACAATATACTCATATAAATACCGGCACGGTCCGGAGAATAAAAACCCCTGCCCTTTCTTCCCTTTCCGGCTGTCTGATGTTCCGCCAGCACAAGCAGACCATGTCTGGCTCCCTCTAACGCCCGTCTTTTTACCTCCTGATTGGTAGAATCTGTGTCCTTTAACACAACCACCGGGTAGTCCTTATAAGCAGATTCCAGAGAAAGTCTTATTCCCGCCTCTGACAACACATCGCTGTCATTTAACAGTCGATATCCCCGGTTGCTTGCTGCGTGGATCTCATATCCCTCTTCTTCCAGATTTTTTACCGCTTTCCACACTGCCGTTCGGCTCACCTGCAAAAGATCTGCGATCTGCTGTCCTGAAAGATCCTCGCTTCTGTTCGCCTCCAGCAGTGTCAGCACTTCTTCTTTTACACTCATTCTTCTACCTTCTGTCTCATGATCCAGTGAGGCGCTGCCTCTGTGTCCAGTTCCATCGTAATTGCTTCTCCCGGGTGAGGACAACTGTCCGTCTCTTCCCCATACTGATTCCACATGCGGAGCACTTTTGCCTGTCGGTTTTCTCCTGATGGCACCATCAGCTCGATGGTATCTCCTGTCATAAATTTATTTTTCTGGGAAAAATGCACTTTTCCCTGATCATCTACCTCATCGATCAGTCCCAGATAATTGTATTCTTTGCGATAGGTGTTGCTGTCATAAATCTGTGTTTCATGAGTTGGTTTGCCAAAGAAAAAGCCGGTGGTAAACTGTCTGTAGGTACACTTTGCGATTTCTTCTTTATAATATGGGATCCGGCTTTTATACAATTCTTCGCTCTCCATATAATCAGACAATGCCTGACTGTAGGTTCTGGCTACCACTGCCACATACAGAGCCGTCTTCATGCGTCCTTCAATCTTGAAACTGTCCACACCGGCCTGTACCAGTTCCGGTATATGTTCGATCATACAAAGATCTTTGGAATTAAAAATATAGGTTCCTCTCTCATTTTCTTCTACCGGCAGATACTCTCCCGGTCTGGTCTCTTCTACCAGATGATACCGCCAGCGGCAAGGATGGGTACAGGCCCCCTGGTTCGCATCTCGTCCCGTAAAATAGTTACTGAGAAGACATCTTCCGGAATAAGAGATACACATAGCACCATGGACAAATGTCTCGATTTCCAGATCTTCGGGTATATTTTTATCAATCTCCTCAATCTCTTTAATGGACAACTCTCTGGCTGTCACAACCCGGGTGGCCCCTTGATTTTTCCAGAAGCGGAATGTACGGTAGTTCACATTGTTGGCCTGGGTGCTGATGTGTATATCTATCTCCGGACATATCTCTCTTGCAATAGTAAAAACCCCGGGATCCGATATGATCAGCGCATCCGGATGTATCTCTTTCAGCTCTTCAAAATACTGCTCCACTCCTTCTAAATCTCCGTCGTGGGCGGTAATATTGGCTGTAACATACACCTTTTTTCCTCTTTCGTGGGCAAACTCAATGCCTTCTTTCATGTCTTCCATGGAAAAATTCTTGGCTTTTGCCCGCAGTCCATAGGCCTCTCCGCCAATATATACAGCGTCTGCTCCATATTGGATAGCAGTCTTTAACACTTCCAAACTACTGGCCGGTGCCAGGATTTCAGGTCGTTTCATCTTTCTTCCTCCATTAACACATTTTCGTCGATATTGTCAAACCATCCCCCAAGGGCAGGCAGATGGTGTCCAGTTCCGGCATGTCTTTTAATGCCTGTAGATATTCCCTCATTCTTCCATGAATGGTGCGGTCCCTTCTGGTGACACCATACCGGGATTCCAGAATATCTCCTTCATGCAGTATATTATCCGTCACAAGCACTCCCCCGCAAGTCAGAACTTCCATGATCCAGGGAAGGAAGTTCAGATACTGGCCTTTGGCCGCATCCATAAAGATAAAATCATACTTCTTTCCTGTTTCAGCTAATTCTTTCAGTACCTCTGCTGCATCGCCTTCCAGCAAAGTAATCTGCTTGTCTTTGTCATATCTGGCTATATTTTCTCTGGCTTTCACCAGACGCATTTCCACTTTTTCTACAGTTGTAAGCCTGCTTGTTTTCGGCATATTTTCTTTCATATACAAAGCAGAATAGCCGATGGCCGTTCCCACTTCCAGCACATTCTCCGGTTTTTTCGTCCGCAACATATACCCCAGTATATCTCTGGTGGCACGGCGGATGATAGGCACCTGCTCTTTCCTGGCAGTTTTCTCTAATTCAATGATATAAGCCGGCGGCTGTTTTCTGTATCGCTCCAGAAATACTTCCATTCTGTCTTCCACACGGGTTCCTCCTAATCTGTGTCGCCCCTCGCCTTCGCTCGGCGGCAGGTCGTCGGAACCATTCCTTAATATGACTTCGTCATATTGGGTTCCTCCTGCAACAAAATCCCAACGCCACCTGGCGAAGGGATTTGTGACACGCAATTTTTCTAACTTTCCGGGTAGAGTACCGCTATAATCTCCCCATAAGTCATGGATGAGTTCAGTGGATACACCCCGGCTGAAATTTTTTTGTTTATTTTTTCTTCCAGCTGCAAACGGGCATAGAAAGAATACTTGCTCTTAATAAGGTGCTTCTCCTGTAAGTCTGTCAGCACCTGGGCTACGGACTCATTCTCACTGACCGTAAGCATTTTATCTGTTCCCGGCGGCATCTCCGCCATGGTCTCTCCTAACACATCATAGGCGAAAAAATAACCGCTGCGACAGATCTGTATACCGGCAAACACAACTACCGCATAAAATATAATATTTAAAATTATGATCAGCATGTTGCGTACTGCCTTTAACATATTAAACCTCCATAATGATAGGAAGAATCATCGGATTTCTCTTTGTCTTCTTCCACAGGAAATCATTCAGGGCATCTTTGATCTCTGTTTTCATCCGTCCCCAGTCTGTGATTCCTCTGTCATAAAGCCGGTCCAGCGCAATATTTACAATCTCACGGCACTCATCCATAAGATTCTCAGACTCTCTTACATACACAAATCCACGGGATACAATATCTGGTCCCGCTAAGATCATATTGGAACCTTTTTCCAGTGTCAGCACCACTACCAGCAGTCCGTTTTCAGACAAATGCTGACGGTCTCTCAGCACGATGTTTCCTACATCACCAACACCCAGACCATCTACCATGATTCCCTGGGCTCTTACTTTGTCCACAATCTTGGCACTGTCAGCCTTTAACTCAAGCACATCTCCGGACTGCAGGATCTTTACATTGTCCTTTGGCACACCCATCTGCTGAGCCACCTGACTCTGTCCCTGCAGGTGACGGTATTCACCGTGAACCGGAACAGCAAACTTAGGACGCACCAGAGAATAGATCAACTTAATCTCTTCCTGGCAGGCATGACCGGATACATGAGTATCCTGGATAATAACCTTGGCTCCCTTCTGGGACAATTCATTAATAACCTTTGCAACGGATTTTTCATTACCAGGTATCGGTCTGGAACTAAAGATAACCACATCTCCCGGCATAACAGAAATCTTACGGTGCATATTCGCTGCAATACGGGACAGGGCGGCCATTGCCTCTCCCTGGCTTCCTGTAGTGATCAGAACCAGCTGCTCATCTTTATAATTTTTCATCTCTTCCAGTGAGATCAGCATATGATCCGGCATCTGGATATAGCCCAATTCAATGGCCGTATTCACAATATTTACCATGCTCCGGCCTTCAATCACGACCTTACGGTTCTGCTTTTTGGCAGAATTGATAATCTGCTGCACACGGTCTACATTGGATGCAAAAGTCGCTACAATAATACGGCTTTTGGCATTTTCTTCAAAAATTGTATCGAAGGTCTTCCCTACCGTACGCTCCGACTCTGTGAAACCAGGATTTAATACATTGGTACTATCGCACATCAATGCCAGTACCCCTTTCTTGCCCAGTTCTCCAAATCGGGCCAGATCAATGGTATCACCAAAGACCGGTGTATAATCCACCTTAAAGTCTCCGGTATGAACTACAATACCGGCCGGCGTATAAATAGCCAGTGCCGCCGAATCTGCAATACTATGGTTTGTACGGATAAACTCAATACGGAAATCTCCCAGATTGATATACTGTCCGTAAGTGACGACTTTTCGTTTTACATTATTGATCAGGTTGTGCTCTCTTAACTTATTCTCAATGATTGCCATGGTCAGCTTTGTAGCGTAAATCGGTACATTCAGCTGCTGTAAAATATATGGCAGCGATCCGATATGGTCCTCATGGCCATGGGTAATCACAAATCCTTTTACCTTATCCTTGTTATCCAACAGATAAGAAATATCCGGAATGACCAGATCCACTCCCAGCATATCATCTCCCGGGAACGCCAGTCCACAATCCACTACAATAATACTTTTTTCTGTTTCAAAAGCAGTGATATTCATACCAATCTGCTCCAAACCTCCCAATGGAATGATTTTTACAGACTCATTCCCTGTCTTTTCTTTCTTCCTCAAAATGACACCTCTCTATTCCAGTTTTAATTCAACTTCATCTAACAACTCTTCAAAATACTTGGAAATGATCGTAAGTTCCTTCTCGTCCTCTACGACTTCATACAACACTACATCTTCTTCCTGTATTTCTCTCAAAATCAGCGCATCCGCCTCTTCCTCTTCTACCTGATCTGTCACTAACAGATAACTTTTTCCTGCTATGTCTGCTTTTTCCAACACAAAAAAAGCCTCCTGGCTTCCATCGTCAGCCGTAAGCATGATTTTTCCATCTTCTGACATTCTTGTCCTCTTTTCTGCCGTCTTATGCGGCCTCTTTTATTTACTTTTTTCCTCAGATCCGTGAATCAAGTCTAAATATCCCTGCAGGATCAGACTGGCTGCTAACTTATCAACATATTGTTTGCGATCCTCACGCCGGACGCCGCCTTCTTTCAGCACGCTCATAGCAGATACCGTACTGAGCCGTTCATCCCACATTACAATCTCAAGCCCGGTCCGTGCCGCCAGTTTATCCCTGAATGCCTCTGTAGCCATAACACGCTCACCTGCTGTATTGTTCATATTCTTTGGCAATCCAAGCACAATTAGACCTACTTCATACTCTTCCACCAATTCTTCAATCCGTGCAAGAGTCCTGCGAAGCTTGTTTTCACTTTTTCTCTGTATTACTTCTACGGGCTGTGCCGTCAACTGCATGGAATCACTGATCGCCACGCCAACTGTCACTGAACCGTAGTCAAGTCCCATAATCCTCACTAAATTCTTCCATTCCCGATAACTTTGTCAAAAGGAATTATTTACCCTCAAAGTTATTCTTGATATAATCCTCCAAAAACACTTCAATGATCTCATCCCGCTCTGCTCTCATGATCAGGCTGCGGGCTCCTTTGTGACTCGTAATATAAGTCGGATCTCCAGACATAAGATAACCAACGATCTGGTTTACCGGATTATAACCTTTTTCAGTCAAGGCAGTGTAAACAGATGCAATGACATCACGCACATCGTAATCACTGTCTACATCTACTTTAAAATACTGTGTATTGTTAATCTCCTGCATGTCTTATGCCCCTTTCATTCAATCAAACTATTATACATATTGTAATATATTCATAACAAATTCGCAACCTTTTTTTCACCCTATGTCACTGGCCATGATTTTTTCCACCACGACTCTGCCGATTTTTCCGGATGCAAGGTCCTGTTTTTCTGCCTCTGCTTCCAGCACTGCCACCTTTACATAACGCTTGCTGTGACCGCAAAGATAGGTCACTCCGTTTTCTACAACTGTATCCTCAAACAAAATTTCCTCTTCTTCTCGGAAAAACTGCCGGCTGTAAGCCTCTCTGTAGCCCCTTGTGTCCTCTGCCAAAATCTCTGTCCGCTGTTTTTTCACTTCCGGCGGCACCTGGTCTTTCATGGCTGCTGCTTTTGTGCCGGTGCGTGGTGAATATGGAAATACATGGATATCCGCCAGTCCGATCCTTTGGAGAAATTCTCTTGTTTCCAAAAATTCCTCCTCTGTCTCTCCCGGAAAACCTGCGATCACATCGGTAGTAATGGCCGGCCGCTCAAAATACTGCCGGATCAGTTCTACCTTTTCTTCATACTCTTCCGGCGTGTAGTGGCGGTTCATCCGCTGCAGCACTCCCCTACTTCCGCTTTGCAGCGAAAGATGAAAGTGTGGGCAGAATTCTGTGATCTCTGACAGTGGTCGTAAAAACTCTTCTACGATGATCCTTGGCTCCAGGGATCCCAGCCGGATTCTTTCAATGCCGGGCACCTTGGCCGCCTCCCTTATGAGTTCAAGAAGCATCTGTCCCTTTAACTTGACAAAATTTTTCTCTTTCTGCCAGTCCACACCATAAGAAGACAAATGGATCCCGGTTAAGACTACCTCTCTGTAGCCCTTTGCCGCCAGCCCCTTTATCTCTTCCAGCGCCTTGTCCACCGGCATGCTTTTTAATACGCCCCGGCCTCTCACATAAGGGATCATACAATAGGTGCAGAACTGGTTGCATCCATCCTGGACTTTCAGATATGCCCGGGTGCGGTGTTTCACATGATCCATCTCTTCCGGCTGTTCCTTGGCACGCTCTCCGGCCATCAGGTGGAACCGTTCTATAATGAGATCTGCCAGTTTTTCCTTGTCCTTATTGGAAAAAGCCGCATCCACCGCTTCATCTTTTTCCAGCACTTCTTTTCCACTTTCCACATAACAGCCTACGGCCACCACCAGACTATTCGGGTTCTTTCTTTTAGCCCGGTGGATCATCTGTCTGGATTTGCGGTCCGCCATATTGGTAACAGTACAGGTATTTATGATGTAAATATCCGCCGGTTCAGAAAACTCTACCACCTCATATCCTCTAAGACGGAATTGTTCCATGATTTTCTCGGTTTCGTAGTAATTTACCTTGCATCCCAGCGTAAGAAATGCAGCTTTCATACAGATCCTCCCTTGTTGTCTCTAGCATTTTGCACAAAATCCTCTGTATTTTTTTGTGCACCTAGTAAATTTTTAATATTGACATAGTCCCCACTTCATAATAGTATAATACATGAAGAAAATAATTTTTTCTAACACAGCAAAAGGAGGAATACATCATGAAAACAGTAAAAATTTCTTTGAATTCAATTGATAAGGTTAAGGCATTCGTAAACGAAGTAACAAAGTACGATGCAGAGTTCGATCTGGTTTCCGGTCGTTATGTTATCGACGCAAAATCAATCATGGGAATTTTCAGTCTTGACTTATCTAAGCCAATCGACTTGAACATCCACAGTGAGAACAATGTTGACGAGATTCTTGCAAAACTCGCACCATTCATCGTAGAATAATCATATCTATATTATTGGGATTGTTACTTACACGGGGCGGCTCGGCTTTTGAGGCCGCCACTTTTTTACCCTTTTTTCCACCTATCATACGCTTTTTTCATTTATTCCGGTCTCACATCTACTACTTCTCTTGTTTCGACGGCTTCTTTTACCATATCATCTATGATGTCTGCCAGTTTTGTCTCTGATTTTTCCATCTTTGCAATATCCGGTTTGGTGACAGGATGCTTTGCCACAAAAATAGTACAGCAGTCCTCAAACGGCTGGATGGATGTCTCAAATGTGTTGATCTTTTCCGCAATATCAATGATATCGTTTTTATCAAAAGCGATCAACGGACGGAATACAGGCATATGGCACACGGCATCCGTTGCAGCCAGTCCCTGCATGGTCTGGCTTGCCACCTGGCCTACGCTCTCTCCGGTCACCAGAGATAAACAGTGTCTCTCTTCCGCGATGGTCTGGGCAATACGCATCATATAACGGCGCATAATAATGGTCAGTTCATCATGCGGGCACTTTTCATAAATAGCCAGCTGGATATCGGTAAAATTAATGATATGAAGCTGAATTGGACCGGTGTACTCTGAAATGATCTGCGCCAGATCCACCACCTTCTGTTTGGCTCTCTCACTTGTATAAGGCGGTGCATGGAAGTACACAGCCTCAATGCGGACCCCCCGCTTGGCCATCATGTATCCGGCTACCGGGCTGTCGATGCCACCTGAAAGAAGAAGCATAGAGCGGCCGGCTGTTCCTACCGGCATACCGCCCGGTCCCTTCACGCTTGTAACATATACATAGGCTCTGCCCCGGATCTCAATGTACACTTTTACCTGTGGATCATGCACATCTACTGTAGCGTTTTCCATATGGTCTAAAATATAGCCGCCGGCATCCATACAGATCTGAGGGCTCTGCATTTCGTATTTTTTATCACTGCGCTTAGCAAACACCTTGAAGGTAAAAGGTTTGTCCCCCAGGCGGTCCTTCATATGCTCTACCAATTTCTCACATACATTGTCAAAACTCTTATCCTCTACCAGCACAACCGGGCAGATATGGGCAATTCCAAACACATGTGTAAGAGCCGTAATAACCTCTTCTTCGTCAAACTCACTTTTAGCCTCTACATAGATCCTGCCCTGCTCTTTTTCCACGACAAAATCGCCTTCACAGCGTTCCAGCCGCTCTTTTACCCTTCTTACCAGGGCATCTTCAAAAACATATCTGTTTTTTCCTTTAATACCGATTTCGGCATATTTGATCAAAAATGCTTGTACCATTTCTTTTTCCTTTCTATTTTCTATCGCCGTGTAAATTTTCTCAAAACCGGAAGCAATTTTTCAAGTTGTTCCAGCGTATAATCCAATTGTTCCTTTGTTGTAAACTCCGAAAAACTAAACCGCAGCGTGGAATCCAACAACTCTTTTGGCACTCCGATGGCCACCAGCGTGCCGCTGATTCCCGGGTGGTTGGAAGAACAGGCCGAACCGGAAGACACATAGATCTGTTTGTCTTCCAGGGCATGTAAGAGTACCTCACTGCGCACCCCCTGAAAACTGGCACTGACTATATGGGGTGCTGTCTGCTCAAGTTCCTCTCCCTGTACGCCATTGACCGTTACCCCTTCCATGGCCTCCAGTTTCTTCACAAAATAACGCTTTAACCCATACAGGTATTCTCTTCGCTCTGTCAAAGAAGCATCCATTTTTGCCGCCGCCAGTCCCAGTCCGGCGATACCAGGTACATTTTCCGTTCCCGATCTCATTCCCTGCTGCTGACCGCCTCCGTGAATGTATGGATGGATCTTCGTTCCATCTTTCATATACAAAAAGCCGGTTCCCTTAGGACCATGGATCTTGTGTCCACTGACACTCATAAGGTCGATCTGCCATTTTGCCGGTTGTATCTTCATCTTTCCATATGCCTGGATGGCATCTACATGAAACACAATCTGTGGATCAAAATCTTTTACCACTTTAGCAAGTTCCTGAACATCCAGAATGGATCCGATCTCATTATTTACCATCATGACTGACACCAGGATCGTATCCTCAGTCAGTGCCTCTTTCAATGTCTCTGCCCTTAAATGCCCCTGCTCATCTACCGGCAGGTATTCCACCTGAAATCCCATGCTCTCCAGATAAATCAACGGTTCATGAACGGATGCATGTTCAAAGCAGGTAGTAAGAATGCGTCTGCCCCGGCGTTTATTTGCCAGTGCGGTACCGATCAATGCTGTATTGTTGCTTTCCGTTCCGCCGGAACTAAAGACTATGTTTTTCCGCTGGCACTTCAAAGTCTTTGCAATGCGGTCTGCCGCTTCTCTCACATACTTTTCTCCCTCTACTCCTTTCATATGAAGGGAGGATGGATTGCCATAATCTTCCCGCATCACTTTCGCCACCAGTTCGCACACATCTTCATATGCCTGGGTGGTGGCTGCATTATCCAAATAACATTCCACTTTCTTTATTCCTTTCCTTCTATCAAAAACATCAGCACAGACAAGGCTGTCATTCCTGCCGTCTCTGTTCGTAAGATCCTCTTTCCAAGGGAAACCGGGGCTGCCCCCGCTTCCATGGCCGCTTCCACTTCACTTCGTTCAAAGCCGCCTTCCGGCCCGATAAAGATGCCGATACTTCTGCCTCCTGCCGCTTTTTTCATCACTTCTACAGACTCTGCCATATTGTCACTTAACTCATAAGGGATCAGTACAGTATCCAGTTCCTCTGCATAGGAAAGCGCCTGGGAAAAGGACAACACAGTGTGTATCTCAGGAATTTTCCCTCTGCCGCTCTGCTTGGCCGCCGCCTCTGCAATGGTCTGCCAGCGGGCCAGTTTCTTTTCTTTCTTTTTATCATCCAGCCTTACCACACAGCGTCTGGATGAAACCGGCACGATCTCTGCGGCTCCCAGTTCTACCGCCTTTTGTATGATCCATTCCATCTTGTCTTTTTTGGGAAGTGCCTGAAAAAGGACAATCTTCACCGGCAATTCCGTCACCGCCGGCACTTCTTCCAAAACATCCAGCCAGATACAGTCCTTTTCCAAAGTCCGGATCCGGCAGTGATAATCCATTCCCTTTCCGAAAGAAACCATCACTTCTTCTCCCGGGGGCATCCGCAGAACATTTTTTATATGATTTACATCGTCTCCCGTAAGACAGATCTCGCGGTTACCTAAGTTTTCTTCCGGCGCAAAAAATCGATACATGCTTCTTCTCCTTCTGACACACCACAAGCGGCACAAACAAAACTGTCTGTGCCGCCTGTCATTTATTCTGCTCTTATTTTACTTCAGATATCCGGTAATTCCATACAAAGTCTGTCCGGAATTCAAGGCAATCTGATTGGCTGCCTGCGTCTTCAATGAAGAGGCCTGGATCTGAATCCGGTCACTGTAGGAAGAACTGCTGCCAAATAAAGCTTTCAGATCTGCACTGTCTGCCTTCTTTAATTTCTCTTCATCGACGGACAATGTATTGTCGTCTCCTACGGTAATTCCTACTTTATTCAGTAAAGCCTCTGAAGTGGCAGTCTGGTTCTTCATCCATACCGCCGTCTGCAAGATACTGTAAGAGTTCATGTTCTTTGTACTGCTGATGGTACTGTTGTAACCGGAAACAAAGTCCTTTACTTTCTTAACTGTATCATCACTTACCTCTTTATCAAAGTCCACATTCTTCAACACCGAAGCCGCCTCAGACAACTTGCCTGAAGAACTCTTCAGACTGGAAAGCGCTGTTCCTGTGTCTTCCTTGCCTGACTCCGTCTTGGTATTATTCTTGTCTGCCGTGGACTGTTTGGCATAATATGCTTTCAGTGCTTTCTTATAAGCACCACTCTGAATCATTCTCAGATCTCCCAGTGATGAGCTGAGGGAACTGGTACTGCCTGTCTGACTGTTTCCAAGCATCGTATCAAAAAAACTGCTGCCTAAACCGCCAATGCCATAAAAATATCCGCTCATGTGCATCCCTCCATCTGACAATATCCATGTGTATACATCATTCTTGCCTCAAGTATATCATATTTTTATCAGGATTGCAAGGAGGCAAGTGCCTCTGCCACCGCTTCTCTCTCGCTGTAAGGATATTTTACCCCATTGATCTCCTGATATTCTTCGTGGCCTTTTCCAAGCAGGATGATCATGTCACCATCCACTGCCTGGGATACAGCATACTTAACTGCCTCTTTCCGGTCCGGGATCACCACATACTCCCCCTTTGTCTTGGCAAGACCTACTTTGATATCTTCCACTATGTCCATAATATCTTCGGTTCTTGGGTTATCGCTGGTAACAACTGCCAGTTCTGCCAGATTGCCTACTGCCTCTCCCATTTCGTAGCGGCGCAGTTTACTTCGGTTTCCGCCACATCCGAAAATAGCAATAATGCGGTTTGGATTGTAGCCTCTCAATGTCTTTAACACGCTCTCCGTGCTGACTCCGTTATGAGCAAAGTCAATGAGAATGGAAAATCCTCTTCCTGTCGGTACATTTTCCACCCGGCCGCGGACCTGCACATGCTCCAGCGCATGCAGGATCACTTCCTGAGGCATTCCGAGAAGGGCACCTACGGTGGCTGCACACATACCGTTATAAATATTAAATCGTCCCGGCAGTCCTACAATGACATCTCCTTCGATCAGTCCTTTGGCATGAAATTTCATGGACAGCACGCCATCCTGGTTCACATGCTCGATCCGGTCCGCGCAAAGATCCGCCTCGCCGGTTCCATAAGTTTTGATCTCACAGGTGGCATTTTTTGCCAGTTCTTTCCACTTCGGATCGTCCTTATTAAAAATACCTACCTTGCACATACGGAATAAAAGGCTCTTGCAGTACAGATACTCTGCAAAGTCCTTGTGTTCATTGGGACCAATGTGGTCCGGTGAAATATTGGTAAAGATGCCATAATCAAAGAACATACCTGCTACCCGGTCCATTTTCAGTCCCTGAGAGCTTACTTCCATCACCATATAATCACAGCCGGCTTCTACCATCTGGTGAAAATAACGCTGCAAATCATAAGATTCCGGAGTGGTGTGTTCCGTAGGAGTTACCTTTCCCTTAATGGCTACACCTATAGTTCCTACAATACCGCAGGTTTTTCCTGATTTTTCAATAATATCCCGAATCATGTATGTGGTGGTGGACTTTCCTTTTGTTCCGGTAATTCCAATAGAGATCATCTTTGTGGCCGGATAGTCAAAATAAGCCGCTGACAGATAACTTAACGCCGCTCTGGCATTTTTCACCTTCACAACCGTCACCTGATCGTCCTCAACTTTTACATCCCGCTCCATCACAATAACAGAGGCACCTTTTTTCAGTACATCCGGGATAAATTTATGTCCATCCACAACGGTTCCGGCTATAGCCACAAACAACATTCCTTCTGTGATCTTTCTGGAATCATAGGCTAAGTCTGTCACTTCTGTGTCCAGACTTCCCTGTACCAGTTCATACTCCATTTTTTCCAGTAATTGTCCCAATTTTTTGCTCATGGAAATCCTCCTTTGGGTCTT
The DNA here is from genome assembly GCA_000433735.1 of Clostridium sp. CAG:167. Classification (GTDB taxonomy): domain Bacteria; phylum Bacillota; class Clostridia; order Lachnospirales; family Lachnospiraceae; genus Eubacterium_F. The sequence goes on from HF998345.1 coordinate 27,506, forward strand.
GCCCTCATTCTATCATATTATACTTATAAAGTGCTTTCTCAATACCATCTTCCTTAACAGATGCTGTTACATAGTCCACCCGGTCAAACAGCACCGGGTCACTATTGCCCATGGCCACACTGACAGCCGTATAATCTAACATAGGCAGGTCATTTGTACTGTCACCAAATCCCATGGTATGTCTCTGTTCTACTCCGGTCTCCCGGCACATTCTCTCTATGCCGGTAGCTTTGGAATATCCCTTGGGAACCACTTCATAAAAGTCGGATGCCCGCCGTATAAAATCAAACTGCTTTTCATACTTTGATTTAAAACCATCGATATCACTATGCTCATTGAACCACAGGGTAAACTTATCAAAAGCCAGCGTTTCCTCCTGCTGCCATTTTTTCTGACAATCCGGTCCAAAAAAAACACCATTATCGTGGTAAAACTTTTTGACCCAGGGCAGAAACGGCTCATCCTGAAAATAACAGTATCTATCCCCTTCCAGCACTCCGTCCAGCCGGCACCGCAGCATATCTTCTGCGATCTCTCTCTGAAGTTTCTGAGGCAGCGTGGCATGCATTTTCTTCTGTCCCTCATAGTAGATCGCTGTTCCGCAGCCTGCTACCATGCCGTCAAAACCAATCTCTGCCACCTGCTTTGGTATAAATACTCTGCACCGGCCGGTGCACAAAAAAATCTTGTGTCCGGCAGCCTGCGCTTTTTTCAAAGCTTTTATGGTACTGTCCGGAACCTGGTTTGTATCGTTGTCCAGCAAAGTGCCATCTATGTCAAAAAATAACAGCCAGGGTTCCATTTTTATCTGTCTCCTATCTCCACAAAATCCCGGTGCTTACCTACATACTTGTAAGCCGGACGGATGATCTTTCCTTTGTTTACCAGTTCTTCCAGGCGGTGTGCACTCCAGCCGGATATTCTGGCCACTGCAAAGATCGGTGTAAAAAGTTCTCTTGGGATTCCAAGCATTGTATACACAAAACCACTGTAAAAATCCACATTCGCACACACGGGTTTCAAACGGCGGTGGTGCTGCATGATCAGTTTTTTTGAAAGTTCCTCCACTGTCTCATACAAGGCGAATTCTTCCTGTCGTCCCTTTTCTTCTGCCAGTTTTCGTGCATATTTCTTCAGGATCACACCTCTTGGATCTGACTCTGTATATACGGCATGGCCCATTCCATAGATCAGCCCCGCGTTGTCAAAGGCTTCTTTGCGCAGTATCTTCAGCAGATACTCCTGAATCTCTTCTTTATTATTCCAGTCCTTGCAATGTTCCTTCAGATCATCAAACATCTGCAGCACCTTCAGATTGGCACCGCCGTGTCTTGGTCCTTTCAAAGACGCAATCGCTGCTGATGTAGCCGAGTAAGTATCCGTTCCCGATGAGGTAACCACATGATTTGTAAAGGTAGAGTTGTTACCACCACCATGCTCTGCATGAAGGATCAGTGCCACATCCAGTACTTTGGCCTCCAGCGGCGAAAACTCTCCGTTCTGACGGATCATCTGCAAAATATTCTCTGCAATGGACATAGACGGATCCGGTGTGCGGATATACAAGTTATCATCAAATTTAAAATGACGGTACGAATGATACGCATACACAGCGATCATAGGCAGTTTGCCAATGAGCTGCAGAGACTGACGCAGTACATTTGACACCTCTATGTTGTCCGGATTATCATCATATGAATACAGTGTCAGCACACTTTTCTGCAAAGCATTCATAATATTGGCACTGGGTGCTTTCATAATGACATCCCGGACGAACTGTCCGGACAGTTCCTGTAAGCTTGTAAGGATTTCTTCAAAATCTAAAAGCTGCTGTTTGTTCGGCAGCTGTCCAAATAACAGCAGATAGGTAGTCTCTTCAAATCCAAACCGGCGGTCTGAAATACTATCTACCAGATCCATTACATTATATCCCTGATAATACAATTCACCATCGCAGGGAATCTTCTTTCCCTCTGCCAATTCATAACCAATGACATCCGAAATCTCTGTCAATCCTGTCAATACCCCTTTACCGCTGGCATCACGAAGCCCTCTTTTTACATCATATTCTGTGTACAGATTCTGATCGATGGCACCCGATACCATACAATAATTTACAAGGTCATTAAACTTTGCATCTAATTCGTCTTCTAATTCCATCATGGATCGATTGTCCATAGTTTTTCCCCTTTCTTTTTCTGTTTTTTCTCTTTTGTAAAAAGGGGCACAAAGTATCGTGCCCCCTTGCTTTTTTCATATGAAATTATACACTGTCAGCCGTTTGCGTGTCAATCACTGGCGGGCATTTATTTTATCCCTTGTATTTCAGGGCCCGCATGGCATTCAAAATAGCCAGTACCGAAACACCTACATCGGCAAACACTGCTTCCCACATATTGGCCAGACCTAAGGCCCCCATGATCAGGACAACCGCTTTGACTGCCAGGGCAAATACAATGTTCTGCTTTACGATCTTCAATGTTTTTCTGGATATTTTTACAACAGAAGCAATCTTTTGGATATCATCATCCATAAGTACAACATCTGCCGCCTCAATGGCCGCATCTGAGCCAAGACTTCCCATGGCTATTCCTACATCGGCTCTTGTAAGTACCGGTGCATCGTTGATGCCATCTCCCACGAAGGCAAGTTTGCTGTTTTCAGACTTACTTGCCAGAAGTTTTTCTACCTGATCCACTTTGTCCCCCGGAAGCAGTCCTGCATGATACTCATCCAGTCCCAGTTTCTGTGCCACATCGGCTGCCGCCTCTTCTCTGTCTCCCGTAAGCATGATACATTTTTTCACGCCTTCCTCCTTCATCTGGGAGATAGCCTCTCTGGCTCCTTCTTTCACTGTATCAGAAATGCAGACAGATCCCAGAAACCGTCCCTCTTTTGCCACATAGACAACAGTTCCCACATGATCATCCGGCACAAAATCAATGCCTTCCTTTTTCATGAGTTTTTCGTTTCCTACCAGTACTTTTCTTCCATCCACAAGCACTGCGATACCATGACCGGCGATTTCTGTCGTCTGATCTACTCTGGAAAGATCCAGTTCCCTGCCATAGGCCTCCCGGATGGAATTGGCAATCGGATGGTTGGAATATCCTTCGGCTAACGCTGCCGTCTCCACCAGTTCGTCTTCCTTTTCTCCCTGGACTGTCTGAATACTGGTTACCTTAAATACTCCTTTTGTCAGCGTTCCCGTCTTGTCAAATACAATGGTATCCATCTCTGCCACTGCCTCTAAAAAGTTACTTCCCTTCACTAACACACCCAGTTTGGAAGCCGCTCCGATGCCACCGAAAAATCCTAACGGAACCGAGATCACAAGGGCGCATGGGCAGGAAATTACAAGGAAAATGCAAGCTCTCTGGATCCATTCCAGAATATTTCCCACAAAAATCGGTGGCACAAATGCCAGTAACACAGCAGCGATGGTTACAACTGGTGTATAATACTTGGCAAATCTTGTTATAAAGTTCTCCACCTTTGCCTTCTTGCTGCTGGCATTTTCTACCAGTTCCAAAATCTTGGCTACTGTCGAATCATCAAACTCTTTGGTGGTTTTTACTTTCAGCGTACCGCTTCCATTGACACAGCCGCTGATAATATTTTCTCCCGGTTTTACTTTTCTCGGTACGGACTCTCCTGTCAGTGCCGCAGTATCTACCAGTGACTCACCTTCCAGCACCACGCCGTCCAGCGGGATCCTCTCTCCCGGCTTGACGGTAATGACCGTTCCGATCTCCACATCATCCGGATCGACCTGGACCATCTTTCCCTCCTGCTCCACATTGGCATACTCGGGACAGATATCCATCATATCCGAAATGGACTGTCTGGACTTTCCTACAGCGTATCCCTGGAACAGTTCACCTACCTGATAAAACAGCATAACCGCTACTGCCTCAGAATACTCGCCAACGCCAAGGGCACCAAATGTGGCCAACATCATAAGGAAATTTTCATCAAATATCTGTCCATGGCAGATATTTCTGGCGGCCTTAAAAATAATGTCATAACCGATAAGCAGATAAGGTATCAGAAAGATCACAAAATTGATATACCACGGAAAACATTCCAAATATCCCAGTTTTTCACAGGTGAATAAAACGCCAAACACAACCAGCGTAATCAAAATCCTGGTAAGCATCTTTTTTTGTTTTTTCGTCATATCGTTCTCCTTCCCGCGTCCGTATCTAGCGAAGGATCTCGCAGTCCGGCTCTACCTTTTTGCAGCATTTTACTACTTCATCCATAATCTCTTCAAAACGGTCATCCTCTGTCTCTAACACCAGTTTCTGTGTCATAAAGCTGACGCTGGCATCGGTAACACCGTCAATTTTTTTAATAGCCTCTTCCATTTTTGCTGCGCAGTTTGCACAATCCAGATCCTGTAATTTAAATTTCTTTTTCATAATAATCATCCTTTCTATTCTTTGATATGATCCATTCCCTGGGCTATAATGGTACGCACATGTCCATCTGCCAGTGAATAATATACAGATTTGCCCTCTCTCCGGGCCTTAACCAGTTTTGACTGTTTTAGTATCTTTAACTGATGGGAGATAGCCGACTGAGTCATGGTCAGGCTCTCCGCAATGTCCGATACAGAATGTTCATCTTCAAACAAGACAAACAAAATACGGATGCGGGTAGAATCTCCAAACACTTTAAACAACTCTGCCAGGTCATAAAGTTCATCTTCCTGCAGCATAGGAACCTCCTTTCTGGTTTTATGAACATATGAATCATTGTTCATATATTCATGATACACAGTTCATCTCCTTTTGTCAATCCCTTTAGTTATTTTTTTGCTTATATCCTCATATTATTAAAAAAAACCGGATTGTGATATGAAAAAAAACTGGAACAAAGACTCTTTTTTACTGTTCGCCAAAGTTGGTGCCATTATATGTACTTCTTTAGCAATTTTGTCTCTCAGCTTAAAAGCATATCCTGAGACAGCAGAAACACTCAGCGCTTCCATCGCAGGAAAAAAAGAACTGCCCATTTACTGCGTAGAAAAAGACAAACCCCAGATTTCGCTATCTTTCGACGCTGCCTGGGGCAACCAGGATACACGAAAGATCCTGGAAGTTTTAAAGAAAAACAATGTAAAAGTCACTTTCTTTATGACCGGTGGCTGGATTGAAAAATATCCGGAAGATGTAAAAGCCATTGCCAAAGACGGCCACGATCTTGGCAACCACAGCGAGAATCACAAGCAGATGTCCCGGCTCACCGCCAACGAATGTATGGAAGAGATTATGAAGCCGCATCAGAAAGTGAAAGCGCTTACAGGCAAGGACATGATCCTCTTCCGTCCTCCTTACGGGGACTACAACAATACACTGATCCAGACACTAAAAGGATGCAATTATTACGGCATCCAGTGGGATGTGGATTCTCTGGACTGGAAAGACTATGATGCGTCCACCATTATCCGCAAAGTCACAGAACATAAGCACCTGGGAAATGGTTCAATCATCCTGTGCCACAACGGGGCCAAACATACAGCCGAAGCACTGGATGAAATGATCCGCACTCTGAAAGGAAAGGGCTATGAACTGGTGCCGGTCTCACAACTCATCCTGAAGGATAATTATACGATCCGTTCCGACGGCAGACAGTGTCCCGGAAAATAACCATACCGGCAGAAAACGGCCGGGCTTGCCTGTTCAAAACAAAAAAGGAAGTTTACCCATCCGGAAACTTGTACGCGCTGCGTTTTATTTTCCGGGGATAAACTTCCCTTATTCTTTCAATTTTTTATCCTACGCACTCTGCCTGCTGATGCTTCATAGCAAACTTCTTCTCATACATCAGCCGGTCTGCCCGGCGCAGCGTATCTGCAAAATCGTAGTCTTTATCTTTATCATAACTAACAAAGCCTACGGCAATATGCACCGGAAATGCCTCCGGATTTTCTTTATTAAACTGCTCTGTCTTTTCCCACAGTTTCTGGATCTGATCTGAGCATGCCTTTGGCGTACCGCCATGGATCAGCACACAGAACTCATCACCACCTAGACGGTAGCAATTTCCCAGTGTTCCCAGCGTCTGCAGGATCAGTTCCACACTTGCCTTTATGTAGGCGTCGCCTTCTTCGTGGCCTCTTGTATCGTTACATTTCTTCAAATTGTTCAGATCCATCATGACAACGATGCATTTGTCCTTTTCAAAGTCCTCTGCCGTAGTGTGGGCAGCATAAGCAGTACGGTTGTACACACCCGTAAGCTGGTCATGGTACGCCATCTTTTCCAACTGCTCTGCCTGTTCTCCTCTGGCCATCAGTGCCCTCGACTCAGCCATGGAATTGATCCCTACAATTATGGTGAAAATGATAAATCCAAAGATTCCAAACACCATGGATCCCATTCCTTCCGTTGTGTAGAAAGTGATAGTATCACCTATCAATCCTACAATGCAAGTTAGGAAACAGCAAAAGATCAGTTTTAACTTGCGGTTCATTCCCTGCTTCTTCCACTGTCTTACAACCTGGACCACCGTTACCAGCGCCATAACTCCCATGACAGCATGATTAAAAGGCAGTGTCTCTCTCATATCGCCCTTATTCAATATCTGAACCACAAAAGAAAATACCATCACTGCCAGGCTTGCCAGACATACAATATACCATCCCTTGGATTCCCTGTCTGTAAACAAGGTGCGCATAAAAAGAACAAATGGGATTACACACAACAGCAGACTGACAAACGGAATATAGGAAAACAATATATTATTGCCAAACAACAGCTGCAAAATTCCGGCATCTGTAATCTTCCAGACACCGATGCAGATGGAAAAGATTCCCATAAACAAAAGATTACGATTGATCTTTTTATTTCGGATATTTACTAAAATAAATACAACAAAGATCATTCCCATCACAATAGCGATCAAACTCAATATGCTTGGCGCCAGCTGGCGGATCACATCATGAAGCCAGATCTTTATCTTGGAGCCATAATAAAATGTCACATCAATACCCTGCACCGTAGAATATTCCGGCGACATCACAACTGTCAGAATCTTGCCGGAATCCTCCGAATACAAAGTAAGATCGTTCCATCCTTGTCCACTGGTTCTTCCAAAAGGATTTCCCTGGTATACCCTTCTCTGGTAGATCACCTTGTCTCCTTTATAGATCACCACATCCTGATGATGGGAGTAAAAGGCCAGCGTCTTGGTACCCTTGCCAATAGCCGGCACCTTAAACTGAAACACTTTGCTGACGCCAATCGGTGCCCCACTGTCCTTAACAACCCAGGTCCTATAAGGCTGCAACTGTGTATACTCGTTATCTTCTCTGGTATTGGATTCAATCACTCTTAAATGGTCAAACATATAAAACAAAAGTGCAAACATGGCTATGGCACAGACGGCATAACTTATGTATATAACTTTTTTCATCTGCGATCACCTCCTGTTAGTCTACTTTCCTTTTTTGCGTAAACCGACGCTCAAATTCATCCTTCGGAAGAGGCTTATCAAAGTAAAATCCCTGCGCCATGTAACATTGATTTTCCTTCAGCACTCTTATATGATTTACCGTTTCAACACCTTCAACAATACATTCCAGACCCAGATTCTGCGCCATGGCTACCAGATATTTAAACATTACATATTTTTCATTAGTTGGGTCTATGGTATCCGGCAGAAAACTTTTATCAATCTTCAGTACATCCCACGGCAGTTCCCGGATCAGGTTCAGGGATGAATATCCTACTCCAAAATCGTCTACCGATGTACGGATTCCCTGAGACTGCAGCTTGTCTACCAGTTTTCTCAGATCTGTAAATGCCACATCCGTAGTTGTCTCTGTCAACTCAATCTCCAGGTACTGATGAGGGATCCGGTAAGAATCGATAATCTGCAGAATCCTCTCAGCCAGGTCAACATCCCCCATATGCTGCCTGGAAAAATTTACGGATACCCTTACTACATTTTTCCCCTCATCCAGCCATTTGCGCAGATCCATGCACACATGCTCCAGCATATAAAAATCCAGTTCACAAATAGCATGGCTCTCTTCCAGAATCGGAATAAAATGGAACGGCGGGGTCAG
>HF998345.1:35603-60134 GCA_000433735.1 Clostridium sp. CAG:167
ATGACGCCAGCGGCACAGTGCTTCCGCACCTGCCAGCGTATAAGTTTTCAAATTTACTTTGGGCTGGTAATACACAAGGAACTCCTCTGTCTCCAGTGCATTTCTAAACTCATTTTCTATATTTTTCTTCCGTACCATTTCTTGCATCATCGGTTTGTCAAAAAAGACATAGGCACTGTGGCTGTCTGTAGATGCCACATGATAAGCCGCCGTGATACGGTCCATAATATCAGTAGGATTCAGACTTTCTTCCAGCCCCGGGATCTCATAATATCCGGCAGTAGTCTCGATCAGTACATGTTCTTCACTGCCCTGCTCATAATAAATCCCGGTGCGTTTCAAATATTCCATCACAGAACCCAGGCACTGCTTCTCAAACACAACCGTAAAGTTGTCTCCATTGATACGGCATACGTACCCTCTGTCTCCCAGCATATGTTGTAACCCGGTAGAAAACTGTCGCATGATATGGGTTCCAATATCTCTTCCCACCTGCTGGTTGATAATGGAAAAACGCTTCAAATTATAGTAACAGGCAATGTATCTGCCTGCCACTTCTCTCTCAAGGAGTTCATCCAGTTTCTTCATAAAGAACTTATAATTGTAAATACCAATGGTACTGTCCCGATAAGCCAGTTCTTCTGCCATTCTGGATACACGCTCTCTTGTGTAAAAGACAAACAACATTCTGGCCATGACATCCACATGATTGATCTCTTCTTTGGTCCATACGGCATTTCCCTCATATGGAAAGATGTTGATCACAACTACACTTCCTTCTTCCGTAACTTCCCGGTAAGATTTTTTTTCATTTTTATCCGGCATACCCTTCTGATAAGTAGTACTCTGATTACCAATCTGGCGTATTTCCTGGTGTACAGAAGCATAAAACTCTATCTGCACTTTGGCAACTCGCAGAAAAGAGCACAACGGATCCATCGCCGCCTCCATGCGGTCGTATGGAAGTTTTCCTCCTTGAAAATCCCCCATGTTTACTAAAAAACCCTCTAACGCTTTTGTATACTCACTGGCATCAAAGGTCATCCTCATTCCTCCTAATCTCTAACTGTGGCAGACTCATAGTAAAGCAAGTCCCTTTGCCCTCTTCTGATTCCACTTTCATCTCACCGGCCATCTGCTTGACCATCACTCCAAATACAGTCATTCCCTCCACCTTATGGTAGCATGAATTTTCCGAAGCACTCTGTCCCTGTTCCAGACAGGCTCGCATCTGTTCTAAGGCAGGTTCCGGAATCACAGTTTTCTCGCTGATCACTCGAACACAGACCATCACACCGTAGCCGTACGGTTCTGCCGACATTTTTATCCATATGCAGTCCTTGGAAAAACGGCATCCATATTCCAGCTGCTTGCTGATCAGCATACCAATGCGGCCCTTGTCTCCAAAAAGCCACTGAGGCACGGAAGAATCTATTTCTATCCGGTACTCTCCTTCGAATTCTTTTGCCCGGATCTCTGCATTCAACCGTATCTCTTCCATCATGTCTCTGACATTGTAAACCTCTTCCCTTAACTGGATGTTACCAAGCGAAATATTCAGATATTCCTCTGTATCCTGTATATCCGATATAATGTCATACGCCTTGATATTTACTAATTTCAATATTTCTTTGAAAGAGTCCGGCATTCCCGCTTTATCAATATCTTTAAAATGGTGGTTCCAGCGCAGGATTTCTTTTTTCATCTTGATCATATGCTGCACCGCATAGCGGGCTTTGGCACGGGAATTCTGCTCCAGTTCTATGCTCTTATGCAGTGCCATATAGTTGTGGTATGCCATTTGCGAAATAATGGCTGCGATTTCTTCCAGATACTGTACACTCTTGTTAATGTAGTCTCTGTCTAATAACTGGACCTTGCGGGAGGCCGCTACATACTCTTCCGGATCAATTCCCAGTTCTTTCGCCACTTCCCGGATACTTCCCTCATCCAATGGGCCTGTCCGCACCTGGCCTCCGATGAAGCAGCCTATCATCTCATCATTTAACATAATAGGTGCTGCAAAATCCACCAGACCCGCATGGCAGAAATAAGTGGTAGCCTTTCCTGACTGCAGAGTACACACAGCACCTTTTTTGTCGCAGGCTTCACAGCGCCTGTTACCTAATACAGATCCATTGCGGGTGTACTTCATACAAAATTCAGAGAATCCGCTTCCCACTGTGATGGGTGCTCCTTCCGGATTGGTTGTAATGGACGCCATCCCTGTAAATTTTGAAAAACTATCCTGGATCTTCTGCAGGATATCAATTTCTATCAATTCTGTTAATTTCATAAACTACCTCCAGCGTCTTTGGTTCTACGCTTTCTTCCGCTTTACCGCCACTTTTGTACACTGAAATACCTGAACAGATAACGGTGCCAGCCTGATCTCGATGGAATTTGATTTTCCATCCCATTTTTCTCTTTTAGAGTTTTTCACTCTTGGATTTACATGACCTCCGCCGCCAAATTCTACGGCATCACTATTCAATATTTCCTTATACTTACCGGCAAAAGGTACTCCTACTTTAAATTTTTCATGATAAACCGGCGTGAAGTTACAGGTGATCAGCAAAGTCTCGTCTTTGCATTTGCGCAAAAATACAATAACGCTATTGTCCGCATCCAGTGTGCTCAACCACTGAAATCCGGAAGGTTTTGTGTCATTTACATACAACGCCGGATGAGCCTGGTAGAACACATTCAGATAGCTGACAAACTGTCTCAATTTTTCATGTCCTGACTCCTGCCCGTCTACCGGATCCAGTAACTGCCAGTCCAGTTCTCTCTCTTCGCTCCACTCTCTGATCTGACCAAACTCCTGGCCCATAAACAACAGTTTTTTGCCTGGATGAGCCGCCATAAATCCATATGTCAGCCGGAGTGTGCTTAATTTATCTTGATGATCCCCCGGAATCTTTCCATACATAGATCCCTTTCCGTGGACCACTTCGTCATGACTTAACACCAGCATGAAATTTTCTGAATACTGGTACAGCATGCTCATGGTAAGCATTCCATGGCGTCCCTTTCGAAACAGGGGATCTGTCTGTATATATTCCAGATAATCATTCATCCAGCCCATGTTCCATTTAAAATCAAATCCCAGACCGCCGTCGGACACAGCCCCTGTTACTTGAGGCCAGGCCGTTGATTCTTCTGCGATGGTCATTACACCACTTTTTTCTTTATGTATACAATCATTAATATGCTGCAGGAAGGCAATGGCCTCCAGGTTTTCATTACCGCCGTACATATTGGCAACCCATTCACCATCCTGTTTACCATAATCCAGATACAGCATAGATGCTACCGCATCCATACGGATGCCGTCTACATGGAACTGACGGATCCAGTACATTGCATTGGCTGTCAGGAAATTCACTACTTCATTTCTGCCGTAATTATAGATCAGGGTTCCCCAGTGAGGATGCTCTCCCTGTCTCGGGTCCAGATGTTCGAACAAGCAAGTTCCATCGAATCTCGCCAGACCATGCTGGTCTTTCGGGAAATGAGCCGGTACCCAATCAAGGATCACACCAATATCATGCTGATGCATATAATCTACAAAGTATGCAAAATCATCCGGTGTTCCATAACGGGCTGTAGGTGCATAGTAGCCTGTCACCTGATACCCCCAGGAACCATCAAAAGGATGCTCCATCACCGGCATCAGTTCTACATGGGTATATCCCATTTTTTCACAGTACTCACACAGCAAAGGTGCCATCTCCTTGTATGTATAGAAGCAGTCCCTCTCTTCTCTTCCTGCAAGCTTTGGTTTCTTAAAGGCCCCCAGTGCCACTTCGTACACCAGCACCGGTTCTTTTTCACTGTTCCATTTACTCCGTCTGGCAAGCCATTTCTCATCTTTCCAGCTGTATTTTGTCAGATCCCATACCACACTGGCTGTAGCCGGTCTGAGTTCTGCATAGTTTGCAAAAGGATCTGCTTTTAACACCCGGTTGCCGGTACTCTGGTAAATAGAAAATTTATACAGATCTCCTTTTCCCACTCCCGGAACAAACAGTTCATAAATCCCTGCCGGTTCCCTCTTGATCATGGGATGGGCATCTTCCCTCCACTGGTTAAAATCGCCAACTACACTGACGGCTCTCGCATTTGGTGCCCACACTGCAAAATAAGTGCCTTCCGCCCCATCTCTTGTCATAGGATGAGCTCCCAGTTTATCATAAATAGTATCATGGCAGCCGTTTATGAATTTTTCCATATCCATGCCGTCAATAAGGGAATCCATAGCATATGCATCCGGCACTTCTCTTCGTTTTCCCTTTTTTTCAACCATAAATACATATTCCGGAATTTTGCGTCCGGGGATCAGTACCCCATAATATCCCTGCTGGTCCGCCTCTTCCATTTTGTATTCTTTTTTCGCTCCCGCCACTCTCACAGCAACTGAATCAACCTCAGGAAAATAGGCTGTGACCAGTACATGAGAACGGTCTGCCATCCGTGCCCCCAGCACATCCTGCGGCCTTGAACACTCTCCATATTCCAGCGCCTCAATCTCCGGCCACTGCATAAAATCATCTAATTTGGGTGCCATAAACTCCTCCTGTTTCTATGATCAAATCTGATGAATAAACAGACCACTTCTTAACTTCGGCTCAAACCAGGTAGATTTCGGCGGCATCAAAAGATTCTGGTCCGCCACATCAAACAGTTCTGTAATGGATGTAGGATACATGGAAAAAGATACTTTCATCCCTTCCTTTACCTTTTTCTCCAGTTCAGAAAGTCCACGGATTCCTCCGATAAATTCAATGCGTTCATCGGTTCTCGGGTCTTGAATTCCCAAAACCGGGTTCAACAGGTAATCCTGGAGTACCGCCACATCCAGTCTGCCTACTGCATCTTTTCCTTCGTACAGATTTTCCTTTGCTTTCAAAACATACCAGCCGTCTTCCAGATACATTCCAAAAGTTCCTTTTTCCTGTGGTCTGACCTGGCCGGATACTTTTTCTACTTCAAAATTTTCTTTGATCTTCTCTAAAAATTCCGGAACAGTAAGTCCGTTTAAGTCTGTCACACTTCTATTATAATCCATAATCATCAATTGGTCATGTGGAAATAACACAGAAAGGAAAAAATTATACTCTTCTTTTCCTGTGTGGGCAGGATTTTCTTTTCTGCGCTTCAATCCTACTTTCACTGCAGACGCCGCCCTGTGGTGTCCATCCGCAATATAGATCTGGTTCAGGTTCTCAAAGGCCTTACGGATTGCTTCCACATCCTCCGGATCACTCATCTTCCACACGCGGTGTTTCACACCGTCTACCGCTGTAAAATCGTAAACCGGCTCCTTTTCCTTGTTTGCCTCTACCCGTTTGTTAATGGCATCCTGAGCCCGGTAAGCCAAAAAGATCGGGCCTGTCTGGGCACTGCATGTATCCACATGGGTGATGCGGTCGATTTCTTTGTCTTCTCTCGTATTTTCGTGCTTTTTGATTACATTATTTACATAATCGTCTACGCTGGCACAGGCCACTAACCCGGTCTGGGCCCGTCCATTCATGGTTAATTCATAAATATAATAGGCTTCACTGTCGTCTTTTTCATAGATTCCCCTGGCAATCTCCTCATTCAGAATTTCTTTCGCCTTCTGGTACACTTCCGGTGCGTATGTATCTACGGAATCATCAAAATTGGTCTCCGCCCGATCGATTTTTAAAAAAGAAAGGGGTTCCCTCTCCACCTCTTTCTTCGCTTCCTGTCGATTATAAACATCATACGGTAATGCAGCTACTCTGTCTGCCACATCCTTTCTTGGTCTTACACATTGAAATGGTCTGATCACTGCCATATCCTTGTTCCCCTTTCTTCTCTTTTATTTACTTCTAAGCCAGTTTACCAGCATCGTAATATGCTGCCATGCGTCCATAAACAAAGCAGCAATTCCTGCCAGTGCAATTACTTCCATTATAACTACCAGGACAAGCGGCTTCTGTATGGTGATAAACGCAGTCACAAGCGGCACAATCCATACCAGGCTCATTCCTGCCAGAATAATAAACAGTCCTGCCACTACTTTGTACTTTTCACAAAATACAACCAGCCTCATGCCTGCCCCCATCTTCAGCCGCAGAAATGCATAAACTGCCGCCACAACGACATAGATCACACAATAAGCTGTAAAAGCTGGCAGAAGTGCTCTGGCATCGGCACTGATCTCATCCGGTGCAACAGCCGTGAGCCGTCCTACCAGAATTCCTACAACAGCAACCAGTCCTCCAAAAACAGCAAACAGAATAGCTGCCGTTTTACTGGCTTTTTTTGAATTCAAAAATTCCTTCATACTTTTCCTTCCTTTATCATATATATTTACGATAGAATTTTCTTGCAGACCTGTGCCAGACAGCATTGCTCACATTTTGGGTTTCTGGCTGTACATACAGCTCTTCCATGATAAACAAGCCGGTGACAGAAATCACTTCCTTCTTCTCCCGGAATGATCTTCCACAGTTCTTTTTCCACTTTAGCCGGTTCTTTTATGCCATCCACAAGCCCCATCCGGTTGGTGAGACGGATGCAGTGGGTATCAGTCACAATGGCCGGCCTGCCAAATACATCTCCCATAATGAGATTAGCGCTTTTTCTGCCCACTCCCGGCAGTTTCAGCAACTTGTCAAAGTCTTCCGGCACCTGTCCGTCATATTCCTCCACCAGCATCTTCATACATTTATGTATGTCTCTGGCCTTGCTTTTTCCCAGTCCACAGGGTTTTACGATCTCTTCGATTTCTTCCGGTGACGCTTCTGCCAACGCCTGGGGTGATGGATACTTGGCAAAAAGATCTTTTACCACAATATTCACTCTGGCATCGGTACACTGGGCTGCCAGCCTGACACTTACAAGAAGTTTCCATGCCTCATCGTACTGGAGAGTACAGTCTGCCAGCGGGTATTCTTCAGCCAGCAGATCCAGTATCTGTCTGGCTCTCTGTTTTTTGGTCATCTATATTACCTCACTCTATGGTGATCTCGTTTACAAAATAATCAATGTATTCCCAGATTTCTTCTTTTCCATCCCGGTTCAGGGCTGAGAACGGAAGAATCGGTGTCTCTTTATCCGCTCCCAGGGTCTTTCGGATCAAAGCAATCTGCTTATCTTTTGCTCCTTTACTGATCTTGTCCGCTTTCGTGGCGATAATCAGTGGATTGAACCCTTTTTCGTATAAAAGTCTGTACATTTCCACATCTTTTTTAGATGGCTCATGGCGGATATCGATCAGGAGAAATACAACCCGGAGAGCCTCCGATGTATCCAGATATGTTTCAATCATTTTCATCCATTTGGCCGCCAGTTCCTTTGACACTTTGGCATAACCATATCCCGGCAGATCCACCATGTAACACAGATCATTTACATTGTAATAATTGATGGTCTGGGTTTTTCCCGGCTGCGCCGAAATCCTGGCCATGGATTTACGGTTCCACAGCACATTCAGCAGGGAAGACTTACCTACATTGGATCTTCCCCAAAATGCCATCTCCAATTTTTTATGCTGCGGCAGTGTGCTGGTAATACCGCACACTGTCTCTAATTCAAGGGATTTAATAACCATGTCATCTCTCCATTCTGAAGTTTATCCTTCCGTAACAAGTGCCACCTTCAACACATCCCGGATGGTTTTGGCATATACAACTTCCATACTTCCCAGGATCTCCGGTTCCAGTTCTTCTACCGTTGATTTGTTCTCAAAAGGAACGATCACTGTTTTGATCCCTGCCATGGAGGCTGCCAGAAGTTTTTCTTTCAAACCTCCGATTGCCAGCACCTTGCCCCGCAGTGTGATCTCTCCGGTCATCGCCACCTTCGGATCCACTTTTCGTCCCGAAACAGCGGAATAAAAAGCAGTCGTCATGGTCACTCCGGCAGAGGGACCGTCTTTGGGAACCGCCCCCTCCGGCACATGCAGGTGAAAATCGTGGGCCTTTACGAACTTGTCCTGTTTTGGCAGGAGTGAACGCATCAGACTCATAGCGATCTGGGCTGACTCTTTCATCACATCACCCAGTTTTCCGGTTATGATAAGCTTGCCGCTTCCCGGCATTGTATTTACCTCTATCTCCAATGTATCTCCGCCTACCTGCGTCCAGGCAAGTCCTCTGACGATACCTATCTCTGGCCGTTTATTGGCTTCCAGCAGAGAATACTTTTTACGGCCCAGAAATTCCGTCAAATTTCTGGCTGTCACCTGGATCTTTTCCTCTGTTCCATCCAGTATCTTTCTGGCACTTTTCCGGCATATGGATGCAATCTGTCTCTCTAATTCTCTCACTCCGGCCTCTTTTGTATATCCGGAAATAATTTCTTTTAATGCTCCATCCGTAATGCGTAGTTTTGCTTTATCCAGTCCGTTTTTCTTCATCTGTTTTGGCACAAGATATTTCTTCCCGATGTGGAACCGTTCATTCTCCGTGTATCCGGATAAGGACAAAATTTCCATACGGTCTAGCAACGGTCTCGGGATAGTATCCAGGGAATTGGCCGTACACAAAAACATAGCCTGGGACAGATCCACTGGCATATCCACATAATGGTCTATAAAATGACTGTTCTGCTCCGGGTCCAGTACTTCCAGCAATGCTGCCGAAGTGTCCCCTCGGTACTCTTTTCCTACTTTGTCTATTTCATCCAGCAAGATCAATGGGTTTTTCACTCCTGCTTTGCGGATTCCATCTATGAATCTTCCCGGCATAGCCCCTACATAAGTTCTTCTGTGTCCACGGATCTCTGCTTCATCCCGGACACCGCCAAGACAGATTCTCACATACTCTTTGTTCAGGGCTCTCGCCACCGATTTGGCAATAGAAGTCTTACCGGTTCCCGGCGGTCCTACCAGACACAAAATCGGACTGTCTCCCTGCTCATTCAAGATCCGTACTGCCAGAAATTCAAGTATCCTTTCCTTGATCTTATCCAGGCCATAGTGATCTTCTTCCAGGATTTCCTGGGCTTTCTTTATATCTTTTGAATCATGGGATGCCTTGTCCCATGGAAGTGCCAGCAAAGTCTCTATATAATCCGCTGCTACTACATGCTCGGATGAACTTACCGGTATAGACTCCAGCCGGTCAATTTCTTTCTCAATCCGTCCCCGGATCTCATCACTACACTCGATCTGCTCCAACTGGTTTTTATACTTATCTGTATAATACTGGCTGTCCTGTTCTTCTCCCAGTTCTTCACGGATCTGCTTCAGTTGTTCTCTGAGAAAATATTCTCTCTGGTTTTCCTGCAGAGACTCTTTTACTTTCTCGTGATACTGCTCCCTGAGACGGCCAATGGTGATCTCATTCATAAGGAAACGACCTACGATCTCATAGCGTTTCTCTAAATCCTGACACTCCAGCACTTCCTGCCGCTTCTCCGAAGACATGGTAATATGCATGGCGATCAGATCCACCAGTTTTTCCAGGTTATCTGTCTTTTCAATCTGCACTACACCGCTTTGACCAGCTCTTGGATTCTCATCCAGATATCGCTCGTAAATCCTTTTCAGATCCCTGCACATCGCCTCACACTCAAAGGCTCCCGGCTTTGTATCCTCATCAATCTCATATGATTCCACCTGGCCTTCCAGATGATCCTCCTTATAATCGAGGCTGACAAGTCTGGCTCTTCTTCGGATAGAAACCATAATCCGTATTACATTATTTTTCAATCGTACCTGCTGGCGTATTTTGGCAATAACGCCAACCGGGTACAGATCCTCATATTCCGGATGTTCTTCCTCCAGGTCCTTTTCTGTTGCTATAAAGATCAAGTCATCTTCTTTATCCGCAGCTTCCACTGTTTTTTTGTTCATCTCCCGGACGATATCCAGATGCACAAGCATCCCCGGCAATAAAACATTCTCCATTGGAAGCACCGGCATTGTTTTCATTTGATTCTGACTCATATATTATGCACTTTCCTCTTCCTTGTCCGGCAGCTGTGGTTCTTCGCCATTCACACCTAACAACTTAGGTTCGCCTTCACCGTCAATTACCGCCTTTGTTATAATACACTCTTTTACATCATCCATAGATGGAAGTTCGTACATATAATCCATCATGCTGGTTTCAAGAATAGCACGAAGTCCTCTGGCACCAGTCTTTCGTTCATTAGACAGACGGGCTACTTCGCTTAAAGCGTCCTCCTCAAAACTCAGTGAAATACCATCTAATTCAAGAAGTTTCTGGTACTGCTTCGTAATGGCATTCTTTGGCTTTACTAATATCTCTTTCAAAGCCTCTTCGCTGAGAAGATCTAATGCTACCGTTACCGGCACACGGCCAATGAACTCCGGTATCAATCCAAACTTCACAAAATCCTGTGGAAGTGCCTGCTTAAAGAGTTCTCCAACATTCTGCTCTGTTTTATCTGCAATCTCAGCATTAAATCCAATGGATTTTTTATCTATACGGGAACTGATGATCTTATCCAGTCCGTCAAAAGCTCCACCACAGATAAACAAAATATTGCTGGTATCAATATGGAAAAATTCCTGCTGCGGATGTTTTCTTCCTCCCTGCGGCGGCACACTGGCTTCCGTTCCCTCTAAAATCTTCAAAAGTGCCTGCTGTACGCCTTCACCTGACACATCTCTGGTGATCGAAACATTTTCTGCCTTCTTTGTGATCTTATCAATCTCATCCAGATAGATAATACCGTGTTCTGCTCTCTTAATATCATAGTCAGCTGCCTGAATGATCTTCAGCAGGATATTTTCAACATCTTCACCTACATATCCGGCTTCTGTCAGCGTGGTAGCATCTGCAATAGCAAATGGTACATTCAAAATCTTTGCCAGCGTCTGTGCCAGATACGTCTTACCTGATCCGGTAGGTCCTACCATAAGAATGTTACTTTTCTGCAATTCCACATCTAGTTTGGCACCATTTTTGATCCTCTTGTAATGGTTGTAAACTGCCACAGAAAGCGCCTTCTTTGCTTCTTCCTGTCCTACTACATACTCATCCAGAAATTCCTTGATTTCTTTTGGTTTTAACAGATTAATCTCACTTTCATCTGCTTCGCCCTCATAAGAATGTAATTCCTCTTCCTCTGCGATAATCTCTTCGCATAAATCTATACACTCGTCACAAATAAACACACCATTTGGTCCTGCGATTAGCTTATGAACCTGCTGCTCTCCCTTACCGCAGAAGGAACACTGAATTCTTGGTGTGCCATCTCCTGTTTTATTCGCCATACTAACCTCTCTTTTTCATTATATGGGAAAATGGCGCCAAAACCAATCGGCACCATTTTCATATTTTTACTTATCTTCCTTTGTATCGCTGCGGCTTACTACAATTTCATCAATCAATCCATAAGCCTTCGCTTCCTCGGCACTCATAAAGTTATCTCGCTCTGTATCTTCCACTACTTTTTCATAATCCTGTCCTGTATTCTTAGCCAGGATCTCATTCAATTTCTTCTTGGTCTTAAGAATATTCTCTGCAACGATCTGAATCTCGGTTGCCTGACCCTTGGCACCACCAGATGGCTGGTGGATCATTACCTCTGCGTTTGGCAGAGCCAGTCTCTTGCCTTTGGCACCACTGGAAAGCAGAAATGCTCCCATGCTGGCTGCCATACCGATACAAATAGTGGATACATCACACTTAATATAATTCATGGTGTCATAGATCGCCATACCTGCTGTTACAGAACCACCCGGGCTGTTGATATATAACTGTATATCTTTGTTTGGATCTTCTGATTCCAAAAACAACAACTGTGCCACAACCAGACTGGCTGTCTGGTCATTCACCTCATCTGCCAGGAAAATGATTCTCTCTTTTAACAATCTTGAATAAATGTCATATGAACGCTCGCCGCCCCGGCTTGTCTGCTCAACGACATAAGGTACTAATGCCATACTACGATTCCTCCATTCTAAACCTTCGGGACGAGGAATTTAGTGCAGAATTATTTGTCTTCCTTCTCTGCTTCCTCATCTGCTTTTTCAACTTCAACAGCATTTTTTACAATGAAATCTACTGCCTTTTTATTGGCAACATCTTTGGCAACCTGCTCTCTTCCTGCATCACCCAAAGCTTCTTTCACTTTGTCTAATTCCATCTGATACATGTTCGCCATTTCTTCTAATTCTTTATCAATATCTTTATCAGAGACCTTGATTCCCTCAGCCTCTACAACTGCTTCCAAAGCCAGTCTTGTCTTGATTCTTGCCTCTGCCTGAGGAGCCATCTGTGTCTTCAATACAGCCGGTGTCATGCCTGTCATCTGCATATACTGGTCAATTGCCATGCCCTGCTGAGATAGATTGGTTGCGAATTCCTGGATCATCTGGTTTGTCTCTGCATCTACCATTGGTTCAGGCAGTTCTACTGTCATGTTGTCTACTACAGCAGCTACTGCTTCGTTTTCTTTTTCTCTCTTTGCTTCTTCTTTTCTGCGCTCTGTCAGGCTCTTCTTTACGCTTGCTTTGTACTCTTTCAAAGTCTCAAACTCAGATACTTCACTGGCGAACTCATCATCTGCCTTTGGAAGTTCTTTCATCTTGATCTCTTTGATCGTAACTTTGAACAATGCTTCTTTGCCCTTCAGTTCTTCTGCATGATACTCTTCCGGGAATGTTACATTTACATCTACTTCTTCTCCGACTTTCTTGCCAACTAACTGATCTTCAAAGTTGTCAATAAAGGAGTGGCTTCCGATCACCAGTGGATAATCTTTACCGGTTCCTCCCTGGAACTCAACGCCATCTACGGATCCAACAAAATCGATGATTGCTGTATCATCTTTCTTAATACCGCGGTTCTCAACTGTGATCATACGGCTGTTCTGCTCACGAACTTTATCGATTTCTGCATTTACATCAGCAGCCATTACTTTTACTTCGCGTTTTGCAACTTCAACGCCTTTATAATCACCCAGTGTTACTTCTGGTTTTACAGCTACGGTTGCTGTAAATACAAAATCTTTTCCTTCACCGATCTCTGCTACTTCGATCTCTGGACGGGATACGATATCCAGATCATTGTTGTCGAAGAATTCACCATAGGCTTCATCAATTGCGAAATTAGCAGCATCTTCATAGAAAACTCCTTCGCCGTACATCTTCTCGATCATCTTTCTAGGTGCTTTACCACGACGGAATCCCTGAACAGTAATATTCTTTTTGTTCTTAAGGTAGGACTTCTGCATTGCCTCTTCAAACTTGTCAGCATCAACTGTAATCGTTACCTTTGCCATGCTTTTCTCTAAATTCTCAACTGTGTAGTTCATTTGTTGTTTCCTCACTTTCCTTTATTGAACAATATAGTTTTTCTATTAAAGCGGAGCCATTCCGTTTAACATTATAAACCGATATCTGCCTGCTATATGCCGAAAAACGGTCACTTGAAGCAAATATTCTCAAATGGGCGCACTTAACCCACTACTACATATGTATGATATTATACACAACTACGGATTAAAAATCAACACTAACTTTCTTAACCTCAGAAAGGGGATATCCTTTTCTCACCATGGCTGCCAGGATCTTCTGCTGCTCCTTTCTGTCCAGTTCCGAAAAACATCTTCCTTTCAACCGCTTTTCAAACTGTTTTCTCAGGGCAGTTTCTTCTGCCTCCCTGGGATAATCTTCCAGGACTGCCTGCAGAAGTTCTTTGTCCACCCCCTTTTGCATCAGTTTGTAGCGGATGTCACTGCAGCTTCTGCTCTCCTTATGAAATTCAATGTAGTTCATAATGTATCTCTCATCATCTATGTAACCATAGGATGTTACATACGCCAGGGCTGCCTCTTCTGCCTTCCGGGAAAATCCTGCTTTTTCCAGCCTCTCTCTCAGTTCCTGTCTGGTTCTGTCCTTATGAAGTAAAAGATCCATGGCCTTTTTTACCGCTTTCTTTTCCTCTTCTGACATTCCCTCCGTCGTCACACCATGCACCTCCTGTTATTTGCGCTGTGAACATAAGACCGCCAGCCCCTGCATTCTGGGCATGACGGTCTTATCTTTTTTAGTCACAATGTCTATTTTTTCTCTTTTGATTTAGGTGTATCCTGATCAGGCTGTGCTTCTTCCGGTTTGTCCTCTTCTGTTTCCGATTCCGGTGCACATTTCACACGGACACTCTGTTCGATCTCATCAAACACATCCGTATGTTCTGCCAGATATTTTTTTGCATTTTCCCGGCCCTGGCCGATGCGGTCTCCCTTGTATGAATACCACGCACCACTCTTTAATACAATATCATATTTTACAGCCAGATCCAGAACATCTCCCTCTCTGGAGATTCCCTTGCCGAACATAATATCAAACTCTGCTTCCTGGAACGGCGGTGCCACTTTGTTTTTCACGACTTTGACGCGGACACGGTTACCTATCTTTTCCCCTCCCTGTGAAAGAGTCTCAATACGGCGCACATCCAGACGGACCGATGCATAGAACTTCAATGCACGGCCACCTGTAGTGGTCTCTGGATTACCAAACATAACTCCAATCTTTTCTCTCAACTGATTGATAAAGATAACGGTACAATTAGACTTATTGATAACGGCGGTCAGTTTTCTCAGAGCCTGACTCATAAGTCTGGCCTGAAGTCCCACATGGGAATCTCCCATATCGCCATCAATCTCTGCCTTCGGCACCAGTGCCGCAACCGAATCCACGATCACAATGTCCACAGCCCCTGAACGCACCATAGTCTCAGTAATCTCCATGGCCTGCTCACCACTGTCCGGCTGGGAAATATATAATTCGTCAATATCTACACCTATATTTCTTGCATATACCGGATCCAGTGCATGCTCTGCATCAATAAAGCCGGCGATACCGCCCCGCTTCTGTACTTCCGCTACCATATGCAGCGCTACCGTAGTCTTACCACTGGACTCCGGTCCATACACCTCGATAATCCTTCCCTTTGGGATACCGCCTACTCCTAATGCCAGATCCAGACTTAGCGAACCTGTAGGCACTGCCTCTACCTGCATCTTGGTAGTATCTCCCAGTTTCATAATGGCTCCCTGGCCATACTGCTTCTCAATCTGCGCAATGGCAGACTCTAATGCTTTTAATTTATTCTGATCTTTCTCCATGAATGGTTCCTCCATAATCCGAACGAATGTTCTGTCTTTGTTTATATTATCCTATTTCTATAGGAATGTCAATCTTTTTTGTTCATCCGCTTCATATTTTCTCTTTTATTATATAGAACCATTCTTTCCTTGTCTATGGTTGTTGGGACCGCTAACGGGTGGAATACGCCAGCCGGTACACATCTTTTACCACATATTTGTCGGAAACAGTAATAAGACTGCCATTCCATGGATCCAGTGCCAGAAAATTAGCCGCAGTAAGCTTGTCCGGATTGGTAACATTCTTGTAACCGATGACTGTAACCCAGTGTTGGGATGTGGTAGTTCCCGATACCCTCAGGATACAGGGAATTCCAGCCGCCACCTGATCATATGCAGCTTTCAGCACTTCCGTTGTATTGCTGTAACTGTTGGTGGCGTAACCACCTTTGCTCCACACGCAGTCTACATTTGTAGAGTTTGACCAGTATGTATGTGGACTAGGTGCGGTTTTATAAAGAATGGAATTGCAATATGCCAGCGCATAGGAAGCACAGGCCTTTTTCTCCAGAGCTGTTCCGTTGGACTGCTGACCTACTGCACTGATCAGCACAAAATTGTAAGTCAAAGTCCGGTTGCTTCCGGTGGCCGGCATCACAACATTAAATCCTTTTGAAAAAGGCACTAACCACTGATTTTTACAGTCTTTTACTACCACTCTGTATGTATAACTGCCCGGTGACAACCTGCCAAATACAATGTCTTTATCAATCCCTGCCAGTTCATAACTGCACCGCTTCGGATACACCTTTTTCTGCTGTACTACCGTGCCCTTTGTATCCAGGATCTGTGCTGTCAGTTCCTCCATGGCATAGGCTGTTCTGACGGTGCCTTTCAGGGAAAATGACTTGCCATAGTTTAATTTCTCCGGATAAGTCACGGCTGCATCAGCCCATGCCGCAGAAGACGGCACCGACGCCTTTACAAAAGAGAACTTCCACGATTTCTTTTTCTTCCGAAACCCGCTTTGCAAGTTTTCTCCCCGGCTGCGCAGAAATACCTCTCTTCCTTTATTCCATAGATACTGGTACTTTCCACCAGCCTTCAGTGCCCGGAAAGTAAAAGATTCATCCCCATCTCTCAACGGTGCTGCCACGGCATTTCCCAAATCATCCAGCGTAAGGTACTGTCCCGTTCCCACATTTTTCAGCCGGATATACAGCCCCTTCACTTTCTCTGCTTCCCACATACTGCTGGCGATCTTATGATTTTTCAAAAGCCGCACATTGGTACCGGCCGCTAAACATCCGTCCAGCACATCCGCCATGGCTCCCCCTTTCATCTGGATAAAATAGATTCCTTTTTTTATCTTTGATGCTTCATTGGCAGCAATGGTGTAGGTTTTCTTTTTTAATTTCACTACAGTATACCGGATACGGCCATTGGTTTTGTAAATACGCATGGTATAAAAACCCGCCCGCTTTATTTTCACCGTAGAAGCAGCCGAAGAAATTTTTTTCGCCTTCTTCCACTTTGCACTGCCATAGGACACGTAGCGCCCCGGCACATAAATGATCCGCTTCGTAGTGGACGCTGCGATTGTCTTTTCCCATTCTTTTACCGTCACGCGCTCTGCTGCCTTGGCAGGTTTTCCCATAAGAAACACACCTGTCAGGATGAGGCAAAACCCCCACAACCACCTTCTTTTCTTCACGCTGTATACCATATGTCATCCTCATTTTTCAAAAATTTTCTCAAGGAATACTACATACCCTTTCTTGGTCTCATAAATATCCGCCTTGCTTGTGATCTCCCACGGTGCATGCATATTCAGTACAGCCACGCCACAGTCAATGACATTCATGCCATACAATGCCATAATATATGCAATGGTACCGCCGCCGCCAATATCTACTTTTCCAAGTTCTGCAGTCTGATAAGCAACCTTGGCATCTTTCAGAATACCACGGATCTGTGCCATAAATTCGGCATTGGCATCATTACTTCCGCTTTTTCCGCGGGAACCTGTAAATTTATTAAATACCATACCTCTTCCAAAGTATGCTGCATTTTTCTTCTCGTAAGCAGAGGCATAGGTCGGATCAAAAGCCGCACTTACATCCGAGGACAACATTCTGGAGTTAGCCAGACAGCGTCGCAGTGCCAGATCTGAATACTGACCGGTCAGGGAAAGTACCTCAGCTACTGTATTCTCAAAATTTCTGGAACGCATGCCGGTGGCCCCTACACTTCCGATTTCCTCTTTGTCTACCAGCAGACAGCAGGTTGTATACTCTGTGTTTTCCACCTCTACCATAGCAAGAAGAGAAGTAAATGCGCATACACGGTCATCCTGTCCGTATGCCATGATCATACTGGTATCAAATCCTGATTCTCTGGCTTTTCCAGCTGGTACCACTTCCAGTTCCGCAGACAAAAAGTCTTCCTCTTCCATATCATATTTTTCCTTCAGGATAGAGAGGATATTTTTTGCCACAGCATCTTTTTCTTCCCCTTTTAACGGCTGGCTTCCTACCAGGATATCCAACGCCTCTCCTTCGATCACTTCCGTAGCTTTTTTGCTCATGCGCTCCTGGGACAAATGGATCAAAAGATCTGTCACGCAGAAGACAGGGTCTTTCTCATCTTCTCCCACACAGACCGGCACCACTTCCCCGTCCTTTTTCACGATAACACCGTGAATCGCCAACGGCAGTGTGACCCACTGATATTTCTTGATCCCGCCATAATAATGGGTATCCAGAAACGCCAGTTCTGTATCCTCATACAATGGATTTTGCTTTATATCCATGCGGGGGGAGTCAATATGCGCCCCAAGGATAGCCATGCCTTTTTCCAGTGGCTGCCGTCCGATCTGAAACAACGCAATGGATTTATTCATGTTCACAGAATACACTTTATCCCCTGCTGTTAACTTTCCACCTTCTTCAATAACATCTGCCAGATTGCGGTATCCTGCCTGCTCTGCAATGCGCACAGACTGGCTGACACATTCTCTCTCTGTTTTGCCGTCATCCAGAAAATGCCTGTAGTCTTCACAGAGTTTTTCCATTTCTTTTAATTCTTTTTTCGTATAATCTTTCCACGCATTTCTTCGTTCCATTGATCTTTGTCCTTTCTTTCTGATCTGCTCTTAATGAGTCTCTTCTTCATCAAATTCTACAACTACATAATAACCTTTATCGTTGTGTTTTATCTCCTTCACAACGCCTTTGCGGGACTTAAGCCTTTCCCGGAATACATAATTACCGGACATGGCCACTGCCGGATTGATGGTATAATAATAAGCACTTGGCAGCACGCCTTCCGTAATGGTGACCTCGTCTCCTTCTTTTACCAGATTTTCCCGCTCCATTTTAAATTCCATTAACCGCATAAAAGCCTCCTAATCGTACTTTACCTGTTGCAAAAAAAGTCCCTGGGCCGGAGCCGTCGGTCCCGCCAGTTTCCGGTCTTTTTGCTCCAGCACCTGCATCACATCCGCCGTGGTCATGGCACCTGTGCCTGCCGCTACCAGTGTACCGGTTAGGATCCGCACCATATTGTACAAAAACCCGTTCCCATAAAACCAGATCCAGATCCGGTCTTCCTCTTCTTCCAGACGGATCTCGTATATCTGACGGACGGTGGATTTTTTCTTGGATGCTTTGGTACAAAATCCTGCAAAATCGTGTTTGCCTGTGAGACAATCCGCCGCCTCTTTCATGGCTTCCAGATCCAGTTCTTCCTGCATCTGCCAGGCATACCGTCTCTGAAACACATCGAAGCGGCCTGCTTTCAAAATCTGATATCCGTATACTTTACCAGTGGCATTCAGACGACTGTGAAATCGGGGGGAAGCCTCTTCCAGCCTTAGTATCCGTATGTCTTCCGGCAAATATTCATTGATCTGACCGGCCGTATAGACCTTTTCACTGTGGAAATGAGCCACCTGGCCCCTGGCATGCACCCCTGCATCTGTCCGTCCTGCCCCATGGACATGTACCGGCTTTCCTTCCTGCTTTGAAAGGACCATTTCCAGTCGTCCCTGGATCGTATCTTTATTTTTTTCTTTCTGACGCTGCCACCCCTGATAGCGGCCGCCGTCATACTGCAGTATCATACGATAATTCATCACAATCGATCTCCCCGGCTGGTTTCATATTTGCTGCGGATCTTTAACTCTGACAGAATCATCTTGTATCCGTCCATCCCCTCTTCAATCGACAGATCCAGACTGACTGCCATATTGTTGATCATATGTTCATCCAGATCATTTTTCATCTCTTCCAAAATTTTCAGTTTCTGTCTGTAGGTAGGTGCATCAAAAAATGCAATCATTTTGCGCATTTTTTCATCCACCGGCTCTACCTCTTCTTCCTCTGTCCGGGTCAATACCTCCCCTTTAGAAATGCGAGGCTGCTTATCCGGCAGATCCTGTTTCTTTTCCAGATATTTCTGCCGTTTCCGTGGCAGTTCTTCAAAACTTCTTGTGTAGGCTTCAAAGAAATCCACTTTTTCCATTACATAATATTCATAGGGTGGTTCTAACTCCTGGTAGCATACCACATCCTGCATAATTGGTTTTGTCCGGGCCCGCGCAATAATCTGTACCGGCTGTCCTGTCCTTTTGTTGTATAATACTTGATTCTGCATAAACGACTCCCTTCTGACAGATAGTTTCTCTGTCCTTTTTTCTTCCCTTCCATCTTATCACAAGTAGGTGATTTTTCAAACAAAAAAGTAACAGATCACGGGGAAGTTGCTGTCACTTTCCCATGGTCTGTTACCGTTTTACTTCGTTATTCTTTTCCGAAACAGAGACAGCCTGTTATTAGTATACGCTGGCGACTGCTTCGATCTTACTCTTTACTGTCTTTTTGCCAACTTTTGTGTTGTATGAGACACGAACATAATATCTCTTGTTCTTTTTCAGTTTTTTCTTACCGATCTTTTTGAATGTGTAGCTGCTCTTTTTCTTAGCACTGATTGTTTTGATCTTTTTAAATCCACTGTTCTGTTTGGTAGATGCGTAAATTGTGTAGCTGGTTGCACCTTTGATCTTTTTCCATTTTACTGTAATTTTCTTTTTGCTGGCAGAACGGATCACTTTTACACTGGAAGAAGATGCGGTGTAAGTAAATCCGGACCATGGTCCGAATACTCTCTGTCCATTTACTTGTACATAAGCTCTTGCTCTTGCCTTTGTAAATACATTCTTGAAGAATGGTGTGATATCCTGATAAGTGCTGGATGTATATCCGTTGTACAGATTCTTACCTTTGTAGTTCTTTACCTGCAGCTGGTATCCGTCTGCATTCTGTACAGCGTTCCAGCCAAACTGTGCATCATTCAGATAATACCAGAAATTTTTAATGGCAATATACTGAACTTTGCTTGGCGCTGTCTTTGCATAAATTGTATTGATATCTGTACCGGAAATCTTAGTGGTTCCATTGATCACCTTAGTAGGGATAACAAACAACTGTACCTTGGATGCTGCATTCAATCCTGATATGGTCGCTGTTGTTCCTACAGAAGAACCTACCTGTGTGTGGTTTCTCCATCCATCATAACGATAAATTTCATACGCAGTTGCACCGGCAACGGCATCCCAGGTCAATGTTACAGAATTGGCAGTTGCACCTGTCTGCTTTGTGTTTGTAACTTCTTTCAATGAGGTAGAAACCTGGATCACTTCCGATTCGGCGATTGGAGTCTGACGCTTATAATCTGCAAAAGCAACAACTCTGGCATAATAGGTGCTTCCCTCTGTCAGATGATACAATGTCTCATCGGTGGAGGAAGTGTCACTGTAACCTGTGAGGCTGTCAGCAGATGAACCATAATATACACGGTAATATACTCTGTCACCATAGAACACAGCATCCCACTGTAACTCCACATAATCGCTGCTTGCCTTGGTCTGTTTTACATTTGTAATAGAAACAGCGGCCTGACTGGATGCACCGTTAAAAATGAGGGCACCGAAAGTCAATGCAAGCATCATAACTATCATTTTGAAACTTCTTTTCATTTTCATACTCCTTTTACTTATTTTATTGTTTTTTTACACCAATTATAATACAAGGTAAAAACCATTCTGTCAATACCTTTGCGCCGTTTATCTTGCATTATGTTCTTTGATCAGGCGTACCAGTTTGTGACGGAATGCCTTCTCTGATATATTTCCTGATTCAAACGCCAGACGGTTTATATCAAACCGGCAGTTTTCTATCATCTTTTTTGTAAAAAAACGGTCCTCTCCCCCCTGAAAGGTAACCCACACAGCACCGGACAGTTCTTCCAGGCTGTAATCCGACGCCTCCACCAGCATAGGAAGCGCCTCTTTATCTAACACAAATACATGGGCGTAAGTTCCCACTGTCTCTGCCAGACGGCCGATATTAATAGGATGTTCCGGCTCTTCTTCTTCCACTGCCAGGATCACCGGCAGGGTGCGGTTGTGGTTGGCCGTAAACTGGCTTAACTTCTCCAGTTTTTCCATACTGTCTACCCGCTGTGGTTTCAGAGACATAGGAATCACGTCTTCATAACCGATCCGTCGGAAAATCTCATCTACAAATCTTGGTTTGGCAAAACTTTCCCGCACAAACCTCTCCGGCGGATGACAATAATCGCAATCTACCCGCATGCGGATCCGGTCACTGCGCTCCAGACTGACTTTGGTCCGCCACACCATGCCCGGTCTGGTGGTGTCTACATAGTCCAGGCACAATTTGTAAAATCCCAGAGAACGGTTTCCCAGGATGCTCAGATTGTATCCCGGTGAATGAAATTCATAGTCATCCGGAGTCAGCGGAATATCATCTGTTACATTACGGAATCTTCCCTGGGCCCAGACACCGATGATCTGGACAGCCGCCATAAATTCCTGATAGATATCGTCTTCTTCCTTATGAAGCAGTGTCACGCTTAATTCAAAGGATGGGGAGATTTCTAACGGCTTTAACTCCAGTCGTTCTGTCTTTACTGTTTTTTCTGATTTTACCAGGTCCTTGCAGATCTTTGACAGTTTCTTTTTCAATTTCAGATCATAGTCCGCTACGGACTCATTCATTACCTTTACCAGCAGATCAAAGGTTATGTCCTCATGGTTCACATCATTTAACAATGCATACAGCACATCTGCCCGGCTGCAGTGATACATACACCGGACCACTTCGTGGTTCTCATTAAAAAAATCCACCAGTTCCTGTGACAGAGGCTTTCCTGCAAACCGGAGACGGAACCGTCCTTTAATCATCATTTCCCAGTTACCTTCTTCATAATGATATCTGGCCAGCTTTTCAAATACATTTAAAGTAGTCCAGTCACACAGCTCAAGATTGGCCAGGACACAGTTCAATGTACGGGACAGGTCTTCATTATTCCGCCAGAACTCGCCTCCATAAGGAGACTTGTAACGCATATCGTGCTCGATCTCATGCCAGCCTTCAAAAGATATAGTCCGTAACTGCACCTCAAAGGTATTGTCAATGGGATACATACTGAGATCTCCATTATAAATGCTGCGGTACTCATCCGGGATCCGGTACACACCGTTTAACTTGGATGCCTTAAACTCTTCGCTGGAGTTGTCGGTAACCGCCCACTCTCCCTGTCTGGCAAAGGTCCTGTCAAACACCGTCTGCAAAATCTTCATGTCATCATAATAATAGACAACGATACGCATTCCGATAAGGTC
Source organism: Clostridium sp. CAG:167 (assembly GCA_000433735.1). GTDB lineage: Bacteria > Bacillota > Clostridia > Lachnospirales > Lachnospiraceae > Eubacterium_F. The sequence continues at coordinate 58,375 of HF998345.1, forward strand.
CTGCATCCTCTTTTCGTCGTCTTCAAATCCATACCCATCTTTATTAATCTTATCTACAATGGATTCCGGAGTCTTCACACGATGAAAGATCCGGAAATAAATTCCCGCCCGCTGCAGCATCTCGCAAACATCATCTTCCAGTCGTTCACCTATCCCTTCGAGCTGCGGCGTATGGATTCTCTGTTCTAATTCTTCCAATTCATACTTCACGCCATCATTCCCTCTAATTTCTTTATAATTTTCTTTTTTCTGTCAAAACAAACCTACACTACTATACCATTTTTTCTGTCAGAAGTCCACTTTATTGTTAAATATGTACAATATACTTAACAATATGTTCACAGATTTTCGTATATTTGAACACACTCTGGTCACATTTGGACGCTATACTATAGCCATAAGTTAAGGGAACACATTAACTTATCTTAGTAAAGCTTATTCCTAATTTTTGATATTTTTTCATAAAACTCCTCTTTCAAAAGAGCGGCTGGCTTACCAGTCGCTCTTTCCCTTTGTTTTTTTGTAAAGTATTTACATCTGTCTTGTCAGATGTAAACTTTTGTGCTATAGTAAGGAGCATATTATTTTGAGAATCAATCTCATTAAATTTCAGAAAGGATTTCTTTTATGGAAAACTTACAAGCACAGATCAAGAAATTAAAAGAAGAGAAAAATGCCGTTATCCTGGCACATTATTATGTTCACGACGAAGTTCAGGACATTGCCGATTACATCGGGGATTCCTTTTATTTAAGTAAAGTGGCCACTACCACTGATGCCGATATCATTGTTTTCTGTGGTGTTTCATTCATGGGCGAAAGTGCCAAGATCCTGAACCCGGAAAAAACCGTTCTCATGCCGGACGCTGCCGCTGACTGTCCAATGGCTCATATGGCAGAGATCAACCGCATTGATGAACTGAGGGAACAGTACCCGGATCTGGCAGTTGTATGCTACATAAATTCAACGGCTGAATTAAAATGCCACGCAGATGTGTGTGTTACATCTTCCAATGCCATGAAGATCGTAAAAAAACTTCCTAACCAGAATATTTTCTTTATTCCGGATGAGCATCTGGGACACTATATTTCACAGCAGGTGCCGGAAAAGAACTTTATCCTCAATGATGGCTACTGCCATGTGCACGCTTCCATCCGTCCGGATCAGGTTCTGGCAGCCAAAAAATCTCATCCGGATGCCCTTTTCCTGGTTCACCCGGAGTGTCCGGCAGCCATTCTTGAATTAGCCGATTTCATTGGCAGTACCTCTGAGATCATCAACTACGCTACAGATTCTTCCGCCAAAGAATTTATTATCGGAACCGAATTAGGCGTTTTACACGACCTGAAAACAAAAAATCCTGACAAAACATTTTATTCTGCCGGTTCTGCCCAGTGTTGTCCAAATATGAAAAAGATCACGCTGGAAAAAGTACTTCATGTACTGGAAACCGGTGAAAATGAAGTGATCCTGTCAGATGAATTGCGGGAAAAGGCCAATGCGCCGTTAAAGAGAATGCTTGAGTTAGCCAAATAAGCAGACTCAGAAAGGATATGCTATGACTTCAAAAACGGATATTCTCATTGTAGGAAGCGGGGCCGCCGGTTTGTTTTGCGCCCTGAACCTTCCTTCAGACAAAACAATCACTCTTATTACCAAGGATGATGCCGAAAACAGTGACTCTTTCCTGGCTCAGGGCGGCATCTGTATGTTGAAATCCGAAGAGGACTATGACAGTTATTTTGAAGATACCATGCGGG
>HF998345.1:60223-69033 GCA_000433735.1 Clostridium sp. CAG:167
TAAACTCATTGATTACGGTGTGGATTTTGAAAAAGACGGGGAGGCTCTCAAATTTACCAGAGAGGGGGGCCACTCTGACAAGCGGATTTTGTTTCACGAAGATATTACCGGCAAGGAAATCACAAGCAAACTGCTGGCAAGAGCTTTGGAAAGACCCAATATTACTTTGTACCAGCACTGCACTATGATGGATCTGATAACAGAAGATAATCTCTGCCATGGTGCCATTGTAATGGATGCAGACGGGAACACAAGCGAGATCCTGGCCGATTATACGGTTCTTGCCTGTGGCGGTCTGGGGGGATTATACAAACATTCCACTAACTTCCGCCACATTACCGGGGATGCTCTGGCTATTGCCCTGAAACACGACATCCGCCTGGAGCACATTGATTATGTGCAGATCCACCCTACTACTTTATATTCAAAAGAACCGGGCAGACGTTTCCTTATTTCCGAATCCGTCAGAGGAGAAGGTGCTGTGCTTCTGAACAAGAACAAAGAGCGCTTTGTGAATGAACTTTTGCCTAGAGATCTTCTTACCAAAGAAGTAAGGGCCCAGATGGAAAAGGATCAGATGCCTTTTGTATGGCTGTCCATGGCTCCTATTCCGAAAGAAGATATTATTTCTCATTTTCCAAACATCTATAAACGGTGTCTGGAAGAAGGATACGACTGTACCAGAGAATGTATTCCCGTTGTACCGGCCCAGCACTACTTTATGGGCGGCATCTGGGTCAACAAAAACAGCCACACTTCCATGGATCATTTATACGCCGTAGGGGAAACCAGCTGCAACGGCGTCCACGGAAGGAACCGTCTGGCCAGCAATTCCCTGCTGGAGAGCCTTGTTTTTGCCGAAAGAGCAGCAGATGAGATCGCCGATACTTACCAGGTGCCTGCACCTATGAAAGAGGCGGTAACGATTCCTGATTATAATACAACCGAATTATTTGCTGATTACAAAGCCAGCATTTTTGAAGAAATGGAAAAAGAAAGGGGTACCCACAATGAATGAGATTACATTAAAACTTCATGCCGATCCACTGATCCGCATGGCATTAGAAGAAGATATTTCCAGTGAAGATGTTTCTACCAACGCTGTGATGCCGGAGGCAAAACCCGGTGAAGTCCAGTTGATCTGCAAAGAAGACGGCATCATTGCCGGACTCTGCATTTTCGAAAGGGTCTTTACTTTACTGGATTCATCTACAAAAGTAGAATTTTACTGTCAGGATGGGGATGCCGTAAAAAAAGGCCAGCTTATGGCAACGGTAACCGGCGATATCCGTGTTCTCTTATCCGGAGAGCGTACCGCACTGAACTATCTGCAGCGCATGAGCGGCATCGCCACCTACACCCATTCTGTCGCTTCGTTACTGGAAGGCTCTTCCATCAAACTGCTGGACACGAGAAAAACAACACCAAACAACCGCATCTTTGAAAAATACGCCGTGGTTGTAGGGGGTGGAAATAACCATCGATATAATCTGTCTGACGGTGTTCTTTTAAAAGACAATCACATTGGTGCTGCCGGAAGTGTTACAAAGGCCATTGAAATGGCAAAAGACTATGCTCCATTTGTACGAAAGATCGAGGTAGAAGTAGAAAATCTTGCTATGGTTAAAGAAGCCGTAGAAGCCGGCGCTGATATTATCATGTTGGATAATATGAGTAACGAAGATATGGAAGAAGCCATCCGTATCATCGATGGCCGGGCGGAGACAGAATGCTCCGGCAATGTTACAAAGGAAAATATTGCCCGTCTTGTAAAACTGGGCGTTGATTACATTTCCAGCGGTGCGCTGACGCACTCCGCACCGATTTTAGACATTTCGTTGAAAAATCTTCACGAAATCGCCAACTAATGTAAGGGAGGTTTCTCATGTCAGGAGAGGAAAGAAGAAATAAGATTATCGATCTTCTGTCCCACAGTACAACCCCTGTATCCGGCACGGTACTGGCAAAGGAACTAGGGGTCAGCAGACAGGTGATCGTACAGGATATTGCCCTCATTCGCTCCAGCCACTATGAAATTTTGTCCACCCACCGGGGATATGTGATCCATTCCGAAGACTATCCTGGTGTGACAAAGATTTTCAAATGCCGTCACTCCGACGATCAGGCAGAGGACGAATTAAACTGTATCGTAGACCAGGGTGGCATTGTCCTGAATGTGTTTGTAAACCATAAAGTATACGGACGCATCCAGGCTGATATGAATATCCGCAGCCGCCGGGATGTAAAAAACTTCATCCATGACATCCACACCGGCAAGTCCACCTTGCTGAAAAATGTCACTTCCGACTACCACTATCACACAATCTGTGCTGACAGCGAGGATATTTTAGATGCCATCGAAAAAGAACTGAAAAATTATGGATTTTTAGTTTCCCCTAAATCTTGATGACGGGTAAATAATCCTACACCGATCCCCAGCAATACCCCGGTAAGAATAACCGCTGTACTTCTTGCTGTCATGGCGTTGCTGGTAACGATCTGCGTCATAAATTCAAAGCAGGCACCGCCTGCGAACGCTCCCACAAATCCTCCCAGCACTTTCGGGAGGATTCTTTTTTTGTCACCGGCTGCCAGGCCAAAGATCAATCCTATGCCAATTCCCATGATACCCCAGCCAAAGCCCCGGATTAAAAGACTCAGCATACTATCCGAGTCTTCCGGTATCAGCCCGGTGTACAAAGCCTGGGCAAACCACCCGCTCAACACGCCCATCACGCCGGAAAGGATGGTACACAAAAGAATTTTTCCTGTCTTTCTTCTTTCCAGGACCACCGCCATTCCAAGTCCAATCAGCAAAGCAATGACTCCTGACCACAAAACAGCCGATCCGGTAGAAGCCTTTGTATACGCCCGTTCCAGATCCGATGCATTAGACGAAAACTCTTTCTGCAGTGACTCATCCTGTGCCGTTACCGATGCTTCTTTCGCCTTTTTGTAAGTGGCATACAGTTTCGCCGCATTGTCTGTGTCTTTGTTCATCCACACCGTCATGTTGGAATCCTCCCGGGGATTCATATTATTTTTATCGCAGTAAGCCTCATAGGCCTCATTCAGATCATTCATGGCGTCTACAGATTCCTGCTGCTTTTCAATGTAAACCGCCAGTTTTTCATGTCCCATCCTTCTGGCCATAAAAGCCTCACCCCGACTGCCCGTCAACCCCAGACACTCCGTCAATAAAATTGCTAACAGGGCACCGATCACAGCCGCTGCCACTACTTTGATCCATGTAAATTTTTTATCTGTCATAACATTTCTCCTAAAATAGTATAGATCGTTCCTGTCCTCCGCCAGGCGGCAGGTCACCGGAAAACACTTTTCATTTTCCCACATATTCAGCACTCTTGCAAGTATATTTTTCCCGCCCTCTGGAAATACTCTCAAAAGAAAAATGGGAATATATCCCGGAAAGAAAAGGTGGATTTAACAATGCAATTAACTGAAAAAGAAACAACTGTCATCAAAGATCTTCAGACCCAGGAGCGCCTCTGCGTGGAAAAATACCGTTTTTATGAAGAGTCAGCCAATGACCCGGAATTAAAGCAGCTTTTCCACAAAATAGGAGATGATGAGCAGGAACATTTTGATTTCCTTGGTCAGCTTCTGAAAGGGGATGTACCGGATATTCCAGAGGAATATGATGAAGCAAAGAATTACAAACCATGTTCAACTTACAACACCGGAGACAATTCCGATGCCAAACGACACGACCAGTTTTTGTGTACCGACTCCATTGGTACAGAAAAATTAGTCTCCAGCACTTACAACTCCGATCTGTTCCAGTTCGCCGCTTCCGGCGTTCGCAAACTGCTGAATCACATTCAGACCCAGGAACAAAACCACGCTGAGATGATCTACAAATATAAAACTGCCAACGCTATGGCATAACAAAAAATCTCATCCCGGAGAAGATTCCCGGCTTATCACCGGTCCTCTTCTCCCCTGGATGAGATCTTTTCTTTTATCGTGCTATGGGCGCAATCCTAAGCACTAGCCTAAATATTATTCCGATTCTGTACTGGCTTTGGCAGGTGGCGTGCCTCCCGTATTGCCATTTTTCAGATCGGTTTTTGTAACTGTCTTTTTCTTTTTCTTCATAGCTCCAAACACTGCCTGCAGTACGATGAAGAAGCAGAGCAATGCAGAAAGTACGATTCGTGTCCACCAGCTTGACAGGGTACCCTGTGTTGTGATCAGGCTGGCGATGGTTCCTTTGATCATTACACCAAAGGTAGTTCCTACTACGGTTCCGACACCTCCGGAAAGAAGTGTACCACCGATTACGGCTGCGGAGATAGCATCCATCTCAAGGCCTTTGGCCTGCTCTACGAATCCGGCACAACTGTTCAGACAGAACAGGAAACCACCGATTCCGCAAAGAACACCATCCAGAATATAAGCCTGGAATTTTGTTCTACGTACATTCAATCCCATCATCATAGCACTTTGCTCATTTCCACCAATCGCATACAATTTGCGACCAAACTTGGTGTACTTAAGCATGATGGCAATCAGGATTACAATCACAATGGCAATAATCACGGTTGGATAAATATATGCCGGAACAAATTTACCACTTCTGGTTGTTCGTCCAATTGGAAGATTGATCTTATACTGTGCCCATTTCAAAAACAGTGAGTTTTTGATAGAAATCATCTCTGTACTTACCATGGACGTAAGTCCTCGGCCTAAGAACAATCCGGCCAAGCTGACGATAAATGGCTGAATATCCAGATATGCTACCAGATATCCCTGTAACAGACCAAACAAAAGTCCGATAGCCAGAGAAACAATAATGGCTACATAAGCACTGTATCCCATCTTTTCCATGGAGTAAGCACTGACCATACATACCAAAGCTGTAACAGATCCAACGGAGATATCGATTCCTCCTGTGATCATAACGATGGTCATACCACAACTGATTACGATCAAACCTGCATTGTTGATCAGCAGATTCATAAACATCTGCGGTTTTGCAAATCCTTTGTCAGCAAAAATGATCATACCGGCTGCATACATTACGATGAACAATGCAATAGTAATGATAAAAAGAAATGTATTGGAATTAATCTTTTTTCTTGTTTTCATTATTGCTCACCTCCCTGTACTTTAGCCATAGCTCTTTTCGCTTTATACTTGCCCATTGCTGTTTTAAATACCGGGCTCTGAAGTACTACGATAATAATAACAACGATTGCTTTGTATACCGGAAGCTGATCGGATGGAACACTGAATGCATACAGTGTTGTCGTCAGCGCCTGGATCGTATAAGCTCCGATAACGGATCCCATCAGGTTGAACTTACCACCGCCAAGGATGTTACCGCCAAGGGCTACTGCCAGGATGGCATCCATTTCAAGGTTCAGACCAATGTTGTTGGCATCGGCTGAGTAGATACGGCTGGATGCTACGATTCCGGCAAGACCTGCCAGCAATCCACAAATTACATAAGTTAAAAATTTAATCTTAGTAGAATTAAGTCCTACCAGTCTGGCTGCATTACTATTTACACCAACACTTTCAATATAAAGTCCCAGAGCTGTTTTATTCAATACCAGCCATGCTACAACAACCGCTCCTACTGCAAACAGTACAGGTGTCGGGATCGGTCCCAGATAACCACCCATAACTTTGTAAGAATCTACTCGTACATAAGTGATCTGGCCTTTTGTGATCAACTGGGCGATACCACGGCCGGCTGTATACAAGATCAGGGTCGCTACCATAGGCTGAATATTTAACTTGGCTACCAGGAAACCATTGAATGCTCCGCAAACGCCGGCTACAATGATTCCTGCAACGGCTGCGATAATAATCGGCATTGCCAGAGAGGTAGTAGATACCTGGCCTCCGGAAAGCAGCTGGCAGCACACCGAAGCAGCTACAGCCATCACGGCACCAACACTGATATCCTGTCCTCCGGATGCCGCTGTTACCAATGTCATACCAATTGCCAGAATGACAAGCTCAGATGCACGATTGATAACATCAATCAACCATCCACTAAGATGTCCTTCTACAATGGAAATCTTAAAGAAACTTGGTGTCTTAAAGATATTTACTAACAATACGATCAAAAGACATACGATCGGCATGAATAACCGGTGCCCCGTTATCTTTTTTATTGTACTCATTCTGTGTCACCTCCCGCAATGGCTTTCATGATGGATTCCTGATTCAGATCGTCTCCATCAATTTCTCCTACCTTTTTACCGTCTCGCAGTACAGCCATGCGGCTACAGGTACGAAGCATCTCTTCTACCTCAGACGAAATAAAGGTAATAGCCTTTCCTTCATCAGCCTGATCCAGCACCAGTTTCTGGATCTCGGTCTTTGTACCAATATCGATTCCTCGTGTCGGCTCATCCAGAATCAGATAATCCGGATCAGTCAACAGCCATCTTCCAATGATCACTTTCTGCTGGTTTCCTCCTGAAAGACTCTTAATCGGTGTCTCCCGGCTGGCTGTCTTAATCTGAAGAATCTCAATATATTTGTCTGTAAAAGCTTCCATCTGCTTGCGGCTCAGAAGTTTAAACATACCTCTCTTGGCCTGCAGTGCAATGATCATATTCTCTCTTACGGAAAGTTCTGCAAAAATTCCTTCTTTCTTTCGATCTTCCGGAAGATATGCCATACCCGCTTTTATTGCATCCAGTGGTGTATTGATCTTTACATCTTTACCGTTAACTTTCAGTTTACCACTATCGGCTTTATCCGCACCATAAATGGCACGAACCAGTTCCGAACGGCCGGATCCCAGAAGACCTGTAAGACCAATGACCTCACCTTTGTTGATAGTAAGATCAAATGGACGGATGGTTCCGCTGTGTCCGATTCCTTCTGCCTCGATCAATACTTCTTTCTTGCCTTCCTCATGCTGATGTTCACTCTTAATGTCTGCTAAATCATCAAAATCTTTACCCATCATCTTGGATACCAACTGGACTCTAGGAAGTTTATCTACGGTATACTCTCCTACCAGTTCACCATTTCGGAATACTGTGATGCGGTCACACACAGCATATACCTGCTCCAAAAAGTGAGTTACAAAAATAATTCCTACGCCTTCTTCACGAAGTTTTCTCATCAGTGTAAACAGCTTTTCTACCTCGTCATCATCCAACGAAGAAGTCGGCTCATCCAAAATAAGCACTTTACATTTCATATCCACTGCTCTGGCAATGGCGATCATCTGCTGGATTGCAATGGAACACTCATCCAGATTCTGAGTCGGAGAAACATTGATGTCCAGGCTTTTCAAAACCTCTGCGGACTTCCGGTTCATAGTTCTCCAGTCGATCATTCCGCACTTTCTTGGTTCACGACCGATAAACAGGTTTTCTGCCACCGTCAGGTTCGGGCAGAGGTTAACTTCCTGATATACGGTACTGATTCCGTTTTTCTGTGCGTCCTGAGGCGAATTGTTAACGATGGTACGGTTTCCTTCCATCACAATCTGTCCTTCTTCAAATCCATGCACACCTGTCAGCACTTTAATCAAAGTTGATTTTCCGGCTCCATTTTCACCCATTAAAGCGTGAATTTCACCTTCTCTCAGGGTAAAATCCACATTGGATAATGCTTTTACACCGGGAAAAGTTTTGCTGATGTTTTTCATGGATAATACAATTTTATCGCTCATTTTTTCCCTCCATTCTCCTTTTTAATTAAGCATTATTTGCCAATTTTTGGCATAAAAAAGGGTGTGCCACTAACCTTCTATGCTATATGACACACCCCTTTGGCAAGTTTACTCGTTTACAACTACTATTTATAGATTAATATTTACGACCTTTCAACACTTCGTCAGTTACGACTGTTACAGGATAATCCTGTCCGTCTACTTTAACAGATGTAACAGTGTCGTCATGTGCAAACATTTCCTCATCTACATATGCCTGTTTATCAGGTGTCTCACCCTTCTCAAGCTGCTCGATGATCTTTTCTACACGAGGTCCGTGAAGTGGGTTACACTCTGTATCCAGTGTGATCTTACCATCTTTAACATCCTGCAGACCTGCTTTTGTAGAGTCAAAGGAAAATACTAACATGTCTCCATCTGCTCCAACTTTGTAACCTGCATTTTCAATAGCATCAATAGCACCGAATGCTTCGTTGTCGTTCTCACAATATACAACATCCATGTCTTTCTTGTATTTCTTCAAGAAGGACTCCATAACTTCCTGGCCTTTTGCCTGTGTAAATTCACCGGTTGTTTTCTCAAGAAGGTTCCAGCTCTCAGCTTTTACAGCATCTTCCAGACCTTTTGTACGACCAATCTGAGCAGATGCACCGATTGTTCCCTGGATATCTACAATCTTCGGAGCACTCATGCCCTTCTTCTCAGCATATGCTTTCAAATAAGCTGCTGCTTTTTTACCTTCCAGTTCGAAGTTTGAACCAACCCATGCTGTGTAGAGACTGTCATCTTTTACCTTAACCATACGGTCAACGATGATAACCGGAATCTCTGCATCTTTTGCTTCCTGAAGTACTGTGTCCCATCCGGACTCGGTTACAGGTGCCAATACGATGTAGTCAACATCCTGCTGGATAAAGTTACGGATCGCTGTGATCTGGTTCTCCTGTTTCTGCTGAGCATCGTCAAAAATCAATTTGTATCCGTTTGCTTCAGAGAAAGTAGATTTCATGGATTCTGTATTTGCTGTACGCCAGTCTGACTCAGCTCCTACCTGTGAGAATCCTACGGTGATTGTCTTATCACTGCTTCCTGCATCACTTGTTTTTGATCCGCTGCTGGAGTTGCTACCTGCATCTCCACC
>HF998345.1:69042-79912 GCA_000433735.1 Clostridium sp. CAG:167
CCCCCCCGCCGCAGGCTGTCAGTGAAAATGCCATCACTGCTGTCAATGCTCCTGCTAAAAGTTTTTTGAAAATCTTTTTCTTCATGAATAAACCCTCCTTTAGTTTGTTCGTTTATTTGATAGTGATATAATACCAAAAAACAACCCCAAAAAGAATGCTTTTTTTTGGGATTGTTTTGTTATTTTTTAACTTTCTGTGAAAAATAAGTTGGTTTTTTTATGAACAGGTTGGCTTTTTTATGATTCATGGCGAACAGGAAGATAAATTTCCACTTTTGTACCTGCATGATCTTCACTGTAAAAGGAAAGACCGTACTGATTTCCAAATCTAAGCCGGATCCTTTCATTTACATTATACAGACCATATGATTCTTTTTCCTCTTCCCGCTGCCGCAAAAGGCCTGCTTTTATTTCAGCCAGTTTTTCCGGTGTCATGCCCCGGCCGTTGTCTTCTACGGCGATCACACACAGATCATTTTTTTTATAGGCATAGACTCTGATCAGTCCCTTTCCCCGTTTATTCTTGATACCGTGGTATAACGCATTTTCCACCAATGGCTGCAATGTAATTTTCGGGATCTGCACCTGCCCCAGTTCTTCCGGCAGTTTGATCTCATACTCCAGTATATCCTTATAACGCACCTGCTGGATCTGCAGATAACTGCTGACATGGCGGTATTCTTCCTCCAGTGTCACAATATCTTTTCCTCCATTTAACGATGCCCGGAAAAAGTCAGACAACACTTCTACCATATTGACTACCTGCTCATTATCGCCAGCCTCAGCCAGCCACACAATAGTATCCAGTGTATTGTAAAGGAAGTGGGGGTTGATCTGCACCTGCAGGATCTCCAGTTCTGCCTCCCGGAGTTTCGTCTGCTCTTGTTTTACTCTGTCGATCAAATTACTGGTTTTTTCAATCATTACATTAAAGGAATCACTCAGTACCTTCAGTTCGGCACCATGGGCAATGTGGGATCGCACCGTCAGATCTCCTTCTGCCGCCTGTTCTGTCACTTTGCACAGTTCCCTTACCGGTCGGGAAATTGTCCTTGGTATATAGGTGATCATAACAATAGCCACAATAACCAGGATCACGATGATAAACACACTTCCTGCTATCATCTGTACCGTCCGTTTGTTCACATCCTGGTAAATCTGGGTGCTTTCTTTGTTTTCATAATAAAGAAGTTCCAGCATATTCTGCTGGATATTAGAAGTAATGGACTGTACTCCTGTCTCCCACAGCTCCTCGTTTTCATCATAACGGCCTCCGTATTCAATGTTTGCCTGTATGGCCTTTGTATACCGCTCCAGATGATCCAGGTTATTCTCCATATTGTGGATAATGTCCGGGCTGTTCCGGCTCAGCGTAAGTGCTTTCACACTGTCCAGAATAGCTCTGGCATTATTGATATCCAATACCGGTTTCTGGCTCTCATAACTTTTGTTTCCAACAATGATCAGATAGATCTTGTAGTCGTAATTTTTCTTAAAATCAAGACTGAATTCACTGATTACGGAAGTATTCTGGGAAGCCTTTCTGTAAAACTCATTGCTCTTTAACATATTCGTGAACCAAAAACCCATAAGGATCACAAAAGGCAGCAGCATACTGATAAAAGCCAGACTGATCTTACTGGTCATAGACAAATCTTTATACCGCTCCAGTATCTGACAAAATTTTCTTTTCACTCTTTTCCTCCCCGCTCGCGGTACTGTATCGGGGAACATCCTACATTCTTCTTAAACAGATGGGAAAAATAGTGAGGATCCCGATATCCTACCTCTTCACAGATCTCGTTGCTCCGCTTAGAAGTACATTTTAACAATTCTTTGGCCCGGTGCATCCGCACATCAGTAAGATATTTTACAAAGGTCTGGCCGGTCTTCTGGCTGAACATGGCACTGAGATGGTTCGGGCTGACATTTACCTCATGGGCAACAGTGTTCAGGGTCAGTTCTTCATCGTGGTAATTTTCACTGATGTATTTTTTCGCATTTTCTACTACATCACTGTTGTGTTCTGTAGTCTGGGCGTCTCTTACCTGCATGACCTTAGTAAACAGTTCCTTGATATAAACCACCGTTGCCTCCAGATCACTGACTATTTTCTGCATCTGCTCCGGAGACTCAAAAGGCTCTCCCAGCTGTTCTCTGCCATCGGTAATCTGCGTCAGGAAATGGCTGGCGGCAAAAAACATATCCATTACGATATACTGTCTGAAGATCATAGAATTTTTGCCGGCATCTCCTGTGTTTTTCATATATTCTTCCACAAAAAAATGAATCTCGTCCATCTCACCTCCCTTTAAAAAGCTCTCAATCTTTTGTTTGTCCAGATTCTGAATGTCCACAGAACCGATACTGCAGGAAAATTTTTTTTCATTCCTTGTCTGGTCAAATACGGTATGGTTATCCACAATCTGGTTCGGTTCCGTAAGAAAACGATAGGAAAATCCATGGCTGGCGGCTTCATAAGACTCGCCTAATTCTCTCAGGCGCATCACCGGCACTCCAACGCTGCCAAAATAAGTCACATCCTCATACTCCGGCAGGATCTCCCGGAATTGTCCGGCAAACACATCCATGTTTCTCCGGATTTCCTCTTCCCCGCTGCCCATGAACAAAATCACTTTTCCTTCCGGTGCCCGGTCAAACATAATACTTTGTCCATCCTGCTCTTTCAGGGTGTCTTCCATGGTCTTGTATAATTCCAGAATCCGCTGAGAAAATCCCTGCTCCTTATTTTTTCTCTGCAGTTTTAGCATCATAATGTTGTAACACTGTGCCATCAAATTCAGATGGATCTTCTTTCCCTGTTCCATGGCATCGCTAAGGGATGCATTGTCATCAATGAGACTGCTTAAAAGCTGTCTTTTGGCATACTCAAAGTTCTCATCTCCTTCTCCCTCCTGCAGTGTTTCTCTTGATTCATTTTCTTCTTTGATCTTTTGTGCCACACGGTTTACTACCTGCAATAATTCATCACCATTGATGGGTTTTAAAAGATATTCTTCTACCCCGATCTGAATGGCTGCTTTGGCATATTCAAATTCCTCATGTCCACTGAGAATGATAATCTTGATTTCCGGATACTCTTCTTTGATCATACGGCTTAATTCAATGCCATCCATAAATGGCATGCGGATATCGGTTATGACAATATCCGGTCTTTTTTCACTGATCATCGGAAACGCCAGTTCCCCATCCGAAGCCTCTCCGCAAAAATCGTAACCGTTTTTCTCCCAGTCTATATTGTTCTTTATTCCCTCTCGGACGATGTACTCGTCCTCTACCAAAAAAACTTTCATGATTTCACCTTATTTTAATAACATGAAGTCGGGCATGGTCAATAACCACGCCCGACTCTTTTCTATATTCCTTATTGGCCGTTGATCTCGGGTATTTTCTTATAATGCCATAGAATCAATTGCTGCACGCTGGATCGGAAGTCCTGCTTTGTAGATCTCGATGAACTCGTCAAATCCTTTGACTCCTTCCGGATCTGGAGCCAGTTCGCTTCCTTCCTGACCTGCAAACACTTTGTTGTTCAGGTAATCGCCAAGGCTCTCTCCTTCGGCTTTCTGTACCATATAAGAAGCCAGCACGGCAATACCCCAGGCACCACCTTCACCTGCTGTCTCCATAACAGAGATCGGTGTGTTCATAGCGTCTGCCAGGATCTGCTGTCCAACCCCTTTTGTCTTGAAGAGACCGCCGTGTCCCAACAATTTGTCAACCTGTACACCCTCTTCTTTCAGCAGAAGATCCATACCAATCTTCAAGGCACCCAATGCCGTGTACAGATTTACGCGCATAAAGTTAGCCAGGTTAAACTTGCTGTTTGGAGTACGGACAAACAGCGGGCGTCCCTCTTCCATACCTGTAATGTTTTCGCCGGAAATATAGTTGTAAGCCAGCAGGTTGCCGCCATTTACATCCCCTTCCATAGCTTTATTATACAGCGTTCCGAACAATTTATTCATGTCTACATCTACACCAAATGCTTCTGCAAATTCTTTGAAGATATTTACCCATGCATTCAGATCCGATGTACAGTTATTACAATGTACCATGGCTACCAGGTCACCGGATGGTGTGGTAACAAGATCCAGTTCCGGATATACTTTGGAAAGTTCTTTCTCAAGAACTACCATAGAGAATACAGATGTACCGGCTGATACATTACCGGTTCTGCGGGCAACACTGTTGGTTGCTACCATACCGGTTCCTGCATCACCTTCCGGTGGACACAGTGGGCATCCAGCCTGGAGAGTTCCGGTAGGATCCAGTAATTTTGCTCCTTCTGCTGTCAGTTCTCCTGCATTTTCACCAGCTGTCAGAACTTCTGGGAAAATGTCAAGAAGCTTCCATGGATAACCTTTTCCTTCTACTTCTTTGTTAAATGCATCTACCATCGTCTGGTTGAATTTGCCGGTAGCAATGTCGATTGGGAACATACCGGATGCCTCACCTACGCCTAACACTTTTCTGCCTGTGAGTTTCCAGTGGATGTATCCTGCCAGAGTTGTCTGGAATTTAATATCTTTTACATGATCCTCTCCGTTGAGGATTGCCTGATACAGGTGGGCAATACTCCATCTCTGAGGGATGTTGTAGTTGAACAGTTTGGTAAGTTTCTCTGATGCCTCTTCTGTGATGGCATTTCTCCATGTACGGAATGGAACCAGGATCTCATCATCTGCACCAAATGCCATATAACCGTGCATCATGGCACTGAAGCCAAGAGCTGCCAATTTTTCGACTTTTACGCCATACTGTTTTTCTACATCTTCTGTCATCTCTTTGTATGCATGCTGCAGACCTTCCCAGATCATGTCAATGCTGTAGGTCCAGATTCCGTCTTTGAGCTGGTTCTCCCACTCATGACTTCCGGAAGCAATCGGTTTGTTGGCATCGTCTACCAATACAGCCTTGATACGGGTAGATCCAAACTCGATACCCAGCACTGCTTTACCACTTTCAATTACACTTTTACTCATTACATTATCCTCCTTACACTTTCTGTGTGTTTTTTATCAATCTTTAAAATTCTGAGCAAATCTCCAGGAATCCTGACACATCCTGGTAAGATCATAATGGGCCTCCCAGCCCAGCTCTTCTTTTGCCTTGGTGGCATCTGCATAACAGATAGCAATATCACCGGCTCTTCTTGGCTTAATGGAATATGGAATCTTCACTCCATTGGCCTCTTCAAATGCTTTTACAATGTCCAGCACACTGTATCCTTTTCCTGTTCCCAGATTGTAAATATTCACACCCTGGGTGGAAGTAACTTTTTCTACCGCATTCACATGCCCCTTGGCCAGATCTACCACATGGATATAATCTCTGACTCCAGTTCCATCCGGTGTGTCATAATCATTGCCAAATACACCTAACTCTGGCAGTTTACCAACTGCCACCTGCATGATATAAGGCATGAGATTGTTAGGGATACCGTTAGGGCTTTCGCCTAACAGACCGCTTTCGTGGGCACCGATGGGATTAAAATATCGAAGCAGTACAACGCTCCAGTCCTTATCCGGCACACAAAAATCCGACAAGATCCGCTCCAGCATCAACTTGGTGCTTCCGTACGGATTGGTGGTAGACAAAGGAAAATCTTCTTTGATCGGCACTGTTTCAGGGGACCCATATACAGTAGCAGAAGAACTGAATATAATGCGCTTGCAGCCATACTCGTTCATCAGCTCACACAAGTTCAGCGTACCTGTAATATTGTTCTGGTAATACCACAACGGCTTAGCCACCGACTCTCCTACCGCTTTCAATCCTGCAAAATGAATGACGGCATCCAATTTATTCTCTTCAAAAACAGGCCGCATACTTTCTTTATCCAGCATATCTGCTTTGTAAAACTTGATCTTTTTACCTGTAATGCTTTCAATCTTGTCCACTACTTCTATTTTTGAATTAAATAAATTATCAAAAACAACTACTTCGTATCCCTTCTGTAAAAGTTCCACGCAAGTATGAGAGCCTATATATCCGGTTCCGCCTGTTACTAAAATTTTCATAACTGTTGTCCTTTCTCTCATAACGATCAATATGTAATGCCCCCTCGCTTACGCTCGGCGGCAGGTCGTCGGAATCGATTCTCAATTATGTGCTTTGCACATAACGATTCCTTCTCTTATAATACCACAGGTCCGCCCCCAATTTCAACCACATAAAAGTCAGCTTTGAGACTTGTTTTTTCTGTGTATCTCTTTCCTGTGTTTTCTATAAAAGACGGCACATCTTCTTCCCTTACCAGACTAACTGTGCAGCCTCCAAAACCGCCTCCGGTCATACGGGAGCCATACACACCGGGCTGTTCCCAGGCTGCTTCCGCCAGGGCATCCATCTCTTCGCCGGTCACTTCATAATCCTGTGACAAAGACTGGTGAGACTCATTTAGCAGCCTGCCAAAAGCCTCTATATCCCCCTGCTTCAGCACTTCTACCGCTTTTTTTGTCCGGGCATTTTCCATCACAGCATGTCTGGCACGGCGTCTGCAGTCCTCATCCCGGATGGCCTTCTGACAGGTCTCAAATGTATCCGGATCCAACTGGCACAACGCCTCAATGCCCATAATCTCCTGAAGATTTCTCAGTGCTTCTTCACATTCCCGGCGGCGGTCATTGTAAGCTGACTCATTGAGTGCGTGCTTTTTGTTGCTGTTGGCCAACACCAGTTTCACACCTTTTAATTCCACCGGCACATATTCATAAGATAAATCTCCTGTATTGAGATATACCGCATGGTCTTTCTTGCCCATGGCTACAGCAAACTGATCCATGATCCCGCAGTTGACACCGCAGTATTCATGTTCTGCCCACTGGCCGGCTAATGCCAGCCGCTGGCCGGATACATCCAGTCCAAACAATTCTTTCAGGACAAATCCCATCAGCACTTCTACAGAAGCGGAAGATGACAGTCCTGCACCACTTGGGATCGTGCCGTACAACATGAGATCCAGTCCCTGCCCTATCTCATATCCTTCTTTTGCAAATGCAGCAATCACTCCCAGAAGATAATTGGTCCAGTCATTGTCCGGATCCGGCTTTATCTCATCCAGAGACTTTTCTACTATCACTTTGTCCATGTTCAGAGAACTAAAGCAAAGTTTTCTATCCTCTCTTTTTCTGGCAACTCCATAAGTTCCCATGGTCAGGGCGCACGGCATTACATATCCGCCGCTGTAATCAATATGCTCTCCGATGAGATTGACTCTGCCCGGAGCAAAATAAACATGACACCTTTTACTGTCCCCATAGATCGCCTCAAATTCCTGTAACAATCTTTCCTTCATCCTGTTCTCCTTTACCATTTATATTCTTATATACAGTAAAAAAGCGGAACCTGAGACCACCGGCTGTCAGCCGGCTGTCCCGTCTCCGCTCTCTGCTTTACAAATCCTAGTTTTCCTCGCCTTTGTCTACTTCTACAATGGCTGCACGCTGCATCGGAATGCGGCAGTTTTTATTATTTCCAAATTCTACGATCACAACTTCATCGGTCATATCAATGACAACCCCGTAAAAACCGCTGGTAGTAAGAATACTGTCTCCTACCTCTACGCTGTCAACTAATGCCTGATGTGCTTTTTCTCTTTTCTTCTGTGGACGGATCGCAATCAGATAAAATCCTCCGATGATCACCACATACACTAATATCATAGCTATTCCGCTCATGAAACTTTTCCTCCTGGTCTACTGATTGGAGCCGGACTCCATACGTTCCAGCTTCTCTTTTTTATAGGCTGAAAAACGCTGCTGCTCAATGGCTTCGCGAATTTCTTCCATCATTGTATTATAAAAATACAAATTATGCAAGACTAATAATCTAAGTCCCAGCATTTCTTTTGCCTTCAGCAAATGTCTGATATAGGCTCTGCTGTAGTGGCGGCAGGTCGGGCACTGGCATCCTTCTTCAATCGGTCTGTCGTCCAGTTCATACTTGGCATTCATCAGATTCATTTTCCCATAATTGGTATAGGCGTGGCCATGGCGTCCGTTTCTGGCAGGGTAAACACAGTCAAAGAAATCTACTCCCCGCTCAACACTTTCCAGAATATTCTGCGGAGTTCCTACCCCCATCAGGTATACCGGTTTTTCTTCCGGCAGATACGGAACTGTCTTCTCCAGAATATGGTACATTTCTTCATGGCTCTCGCCTACTGCCAGGCCTCCCAGAGCGTATCCATCCAGATCCAGTTCCCGGATCTGTTTGGCATGCTCAATACGGATATCCTCAAAGGTACCTCCCTGATTGATACCAAACAGCATCTGCTGTGGGTTGATGGTATCCGGCAGTCCGTTGAGCCGGTCCATCTCCGCCTTACACCGTTTCAGCCATCTGGTAGTACGGTCTACCGAATTCTGCATATATTCTCTGGTAGCCGGATGAGGCGGACATTCATCAAATGCCATGGCAATGGTAGATGCCAGATTGGACTGGATCTGCATGCTCTCTTCCGGTCCCATAAAAATCTTTCTTCCATCAATATGAGAGTTAAAATACACGCCCTCTTCTTTGATCTTTCTCAGACCTGCTAACGAAAACACCTGAAATCCGCCGGAATCTGTAAGAATCGGACGATCCCAGTTCATAAACGAGTGGAGGCCTCCTAACTTTTTTACCACCTGATCACCGGGGCGCACATGAAGATGATAGGTATTGGACAATTCCACCTGGGTCTTGATTTCTTTAAGATCCACTGTGGAAACAGCCCCCTTGATGGCAGCCACCGTTCCTACATTCATAAATACCGGTGTCTCTATTACACCGTGGGGCGTTGTAAGCCGGCCCCTTTTTGCCTCGTGATCTTTTGCTATTAACTGGTACATAGTTCCCTCCATTCTGACCTTACGGTTTAACTGATCTTTTTTGTTTTAAAGGCAGTGATCCGGTCCATCGGGGCAACACAATCATAAAACGCGCAGGATTCGTAGATCAAATACGTATACGAACCACAAATGGCAATTCCTTCATTCATAGATGGAACTTTTACCGTTTTCTTCCGTGCATTTTTCTTCAATGAATATTTACCAAAATTCCAGGTTGGCTTGTAAGTGTCTACGCAGGACATAAAGCCGGATTTATTCTTGGCCGACTGGCAGGATCTGGAAACAATCATTTTACCGGTCTTTGTAAAAGTAACACCCTGGGTACGGTTTGGCATCAGCATACGATGTTTGAGTTTCAATGTGGGTCTGGTCGTTTTGTTGCTGATCTGGTAACCGTACATGTATTTTTTCACTTTTTCATTGTATGCACCGGCCCATATCATACCTTTATAATATGAAACATAGGACACAGTTTCCGGCATCGGACACACCGTGTTGATCCGGTAAATCTCCAAAAACTTCTGCTTGTTCACTGCTGCCTGGCGAATCGGTTCAAATGGCATGCTGTGGAGATTTTTACCATAAGTAACCCAGATGTTTGTTCCATCATAGGCAATACCACCCAGATGGCTGGCATATGGCATTACTACCGTGGTACATAATTTCTTTGTTTTACGATTTATTACAAAAATAACTGACTCTGTGGTTTTCGATCCATCGTATGCAGACACTAACATATAATCTCCTGCTACTGTGATTCCCTGTGGGATCATACGCGCCACATTAAAACCTGCTACATTGGTTGTGATCTGCCCCGGCATAACAATACTTTTTGCATAGGAGACTTTTTTTCTGAAAGCCTTATATGTCTTATACGCCGTGGACTTTTTAAACGCCTTTTTATTTTTATAGTATTTTGCTTTCGTACTGGTGGCTTTGGCCGCTGCTGTCTTGGCACTTCTTGCAGTGGACATGCTAGCCAGTTCTGTTCCGCTGACAGTGCGGACTGCTTCCACTTTAACATAATATTTTTTCTTCTGCAATGGTACAGACACATTTCTTCTCAGATAATCTTCGGCTGATACGTTAGTATACAGTTTATAACCACTGCCTGACTTGGTAGACAGATAGATCCGGTAAGCCACAGCTCCTGCTGCCTTTTTCCAGTATACTTTGATGCGCCGGTCTCCCCCCCGCACTTTTTTGATGGTGGGACTGGCCGGTGCCGTTCCAAACAAAATCACCGGCGAGGCTTCTCCTGTGTTGGAGATATCTGCCGCGTAAGCGTACACCATGAAATAGTAATCTTTTCCCTTAGACAGCCCCGTTACCGTAGCCTGGGTAACAACGCTGGTCGGTCCCTGATAAAAAGTATCTCCGTCTTTGGTGCGGTAATATACTACATAACCGGTAGCCCCGGAGGCTGCCTGCCAGTTAAGGGTCACGGAAGTCTTTGCCGCTTTTACTGCCTTCACGCCGGCCACTTTGGATGGCACAGGTGCGATAGCTGCTACGTCGGACTCTTCTCCTGCTCCCTCGGATGCCACGGCGCGGATCTTTACATATACGATCACACCCGGTTTCATATTTTCAAATAAATACTGATTCTTTTCCGTGGTAGCTGTCAAGGTGTACGGTCCGTCCGGCTGGGAAGCTGTATATATTTCATACATCTGGGCCTCTTCCAGTCTTGTCCAGCTGATGTTCATGCTGGTGGTGGTGCCTTTTTTCATCAACGGTTTGGATGCCTTTCTTGGCACCACATGAATATCATAGGCCATTTTCCTGCCTTTGTATGTAAGATAGATCGTTACGGTTCCCAGTCTGGATGTATCCACGCTGGTGATGGAATCAGGATGCACCAGATCCATAGTTCCGTCATTATATAATACCGCCAGGGTAAAGTCTTCCTTTTTCAGGCTGCTGCGGTAAGGTACATTGGTAAAAGTATCTACTATCTGGATCTTATCAATGGCCTTTACCGGCGTAGCAGTTGGGGCTGCCGTGGCGGT
>HF998345.1:79930-84004 GCA_000433735.1 Clostridium sp. CAG:167
GTTGGGGGCTGCCGTGGCCGTCGGTGTCGGGGCCGCACTGGCTGTCGGTGTGGGACTGGCACTGACAGCGCCGCCGGTAGGCACTTCACTGACAGCTCCGCCGGTTACCACTCCACTGACAGCTCCACCGGTTGCCGCACTGTATTCTGTTATATTGGTTTCACTCTTTGTTCCTCCCTGTTCTACCTTGGCCGCACTAGTACTCTCCGGTGCTGTAGCCAGCATAGAAAAAGCCAGAAATCCGGCTATCATCTTCGTAATCCTTTTCAATTTTTATCCTCCATTCCAAAAAGGATGTTTCCTTTTATCATTCCACAATTTTTCTTCCATGGTGCATTATAAAAACTTAATTTGTCACAACAGTGTCAACGGTATTTTCACAAAATTTTCATTTGTCCCCCTCACCATTATAGGCTATACTAAGGTTATGAGCGAATTATTTTGCATGCATCATTTATTGCGGTAAGGAGTATACTAGTGAAGAATTTTGTTGTCAATACTTTTTATAAACAAAGACAGGATTTTGAGCGGGATGCCGCTCTTCATGATAAGAAATTTTCCATGCCGAAAGATGTCAAAGAATGGAAAGATCTCCCTTATAAAAATGATGGGGAAAAGGCCCACCGGATGGATGTGTTCCGTCCCAAAAACAGAGAGGGAGAAACACTTCCTGTTATCATCAATGTACACGGAGGCGGACTTTTGTTAGGGAGCAAAGAGTTTAACCGGTATTACTGTGCCCGACTGTGTGAACTTGGCTATGTAGTGTTCAGTATTGAATACCGGCTGGTTCCTGACTGC
The DNA here is from genome assembly GCA_000433735.1 of Clostridium sp. CAG:167. Lineage (GTDB taxonomy): Bacteria > Bacillota > Clostridia > Lachnospirales > Lachnospiraceae > Eubacterium_F. Next base: position 80,732 of record HF998345.1, read on the forward strand.
CAGGTATACGACCAGTTCACAGATGTGGCGGATGCCATGACACACATTTTTCAGTCTCTCTCTAAGTTTCAGGGGGATTCTGAGCAGATCTATGGTGTAGCTGACAGTGGCGGTGCTTATCTGCTGACTTATNNTATCGGCTGACTTAGGTGCCTGCCATGACCGGCTGCCGCCCTCTGGCAAAAGCGGCTCATACCACGCCCCCTTCTTTCCGTCTGCGGGCACTGGGTCTTATCAGCGGTATGTTCTATACTACCCGCTTTGACAAGATCGGTCTGGTCCTGCCTCGTTATCTTTATGGCAAACATTATAAGAAAACACCTTTCGCACCGTTAACCAATGCGGAGAATAAGGACCTGGTTTCATCCCTGCCTCCTTGTTTTCTTGTATCCAGCCACAATGACAACCTGGAACATTACACACTGCATTTTGAAAAAGCATTGTCTGAGAATCATATTCCTCATAAACTGGTGCTTTTTCCCCAGAACAAACGACTGACCCACGCTTTCAGTGTATTCGATCCTTTCATGAAAGAAAGCACCGAAGCCATCATGGCAATGCATCAGTTTTTTGAGACCGTGTGACAATCACAGTTGTATTTCCATATAAACTTTATCTTTCTCCTGCTGATCGATACATAGGTAGCGTTTGGTGATCTCATAGGAGGAATGATTATAAATACTCATTAGAAGAGCTGGTGGTGTTCCCTGTTTCCAGGCATAATAACCGAAGGTTTTTCGTAACGAATGGCAGCTGATGTGTTCCCGCAGGCCACACTGATCGGCTGCCTTTTTTATTATACGAAATGCCTGGGAACGGCTGATGGGATTTTCTCTGTCTTTCTGGCTTTCAAAAATGTATTTTTCAGATGAATATCCAGTCAAGTAATGTCTGTAAAATTCCAGTGCCTCTACCATCATAGGATTCACCGGGAACATATTATCTTTCCCCGTCTTTTGCTCCCTGATCCAGATATGTCTGCGGTAAGCAGATTCCCTTCTCACATCCTCCCACCGCAAGGAAAGGATATCCCCAATGCGTAATGCCGAATTCAGTCCCATAACGATCAGAGCATAGTTTCTCGGTTTCAACTCCTCTTCCTTATAATAATTTCTAAATCGTGTCAGATCATTTTTGTTTTTAATAGGTTGTGTTGCACTCATTGTTTTCTCTCTTTCTCTTTTAGTAACAGACCCTGTCTGCTATGCAACACTTTATCACACTCTCTCCTGTTCCACTTTTTTCATATGCCGTATGTATATTATGAAAATCGACACGCCTGTAAAGACCCAGGATGCCACATAGACATTCATCAGCATGGAATACGTCGGGCTCCACTTAAATACTGTAAACAGCCAGATCAGGCGGAACACCACAGTTCCCAGAATGGTAAACACTGCCGGTTCCAGGGATTTTCCCATACCGCGCAGTGCGGCACTTTCCACCTCGTAGGTGGCGGTCAGTCCTTCCAGCGAACAGACATGGTGCATCCGGATGAGCCCGTACACCGCCACTGCCGGTGAAATCGTGTAGATACTGACAAAAAAGTCATCCCAGATCATAAATACAATACTTAATATTTCTGTAAAACCGATGCCAAAGGCCATGCAAAGCCAAAATGTCTTCCGGCAGCGCTTAAAGTTTGCTGCACCGTAATTCTGGCTGGTAAAAGTAACTGCTGCCTGGGCAAAAGCATTGGCAATGTCATATGTAAAATATTCAAAGTTCAATGCCAGGGAAGAACCTGCAATGGCATCTTCTCCAAAGGAATTGATACCTGACTGAATGAACACATTGGAAATGGAAAAAATCGCTCCCTGGATTCCTGCCGGGATTCCGATCTGCAATACCTTTTTCAATGCCTTTTTATTTATTTCCAGCTGCTTTCTATCCAGATGAAATTCATCCTGTCTTTTTGCCAGATGATACAAAACCATGATGGTGCTGATAATATTGGAAATCCAGGTAGCAATCGCCACACCGGATACGCCCATGCCGAAGCCGATGACAAATACCAGATTCAATATTACATTCACGGTACCGGATACGATCAGATAATACATAGGCCGTCTCGTATCTCCGTAACTTCGCAATATGGCCGCTCCGAAATTGTAAACTGACATGAAAGGAATACTGAGCAGATAGATCCGTATGTACACCAGTGCTTCTCCCATAACGGACTCCGGAGTGCCGGACACTTCCAGGATTACTCTGGCAAGCAACAATCCCAGAACCATCAGGCCCACACCCAGAAGTACACCAAATGCCAGGATGGTATGAAGCATTTCCGGGATCTTGTCTCTTTTCTTTTGTCCGATCAGACTTGCAAGTGCCGCATTGGGTCCTACCGACAGTCCTACGATCAGATTCACAAAAATTCCTACTAACGCCACACAGCTTCCCACTGCCGCCAATGCATTGCCTCCGGCGAATCGTCCTACTACGGCTACATCTGCCGAGTTAAATAACTGTTGTAAGATACTGCTGAACGCAAGGGGCAGGGCAAATAAAATCAGTTTGCCTGACAGTTTACCCTGCAGCATATCCATTTCTTTTCCTTGTTTTGTCATTGGTTTTTCTTCTTTCATGATTTTTTTCATTTGGATTATACACCTGTTGAAGGGAATGTTCCACTGGTTTTGTGAAATGCCACTCCTTGTCCGATCATAATAATTACCTCCTTGTTTTGCTGCCGCAAATCCGTTTGCGGCAAATATGTTTTTGTGTGAATTTATAATATCCGAAGCGAGTTTGTCTTTGGGCCCGTTAAAGACAAAAACGCCTCAGTTATTACCCTGCGTTGGAACCTTCTTTTTGCGGTATCGTTCCGGAAGTTCCGGCTCTGCATAATACTTAGGTCCCGTTTCCTTCAGTTCCGGGTTGTCCTTTTCCAGGACAGAACTGCGGATAATATTTACTTCTTTGGGGGCATCGATCATAATCCGCATATGATTATGGCTGCCGCCTAAGAAAGCAATCTTAATGTTGTCACCGATCAAAAGATACTCTTCGGTGCTTACTGATAATCTAAGCATATATACCCTCCCATCAAATCTATTTTTCTGAACGCAACATTTTGTAATAAAAGGTTGCATTTTTCTTTGACACTTTATATATCGACAGCCCTGTGTTTTCCTTAACCCCACGGTAAAAAAATTTTTTCTGTTTTTTTGCCCCATGATGGTTTGCCTGTTTCAGAAACTGCCGAAAGCCCCTGGTTTTTCGTTCTTTTACAACACACCCATCCTATCTGAATGCAACCTTTTATTACAA
>HF998346.1:0-1568 GCA_000433735.1 Clostridium sp. CAG:167
AGAAAGGAACCTTACAATGAACAAAAACAAAAAAAACTTTATCACTCTAAAACCCGTAGCTGTATTCACAGCCGCAGCCATTACCATCACGGCAGGCGCCTGTCTTTCTCAGCCATCCAATGCCAAAGCGGCTTCCCGCACAGCAGTGATATCAAGTATCAAAGGCAACACTCTCAAGTACCGCAAGTGCGTCAACAACACCCGGTTAAAGGGAAAAGAGGACTGGCAGTGGGAGAATCTGGTAGGATATGGCAAGTTAAAGAAAGTGACCCTTGCCAAGAACTGCCGTTTTTATTTTCTGAGTATGTATGACCTAAAGACCTTGAAAAAGACCTCCAGGAAAACATTTAAGAGGGAGATCAAAACCACCTATAAAACGGCTAAAAACCATGAGAACGGAGTAGTCTTTTACAGCGGAATGGCAGTGAAACTTACCATCAAAAACGGTAAATGTACGAAGGTAGTACAGCAGTATCAGCCATAATTATAAAAGGAGTGAGTGCAATGAAATATGTTTCATTAAAAGACAGTGAGAAGAAGGCATCCCGGCTTGTGTATGGCACAGGCAACAATGCTATTATGGGAGACGATGAAGGAAGGGCGAAGGACTGCATCCAGAGGGCATTTGACCACGGTTTCACTGTGTTTGACACCGCCTATGCCTATGGAAAAGCGGAGCATAACTTTGGTCTGTGGCTGGCGGGATCCGGCCGGAGAGAGCAGGTTATCATCCTGGACAAAGGATGTAATCCCGGTCAGGAAGGCTCTGCCGATGAGATGTCGCAGGACTTGATCCGCCAGCAGTGTGAAGAGTCCAGACAACGACTCCAGACGGACTATGTGGATTATTACATTCTGCACCGGGACGACCCGGAGTACCCGGTGGGAGCGGTCATGGAAGTGCTGAATGAACTGCAGGAAGAGGGAAAGGTGCGGCACTTTGGTGTGTCCAACTGGACCTGGCAGAGAATCCAGGAGGGGAATAAATACGCTGCAGACCACGGTCTCAAGGGTTTTCAGGCTCTTAGCCCTGCCTACAGTCTGGCGGAGTTTGTCCACGATCCATGGGGAAGAAGTATTACGTTGTCTGGAGCTGCCAATGAGAAAATGAGGGAAGCTTATTTTCAGTCTGGTCTGCCGGTGTTTACCTATTCTTCTCTGGCCAGAGGCTATCTGTCCGGCAAGTTTGTAACGGATGGGGACAGACCCATCGAAGATTGTCTTTGGTGGGCACCCATCAAAGAATATGATTGCCCGGAGAACAGACAGAGACTCCACCGGGCAGAAGAAATGGCACGAAAAAAAGAACTGACGGTGTCCCAGATTGCTTTAGCCTGGCTGTTACACCAGAGTGACAATCTGTTTCCTATCGTCAGTCCTTCTTCAACCTCTCATATGGAAGAGGTTATACAGTCGCTTACTGTCCCGTTGACACAAAAGGAGCGAAACTGGCTTCTCATGGGTCAGTGATCGTAACTCATCAATTTCAACGGGCCGGATAAAAGAATGGCACCGCCGACTATGTTTCCCAGCGTGACAACGATCATGTTTCGGATCACATCGGCGGG
>HF998346.1:1579-4708 GCA_000433735.1 Clostridium sp. CAG:167
GCGGTGCTAATAATATCCGGGCACAGTGCATAGCCGATTGTGAAAAATCCCATGTTGGCGATGCAGTGTTCAAAGCCTGAGATAACGAAACAGGAAATGATACAAAAGATCAGTACCAGTTTACCGCACTCGCTTTTCATCCGTGTGCCGGTCCATACGGCCAGACATACCAGAAAGTTACAGAGGATACCACGCAGGAAAAGCTCCGTGGTGGATGCGCTCATTTTTCCCGGCAGGATCACGCGGTAATAAGCCGTCATGGTCTGGCGGGCAGCACCGCTGGCGGTAAAGATTAGTGAAAGGACCACACAGCCTAAGAAGTTTCCTACATAACTAAGTCCCCACACCTTCAGAAGATCCTTCAGGGATACTTTCTTATTATAAAATCCTAATGCCATCGTCAGGTTGTTGCCGGTAAAAAGTTCTCCGCCAATGAAAACTACCAGTCCGATGGCGATGGGGAACAAAAGAGCCCCTACTACTTTGGCAATCTCCGGATAACGGCCATACAGAACGGAAGCGGTTACGTTGGATAAAAGAATGGCAACCACGATCCAGAACCCGGCCATAATGGCACGGACAAAAAAGATACCGGTGTGATGATTGCACACATCCACTTTGTTGACAGCGGCAGACGATATAGTGTCTATATCTTGTGTAAACATATAGTTACCTCCCAAGGTGATTGATTTCATCTCACAGTATAGCATCTTTTACACAATAATACAAATTTTTGCTTTGAAATTTGTGCATTTATATGATAATATAAACCTGTATGAAAAAAATTAAGGAGAGGATTCATGGCGAAAGAAAAAATCGAAACGCTTGCAGTATTGGATTATTTGACACTTCTACCGAATCGAAGCGGATTATATTCCTTTTACTCAGGGCTATCTATTCAGGAATATGTAACAGCCATGTTTCTGGATATCGATAATTTTAAGCGCGTCAATGATACCTATGGACATCAGGTGGGAGATGAACTTCTGAAGGCAGTTACCAAAGATTTGCAGGAGATCGTGCCGGATGCCTATATTGCACGGATTGGTGGAGACGAATTCGTGATTTTGATCATTGGACAGAGAGAAAAACACGAGATACTAGAAGTGACCGAAGAGATCTGTGATTCAGTAGAACGGCTGGCTGTGTCGCCGGAAGTTCGTTCAGTGATCTCCCTGAGCGTGGGAGTGCTGTTAAATGAAAAGGCAGAGACTACTATTGATGATGTATTGTTCAAGAGTGATTCGGCTATGTATTACTCGAAGAAGACAGGTAAGAACCGCTATACATTCTACGAGCAGATCCAGGAAGAGATGGAGTTTAAAGCAAAAGTAGAAAGTTCTATGCAGCAGGCTATAGAGGATAATGAATTTAAGATTTATTTTAAGCCCATCATGAACATTGTCCGTTCCCGTATTGAGGCAGTGGAAGCGTCTATCCGCTGGTTCCGCAAAGATGGAGAGATCTGGAGCCCGGGACGGTTCTTGTCTATTATGGAAGAGAATGGCTTTGTTACTGTGTTGGAACGGCATGCTTTTGAGCGGCTTTGCTGGATGAAGGATAAGTACAAAGATATGGAATGTTCCCATATGCCTACCGGAGTGAATATGTCCAGGAAACATTTGTATCGCCGGAGTTTTGTAAAGGAACTGGTGGATATCACTGAGAAATATGGTGTCAGCCCATCCGAGTTTGTCATTGAGATTGCAGAAATTCACGCCGGAGACAAAGAGATTTTGCAGAGAACAATTCTGGAGTTAAAGAAGGCAGGATTTGGTGTGGCCATTGATAACTTTGGAGCAGGCTACTCATCGCTGGCACTTCTTGCTACTACTGAGGCAGATATGCTGAAACTGGATGAGAATTTTCTGGGAACCGTACAGGATGGCAAGAGCCGGGATATCATCATTGAAAACCTTATTAAGATGGCCAAGGGGCTTCATATGAACCTGGTAGTAGAAGGCATTAAGACAAAGCAGCAGGAGCAGTTTCTGGCAGGAGTAGGCTGTGAACTGGCAGAGGGTGTATACTATGCCGGTGCTTTGAACCAGGAAGAGTTTAATAAGTTTTATGAAGAGCATAAAGAAGCTGATGCCAAGGTAGTATCGTATCATTTTAATGGCAATCTGGATGACGAAAATGGAAAGAACAGTGGTACGGTCAGTGGAGAGATTGGCTATGGAAAGGGAATCGTAGATTCCGTAGGAAGTCTGAAACTGCCGGGAGGAGAACAGATGACCAATGTGGTCCATCTTCCGAAGACGATTCTTGGCAACGAGAGCTATTCCGTTTCCCTGTGGGTGAAGGCAGACCGGTTAAACAACTGGACCTCCGTCATTATGGCAAACTCCAACATCGGATTTGCCAGTCTGATACCATATGGATGGCAGAAACTTTCTATGTTCCGTATCAAAGATACCAGGCTGGACGAGAGTGGTGGATGGTATGATGCTTTGGGCGAGGAATTTTACGCAAAAGAATGGACTCATTTCTGCGCCACCTACAATTCCGTTACGGGTCTGAGCCGCATTTATCAGAACGGCAGGCTGGTAGGAAGTGTGGACAATACACTGGCTCTTACTAACCACAAGATTGTAGTGCTGGGCGGGGATTATTATAAACCGTCTTTCCAGGGGGAAGTAAGTGAACTCAGTATTTATAACTGTGTATTGATGGAAAATGAAGTAAAGAAGATATACGATCACTATGCAAAAGACCCTACTTTCAGGGGGAAGAAGCAGTAAAAAGTGATAGATAAGAGACCGCTGCGGGCAAGGGAAGGCTGCAGCGGTCTTTGTAAGTCATAAGGAATATATTTGCAAAAAGGAGAACGAAATGAAAGACAGACGCTTGAAGATGGATCATATAACTCTGGGTGTGTGCTATTATCCGGAGCACTGGCCGGAGGATATGTGGCAGGCGGACTTGCAGGAAATGAAGCGGTGCGGCATTGAGGTGATCCGTATTGCGGAGTTTGCATGGAATAAGTTTGAGCCGCAGGAAGGTGTGTATACATTTGATTTTTTTGACCGCTTTATGGAAGTGGCGGAAAAGAAGGGCATGAAAGTGATCTTTTGTACCCCGACCGCCACGCCGCCTCTGTGGCTGACGGAGAAGTATCCGGAAGTT
>HF998346.1:4736-6454 GCA_000433735.1 Clostridium sp. CAG:167
TCTGGATGGTAATACATATTATCACGGCACCCGCAGGCATTATAATCTGACTTCGCCGGTGTACCGGGAATTTTCAAGAAAGATCACGGAAAAACTGGCTGAGCATTATGTGAACCATCCCTGGATCATTGGCTGGCAGCTGGACAATGAGATCAACTGTGAGATGGATGTGTATTATTCCGAAAGCGATCACACTGCCTTCCGTCGATATATGAAGAAAAAATACGAGACGCTGGAACGGCTCAATGAGGCTATGGGGACGGTGTTCTGGAACCAGACTTATACGGATTGGGAGCAAGTTCACCTTACCAGACGGACCAACACATACGGTCAGACCAATCCGCATTTCCAACTGGAAGAAAAACGCTTTATTGCGGCATCTGCAGCAGAGTTTTTCCACATTCAGAGTGAGGTGATCCGGAAGTGGCAGAAAAAATATGGCAGAGAGGATCAGTTTATTACTACCAATGGACTGTTCCGTCACATTGATTACCAGCAAGTGGTGGATGAGTCTATGGACTTTATTACTTTTGACAATTACCCTGCCTTTGCCTATGAAAATATTTTGGTGCCGGAGCAGACCAATGGCATGAAAGACCGCAATTCTTCCCAGATGCTGGCAAGAACAAGGAGTATTTCTCCCGTCTTTGGCATTATGGAACAGCAGTCGGGGGCCGGTGGATGGAACTGCCGTATGATGATGCCTATGCCAAAGCCGGGACAGATGCGTCTGTGGTCTCTGCAGGCCATTGCTCACGGTGCAGATTTTGTCAGTTATTTCCGCTGGCGTACCGCTACAGTAGGGACGGAAATCTACTGGCACGGGCTTCATGATTATGACAACCGGGAAAACCGCCGTGTCAGAGAACTGATCCAGACGGCAGAAACGGTGAAAAAAATCAGCCCTTATGTGACCGGACAGTTATTCCGGGCACCGATAGCCATTTTGATCGATTATGACAATGAATGGGACGGAGAAAATGACATTTGGCACGGACCGCTCCGGGAAAAGAGTATGGACGGATTGTTCTGTGCCCTGCAGAAGACTCACATACCGTACGATCTGGTTAATTTGAGAGAGGATGTAACGCCGGAAGATCTGGCTCGCTATCAGGTGGCTTTTTATCCGCATAGCACTATTTTTACAAAGAGACAGAAAGAGGTACTAGAAAAAGCAGTGGAAATGGGACTTACCCTGCTGTTTGGATGCCGCAGCGGCTACAAAGATGAGACAGGCAGGTGCTACACCATGCCGATGCCTGGTTATGTGGGTGAACTGACCGGTTGTCAGGTGGAAGAGTACACCTATGTATCACACTTTGATACGGAGGTCTGTATAGCATGGCAGGACAAACAGGTAGGAGCCAGAGAGTTTCACGATGTGCTGGAAGTGACGGACGGACAGGTGGAGGCTGTTTTTTTCCGCCGGGGGTGCCCTTTTTCGGCAGGGGATGCCATTATGACGGAAAACCTGCCATTGTGTCTAAAAAGACAGGAAAAGGCTGTGCTTATTATGTAGGGACTATTTTTACGGAAGAACTGGCACGGATGATCGTAGAAACCATGGAACTTACAAAACTAAGCCCGGCATACGGCGAGATAAAACTGCCGGAGACTGTGGAATTGTGCCGTCGCGGAGATGTGACATTTTTATTGAATTATGAAGAGACACCTGCCAGGATCTGCCTGAAGGAACGAAAGATAGATCTGCTTACAGG
>HF998346.1:6468-32216 GCA_000433735.1 Clostridium sp. CAG:167
CAGTGAAAGAGGTGCAGGGGGAGACAGAGATACCGGCCAGAGATGTGAAAATACTTAAGTAACTCCCTTTACATTTTTTTTATTCTATAGTAAAATATTTAAGACTATGGAAAATAACATTTTATGGAGGTTATCATGAGCGAAAAGTTGAGAGTTGGTATCCTGGGCGGTACCGGTATGGTAGGACAGAGATTTATTTCTTTATTGGAAAATCATCCTTGGTTTGAAGTTGTAACAATAGCAGCAAGCCCAAGAAGTGCCGGGAAGACCTATGAAGAGGCTGTAGGGGGCCGCTGGAAGATGCAGACTCCGATGCCGGAAGCCGTTAAAAATATTGTTGTAAAAAATGTAAACGACATTGAAGCAGTAGCCAGTGAAGTGGATTTCTGTTTTAGTGCGGTAGACATGACAAAAGAAGAAATCAAAAAGATCGAAGAAGATTATGCAAAGGCTGAGATTCCGGTTGTATCCAACAACAGTGCACACCGCTGGACACCGGATGTACCGATGATCGTGCCGGAAGTAAATCCGGAACATCTGGAAGTCATCGAGAGCCAGAAAAAGAGACTTGGCACAAAGAGAGGATTCATCTGCGTTAAGCCAAACTGCTCAATCCAGAGTTATGCACCTGCCTTGACAGCCTGGAGAAAGTTCGAGCCGACTTTAGTAGTAGCTACTACTTATCAGGCTATTTCCGGAGCAGGCAAGACATTCAAAGACTGGCCTGAGATGGAGCACAACATTATCCCTTACATCGGCGGTGAGGAAGAGAAGAGTGAAAAAGAGCCACTGAGAATCTGGGGTAAGGTAGAAGATGGCAAGATCGTACCGGCAGAAGGACCATTGATCACCAGCCAGTGTATCCGTGTACCGGTTTTAGACGGACACACAGCAGCTGTTTTTGTTAACTTCAAACAGAAAGTGACAAAAGAAGAGCTGATCAAGGCTTTGGTAGAATTTGAGGGAGAACCTCAGAGACTGAACCTGCCAAATGCACCAAAGCAGTTTATCCAGTATATGGAAGAGGATGATCGTCCACAGGTGGCATTGGATGTAAACTATGAAAACGGATTTGGTGTCAGCATCGGAAGACTCCGTGAGGATGCTTACTTTGACTGGAAGTTTGTAGGCTTGTCCCACAACACAGTCCGTGGAGCAGCAGGCGGTGCCCTTTTGATGGCAGAACTTTTGAAAGCAAAAGGCTATATCACAGCCAAATAAGACACGAAATGCAGATAAATCATAACGAGGGAAAGGCGGTTTTATTCATTGAAAAATCTATGGATTAAAGATGGACACCTTTTGGACCCGGCAAATCATCGTGACGAAATATGTGATTTATATATCAAAGATGGAAAGGTTGTCTCTTTAGACAGCCTTTTGTCAGATAAGTCGGCAAAAGAGTTCCAGGATAACACAACGATCATTGATGCCAAAGGCAAGTATGTCATGCCGGGATTTCTGGACCTGCATGTACATCTGAGAGAACCTGGTTTTGAGTACAAAGAGACCATCAAAACAGGGACAGAAGCAGCAGCTAAGGGCGGTTTTACAGCAGTGTGCCCGATGCCAAACACCAAACCATCTACGGATTCACCCAAGATGATCAAGAAGATTTTGGAGATAGCAAAGAAAGACAGTCCGATCCATGTCTATCCGGTGGGTGCTGTCACTATCGGACAGATGGGAGAAAAAGTGACAGATATTCACGGCATGAAAGAGGCCGGAGCCAAGGCTATCAGTGAAGATGGCAAGTCAGTTATGAATGCCCAGGTGTACAGACAGGCTATGAAAGAGGCGGCAAAAGAAGGGCTGCTTGTGATGGCTCACTGTGAGGACAAGAACATGGTAGGAAAAGGTGCCATGAATGCCGGCAAGAAAGCGGAAGAACTTGGAATGTGTGGCATTACCAACGGCGTGGAAGATGTGATCGTGGCAAGAGATATTTTGTTAGCCAAAGAAACCGGTGCCAGACTTCATCTGTGCCACTGTTCTACGGTAGACAGCGTGCATATGATAAGGGAAGCCAGGAAAATAGAACTTCCGGTATCCGGAGAAGTCTGCCCACATCATTTTTCCCTGACACAGGATGACATTCCGGGAGATGATGCCAATTATAAAATGAACCCGCCTCTGCGGAGCAAGGAAGATGTAGAGGCACTTTGTGTAGGCCTGGCAGATGGTGTGATGGAGGCGATTTCCACAGACCATGCCCCTCATGGGGAGGAAGAAAAAAAACAGTCTATCGCCACAGCACCATTTGGTATCGTAGGTTCAGAGACAGCCTACTGTCTGGCGGTGACCAATCTGGTAAAAAAAGGGTATCTGACTCCGATGCAGTTAGTGGAGCGCATGAGTACCGGTCCCCACAGGATCTTAGGAGTGCCGGGAGGCAGTCTGGCAGAGGGAATGCCTGCAGATATTACCATCGCAGATATGGATTCCTGTTATAAGATTGATAAAAGTAAATTTGTATCCAAAGGAAAGAACACACCATTTGATGGCTGTGAAGTCTTTGGACGAGTTTTTTATACCATTGTTGATGGCAAAGTAGTATACACATATGAAGGAGGAGAAGAAGAATGAAAATTGATACACTTGTAAAAAACATTCAGAAAACTAATGCACCGATCGTAGTAGGACTGGATCCTATGCTGGGTTATGTGCCAAAGCACATTTTGGACAAAGCGGTAAAAGAACATGGAGAAACATTAGAGGCGGCAGGAGCTGCTATCTGGGAATACAACAAGGGAATCATTGATGCTGTTTATGATCTGATCCCGGCTGTAAAACCACAGATCGCCATGTATGAGCAGTTTGGTATCCCGGGTCTTGTGGCATTTGATAAAACTGTAAAATACTGTCAGGAAAAAGGTCTGGTTGTCATCGGTGATGTAAAGAGAGGCGACATCGGTTCTACTTCCACGGCATATGCTAACGGACATCTGGGAAGTGTAACCATCGGAAATACTGTATGCCGCGGTTTTGATGAAGACTTTATCACAGTAAACCCATATCTGGGAACAGACGGCATCAAACCTTTTGTGGATGTATGTAAAGAAGAGAAAAAAGGAATTTTTGTCCTGGTTAAAACATCCAATCCATCTTCTGGCGAACTGCAGGATAAAGAAGTGGATGGCAAGCCTCTGTACGAACTGGCAGGCTCTTATGTGGACAAATGGGGCAGCGAGTGTGTAGGAGAAAGCGGTTACAGTGCAGTAGGTGCCGTGGTAGGTGCTACATATCCGGAGATGGGTAAAGTACTTCGTAAAGTAATGCCAAAATCCTATATTCTGGTACCTGGTTACGGTGCACAGGGCGGTACGGCAGATGGCTTAAAACCATACTTTAATGAAGATGGTCTGGGAGCCATCGTCAATTCATCCCGTGGTATTATCTGTGCATACAAACAGGAAAAATATGCTCAGTTTGGTGAGGCAAATTATGCCGATGCATCCAGACAGGCAGTGATCGATATGAGAGACGACATCAACAGTATTTTTTAATTAAAAGGAGACAGGTATGGCTAAGATACAGTGCAAGGCACAGGTGGTTTCCGTGGAAAAACTCCAGGAAGGAATTTTTTCCATGTGGCTGGAAGTCCCGGAAATCGCCTCACAGGCGGCAGCAGGACAGTTTATCTCTCTGTATTGTAAAAGCGAGGATAAACTTTTGCCAAGGCCCATCAGTCTGTGCGAGATTGACAAAGAAAAAGGACAGCTCCGGCTGGTATTCCGTGTGGTTGGATACGGCACCGATGAATTTTCCCATATGAAAGCCGGGGAAGAGATTACGGTACTGGGACCTCTTGGCAATGGGTTTCCGCTGGAGGAAAAAGAGGCGGTGCTCATTGGCGGAGGAATCGGGATCCCGCCTATGCTGCAGCTGGCGAAAGAGCTGCCTGGCAAGGTAACCGTAGTTGTGGGTTACCGGGATGCCGACACATTTCTTATGAAAGAACTGGAGGAGGCAGCCGATCAGGTGGTAGTAGCTACGGAGGACGGAAGTCTGGGAACTAAAGGGAATGTTATAGATGCCATCAGGGAGCAGGGAGTAAAAGGAGAAATCCTGTATTCCTGTGGCCCGACACCGATGCTTCGGGGTGTAAAAACTCTGGGAGAAGAGTGGGGTGTACCGGCCTGGATTTCCATGGAAGAAAAAATGGCATGCGGAATCGGTGCCTGTCTTGCCTGTGTGTGCCAGTCCAAAGAAGTGGATGATCACTCCAAGGTACATAACAAAAGAATCTGCAAAGATGGTCCTGTCTTTCTGGCAGAAGAGATTGAACTGTAGAGAAAGGGAGGAAAGACAATGAGTGAATTATTAAAGACGACATTTGCCGGTGTAGAGTTTGACAACCCGGTAACGACAGCATCCGGTACCTTTGGTTCCGGTATGGAATATGGCGAATTTGTAGATCTTCACAAACTGGGTGCCGTAACAACAAAAGGTGTGGCCAATGTTCCATGGCCGGGCAATCCTACCCCTCGTATTGTAGAAACCCACGGTGGTATGTTAAATGCCATCGGACTGCAAAATCCAGGTATTGATACATTTATCAGCAGGGATCTGGCTTATCTCCATGAGCAGAAGGCCCGTATTATTGTGAATGTATGCGGCCGTTCCAAAGAAGATTATGTGGAAGTGGTAGAGAGACTGGCAGAGGAACAGGTGGACATGTTGGAAATCAACATTTCCTGCCCGAATGTAAAGGCTGGTGGTATCGCCTTCGGACAGAAACCGGAAATGGCAGAAGAGATTACAAGGGCAGTGAAGAAAGTGGCAAAACAGCCGGTGATCATGAAATTAAGTCCCAATGTAACCGATATAACGGAGATGGCAAAGGCAGTAGAGGCAGGAGGCGCAGACGGTGTGTCTCTCATCAATACGCTGACAGGAATGAAGATCGATGTAAACCGCAGAACTTTTGCTGTAGCCAATCAGACCGGTGGTATGTCCGGTCCGTGTGTGAAACCGGTAGCGGTGCGTATGGTATATCAGGTGGCGGGAGCGGTAAAAATCCCGATCCTTGGCATGGGGGGAATCCAGAACACAGAGGATGCACTGGAATTTCTCATGGCAGGAGCTACCATGGTAGCCGTGGGAACAGCAAATTTTTTCAATCCATATGCCACAAGTGAGATCGTAGACGGTCTGGAGGCCTATGCAAAAAAAGAGAAGTTAAATCATATTTCAGATATTATTGGTTGTGTACACCAGTAAAAGCAATGTTTTAAAGACGGAGGATAGAAGATGAAAGAGTATGTAATGGGCAATGGTGCCATTGCCCTGGGAGCGTTGGCTGCCGGCGTGAATCTTGTAGCAGGATATCCCGGCACACCATCTTCAGAAATTATTGAGACCATTGCGGCTCACCCATCGGAGGGGGTGTATGTGGAATGGTCTGTCAATGAAAAAGCAGCCATGGAGGTTGCTGCCAGTGCAGCCTACACAGGGGCGCGTACCATGGTTACTATGAAGCAGGTTGGATTGAATGTGGCTTCGGATCCGCTGATGTCCTTAGCTTATGTAGGAGTAGAGGGAGGCATGGTCATTGTCTCAGCCGACGATCCAGGTCCTATTTCTTCCCAGACTGAGCAGGATACAAGAAGATTTGCAGAATTTGCAAGGATTCCGGTGTTTGATCCGTCTTCGCCGGAAGAAGCCTATCAGATGATCCAGGACGCCTTTGCCTATTCAGAAAAATACAAGACGCCGGTTTTGTTCCGTCCGACTACCAGAGTATGCCACGCTTATGCATCCATTGAGGTGCCGGATACTTTTGAGGCGGCAAAACATGAACTGTTTCAGAAAGATTCCAGCCGGTTTGTTATTTTCCCAAGACTTTCTTTTGCTAACCATGCTATGATCGAAAAGAGAAATCCTGAGATGGGAAAAGATTTCTCCGGTTACAGCGGTAACAGTTTTGAACCGGGAGATGGTTCTTCCAGAAAGGTAATTTTTACTTCCGGTGTCAGTTATGCCTATGTAAAGGAGTTTATGAAAGATCACAAAGAGTTTGGGATCTGTAAGATCGCTACAGCGTATCCGTTTCCGGAAGATCTGGCCAGACGGGCGCTGAAGGAGGCAGATCAGGTTCTCTGTGTGGAAGAGTTAAGTCCTTTTATTGAGGAACAGCTTCTGAAATTGGTAGGAAAAGATCATCTGTTTGTAGAAATTTTGGGAAAACTCACCGGACATGTGCCGGCCAGCGGTGAAAATAACGCCAATCAGGTGGCAGATATTCTTTGTGGTTTCCTTGGGATCGAGCAGAAGTTTCAGGGAATCCGGACAGACGATGCACCGGCTCTTCCTGTGCGTCCGCCGGTATTGTGCGCCGGATGCCCGCACCGTGCTTCTTTTTACGCTGTAAAACAGGCTATGAAGGGACAGAGAAGTTATTTCTGCGGGGACATCGGATGTTACACACTGGGAAATGCCATGCCGTTAGATATGGTAGACACCTGTCTATGCATGGGAGCCGGTGTAACCATGGCCCAGGGATTCCACTGGGTAGACAAAGAAGGAAAGACTTTTGCTTTTATCGGAGATTCTACCTTTTTTGCTTCCGGTATGACAGGAGTTGTCAATGCGGTGTACAACGGAGCGGATATGGTACTGTGCGTGCTGGATAATTCTACTACAGCCATGACAGGACATCAGCCTCATCCAGGTACCGGACACAACCTGATGGGAAATATTGTTGATAAAGTAAGTATTCCGAAAGTCCTGGAAGGCATAGGGGTAAAAGAAATCCGTACCGTGGATCCGCTGGATCTGAAAAAAGCGGTGGAGACAGTGAAAGAATGTGCGGGGATGCCGGGGGTAAAGGCAATTATCTTTAAGTCACCGTGTATTGCCGTTTCAAGACCAACAGGGAAATGCCAGATCGAAGACTCCTGCATCCAGTGTAAGAAATGCATCCGGGAACTGGGATGCCCGGCACTGATCCTTAAGGAAGGAAAGGTAGCCATTGATGAAAATCTGTGTACCGGATGCGGACTTTGCAGCCAGGTCTGCCCGACAGCATCCATAGGAGGTAAGTGCCATGAATAAGGATATACTAATATGTGGTGTAGGAGGCCAGGGAACGGTGCTGGCGTCCAAATTGTTGGCGGCTTCTGCCATGGCAGAAGGAAATACAGTCCACTCGGCAGAGACCATTGGTATGGCTCAGCGCGGTGGCTCTGTTACCAGTCATGTACGGATCGGAGAAAAGGCTTTTTCTCCTTTGATCCCACAGGGAGCAGCGGATCTTTTGATGGCTTTTGAGCCGGCGGAGGCAGTGAGAAATCTTTCTTACTTGAAAGAAGGAGGCCTTGTGCTTGTGAATACGGCAGCAGTAAAACCCACCACAGAATCCATTCACGATACAGGATATGACGGCACAAAGATGCTTGACTATCTTGAGAAAAAATGTCATTGTATAAGAGTAGACGCAGATTCCGTGTGCAGAGAATTTGGTTCACAGCGGTACTTTAATGTAGTTATGCTGGGTGTTGCTATTGGAACCGGGATTTTTGACATTCCCGCCCAGACAGTGACAAAGGAGATTTTGAACCGGGTTCCGGAGAGATTTGCGGACATAAACTTGAAGGCATTTGAGACAGGAAGACAGATTGGAGGCACTTATGCAGCTAAATGACAGACAGATCCAGTTGATCGATGCACAGATCAAGCGGATGCAGAAGACAGATAATTATTATGGAAATATGTATAAAGACCTGGGAATCAAAGGGATTTCCAGTCAGGAAGAATTTGAGACTCTTCCTTTTTCATCTAAGGCGGATCTTAGAAATGCTTATCCTCTGGGAATCCAGGCAGTACCGGATGAAGAGGTAGTTAGGATCCATTCCTCTTCAGGAACGACAGGTAAACCTGTTATTATTCCTTACACAAAGAAGGATGTAGATGACTGGGCTACCATGTTTGCCAGATGTTATGAAACGGCCGGTATCACAAACAAAGACCGGATTCAGATCACACCGGGATACGGTTTGTGGACCGCCGGTATCGGATTTCAGGCAGGATGTGAAAAATTGGGCGCCATGGCGGTCCCGATGGGACCGGGCAATACAGATAAACAGCTGCAGATGATGATGGATCTGGAGACGACAGTTATTACTGCCACCTCTTCTTATGCTCTTTTGCTGGCAGAAGAGATCAATAAAAGAGATCTTAAGAAAAAGATCCACCTGAAGAAAGGCGTTATCGGATCGGAGCGGTGGAGTGAAAAAATGCGTAATTACATCCGTGAGAATCTGGGAATCGAACTTTATGATATTTATGGACTGACAGAAATCTACGGACCGGGTATCGGCATTAACTGTTCTGAGCAGTCGGGTATGCATTACTGGGATGATTATCTTTATATTGAGATCATTGATCCAAAGACAGGAAAGCCTGTGCCGGACGGCGAAGAAGGTGAGATCGTCATTACTACACTGGTAAAAGAGGGAGCGCCTCTGATCCGTTTCCGTACCCATGATATTTCCCGCATTATCCCGGGACAGTGCAATTGTGGCAGAACTTATCCAAGACTGGATATCATCAAGGGACGAAGCGATGACATGTTCAAGGTTCATGGTGTAAACATGTTCCCAAGCCAGGTAGAAGAACTGCTGGGACTGGTAGATGGTGTGTCCAGTGAGTATAATATTAATATTGCCCATGATGAGGAGAAAAATAAAGACATTATTCTTGTTACCGTGGAAGCAGAGGGTCGTGTCAACTTTGAAAAGACCGGCGGCATCATAAGGAATCTGTTTAAGTCACGGATTGGCGTAACACCAAAGATCACAGTAGTACCAATCGGAACACTGCCTCGCAGTGAGAAAAAGGCAAAGAGAGTGATCGACCACAGAGAACAGTAAAAAGATAGAAAGGCAGGTGAGATTCCGGTGCTGAATGAAGAAAAAATACGAAAAATGATCCGCTTGTCGGAGTACGAGCAGGGGGTAGGCAAACGGGATCTTGCCAGGGTCAGCCTTTTGAAAATGGACTATGTGCGGTTAAGTGTATTGAAAACACTGGTGTCGGTCATTATATCGGCGGTACTTTTTCTGGGGCTTTTGACGGTTTACCATATGGAGTATATTTTGAAAAATGCCCTGTCTCTTCCCTACATGCAGTTAGCACTGTGGGGCGGTATCAGTTTTGGCGTGGTAGTGCTGGTGTCCATTCTGGTAACTCTGAAAATGGCGTCCAGACAGTATGAGGAATCGGCACTGCGTGCAAGAGAGTATTATGAAACATTGGAAGAACTGAAAAAACTCAATGAAGAAGAACAGGGACAGGAGGATGATATATCATGATGGCATTGCTTGTGTTAAAAAGCAAGATAAAAAATTTTTATGAAAAACATTACTTCCCGGTCCGAAGTGCCCTAAAGACATTGTGTGTGTTTCTGGTACTGCTTTTGATCCATACGAATATGGGATATATGCCGGCCTTAGACAATGTGTGGCTGTGGATTTTGATCGCGGGACTGTGCGGTGTAACACCGGATGCCGTATCCTGTCTTGTGACGATTGCTTTTATGACGCTGGAGACCCTTCAGGTGTCGGTGATGATGGCGGTGACATTTTTGATCGTCATAACCATTTATCTGCTTCTTTTTTCTCGTATGGAAAAAAGGCAGTGTGAACTGATGTTAGCCCTGCCGGTATTGTCTATGTTAAATATCGGATATGTGGTGGTGATCCTGGCGGCTTTGTTTTTTTCTCCGGCTATGATCCCGGCGGTGATCATGGGGCTTACCCTTCAGTACGGATTGCAGGGAGCTGACAGTTATATGGCCTCCCAGACAGGGGTGACAGACAGTGAGCAGGTATTTAATTCCCTGCATTATCTGGTGGATTACATTGCTTCGGCTAAGTGGTTCTGGGTAACGCTGGCGGCATACTGTGTGGCGTATCTTTGTATATATTTTATACGGAGAGGCAAATTCAAACATGCATCACAGATTGCTATTTTGGTAGGTTCTATCGTATTTATGGCGGTGGAACTGATCAGCAATATTATGTTTGATCTGAATCTGGATCTGCTTCCTTTTACCATTCAAGTGATTGTGTGTATGGCCATTGCCTATGTGATCCAGTTTTTCCATTTGACATTGGATTATCACGGAACGAGAAAATTACAATTTGAAGATGATGAATATTATTACTATGTTACGGCGATTCCTAAATATAAGGTAGCAGTGGTAGACAAAACAGTTACCAGGATCATGCCGGAGGAAGAAGAGATTCCGACAGATCTGAGGTCGGAACTGGAAAAGGCCATGGAAGAAGAAATGGCGGAGACAAATAACAAAGATTTTGACGAATAGGAGAATGACAATGGGTGCAATAAGCGATTTCTTTCGAAATTATGTGGCATGGCTGACAATCCCTGAAATTACTTTGATCGATATTCTGGAAATTGTCATTATTGCCTATGCTTTTTATCATATTATCATATGGATCAAGGACACCAGGGCCTGGACTTTGTTAAAGGGAATGATCCTGCTGGGATTGATTTTTGTCGTGGCAGTGGTACTGGAAATGAATGTAGTGCTGTGGGTGTTCAAAAATGCCATGGTAGTAGGAATCATGGCGCTGGTTGTGATCTTCCAGCCGGAACTTAGAAATGCGCTGGAACAGTTGGGACGAAAAAATATTTTGGGAAGTCTCACTTCTTTTGACAACCAGAAAGCGAAAAATGAACGCTATTCGGAGCGGAGCATACAGGCTATCATCAAGGCTGTGTATGACATGGGAAAGGTAAAGACAGGTGCTCTTATTGTAGTGGAAAAAACCATTCAGTGCCGTGAATACGAACGGACAGGAATCCCTATTGACGCTGAGATCAGCAGCCAGCTGCTGGTAAATATATTTGAGCATAACACACCGCTTCATGATGGCGCCGTGCTGGTAAGAGACAACCGTATTGTGGCGGCTACCTGTTATCTGCCGTTGTCCAACAATCTGCAGGTCAGCAAAGAACTGGGAACAAGACATCGGGCTGGACTTGGTATCAGTGAGGTGTCGGATTCTCTTACGATCATTGTTTCAGAAGAGACAGGCCAGGTATCTCTGGCCAGTGATGGTAAACTTTACCGCAGCATCGATGCAGATACGCTTGAGATGAGGTTGAGACAGATCGCCAGAAGAAACTCAGAAGATGGCAGAAAAAAATGGTGGAAGGGAAGGAAGAAAAATGAAGAATAAACTTATGAAAAATCTCAGTTTGAAAATTCTATCCGTTGTGGCGGCATTTTTGTTCTGGCTGGTGATCATTAATGTGACAGACCCTACTACTGTGAAGACTTTTTATGGAATACCGGTTCAGGTGTTAAATGAAAATGTCATCACTTCTGCCAACCAGGTGTACGAGATTGAAAGCGGAGATTCCGTAGATATTACGGTAAAGGGAAAAAGGAGTTTTATCCAGTCCCTTTCCAACAATGATTTCGAGGCGACGGCAGATCTCAGTGAGTTGTCCAAAGTAAATGCAGTGACAGTGGATGTAAAACTGAAAAAAGTGACAGACAGTGCTTATGATCTGGATGCCGGCAGCGCAGTGATGAAAGTGAAACTGGAGAAGCGGGTTACCCAGAAGTTTAAGGTAGAAGTGGAAAGCCAGGGAGAACTCAGCGATAACTATGAACTGGGTGAGATGACGGCTAAGCCAAATATCCTGGAAGTTTCCTGCGGACAGTCTAAGTTCAAAAAGATTGACCATGTTGCAGTGGTTGTCAGTCTGAACGGTGAAAGTGAAGATTTTGAACGAAGCTATACACCGGTCCTTTATGATAAAAACGGAGACATTATTGACAGTTCCAATGTAACATTCAGCAGTGACACTGTCCTTGTTTACACCCAGGTCCTGCTTACTAAGAAGATTAATGTGACAGTGAAAACAAGTGGAACACCGGCGGCAGGATACCGGCTGATACAGACAGATTTTAAGCCGGAGAGTATCCGTGTAACCGGAGAGGCAGACTTATTGAAACGCCAGACGGAAGTAACGATTACCATCCCGATCAATGGCGAGAGAAAAGCAGTGGAACGGGAAATTGAGGTGGACAAGTATCTGCCGGAGGGTCTGCAGGTAGTAGGAGAAAATAAGACAATCTCTGTCCGCTGTGATATAGAGAAAAATGGGAAAAGAGCCTTTGTTCTGACCACCTCGGATATTGCGGTAAAGAATCTGCCGAGCAACTGTAACATGGAATTTGCGGACAATGAGTCCAAGTGGCAGGTAGCGGTCAGTGGCCGGGAAGCAGTGCTTAAAAATCTGCAGTTGAATGATCTGGGAGCCTATATTGACCTGAAGGGTATGGAAGTCGGAGAACATTCAGTAGATGTGCAGTATACTCTGCCAAATGGCGTGAAACTGAAGAATAAGATCAAGGTATCGGTCGTACTCGGCAGCCAGACATTAAATACAGATGGTCCGACGCCGACACCGGAGCCTACTTTACAGCCAAGTCAGACATCGGAAGAATAATTTTGAATAAGTAAATAAAAGAAGTTCTCTTCGTTTCAAAATGTGAAATGAAGGGAACTTCTTTTGGTTTAAATCATATTGATTCCGGTAACATGTATTACAGTGGAATGTTGCCGTGTTTTTTCTTTACGGAATCCAGTGAGCGCTTTTCGGACAACATCATGATGTCGCCGTAAAGGCGTTCTCTGGTAGCTTCTGGTTTGATGATCTCATCTACATAACCATGCATAGCGGCAATACCCGGATTCATGAATTTCTCATTGTATTCATCGATCTTTTCCTGACGGAATGCTTTCTTTTCTTCCGGTGACATAGTCTTCATCTTTTTACCGTACAGAATATCTGCCGCACCGTCGGCACCCATAACAGCGATTTCGGCTGTTGGCCATGCATATACAAAGTCAGCCCGAAGGTGCTTGCTGCTCATAGCGATGTAAGCACCGCCGTATGCCTTGCGGAGGATTACATTGATCTTAATGGTAGTCGCTTCGCTGTATGCATATAAAAGTTTGGCACCGTGGCGGATGATACCTTTGTATTCCTGATCTTTCCCTGGCAGAAATCCCGGTACATCGGTGAGGGTGATGATCGGAATGTTAAATGCGTCACAATAACGGATGAATCGGGCTGCCTTGTCAGAAGAGTCACAGTCAAGAACACCGGCCATATATTTTGGCTGATCGGCTATGATACCGACGGCCACGCCTTTTAATCGTCCAAAACCTACTACCACATTGCGGGCAAACTCCTCCTGTACTTCAATGAAAGAAGAAGGATCTACAATTCCGTTGATCACATCATGGATGTCGTAACTCTGGTTGCTGTGCTCAGGAATGACATGAGCCAGGTCATCGTTGAAAGTAACTCCTTCGTTGTAGGCAGGGAGACTGGCTGTGTTTTTGTGGATCAGTCCTTCTTCGTAGCAAGGAGGAAGAAGGGCAATCAAATCTCTTACTTTCTTGAAACATTCTTTTTCAGAAGGCATATGGAAATGTGCCACACCACTTTTGGAAGCGTGGACATCGGCACCACCAAGAGCTTTGGCAGTAATGTCTTCGTTGGTTACTGTTTTGATAACGGCAGGACCGGTAACAAACATCTGGCTGATATCATCGATCACAAAGATAAAATCTGTGATACCCGGTGAATATACAGCACCGCCGGCACAGTTTCCGGCAATAATAGAAATCTGTGGGATGTAACCGGATGCCATGGTGTTGTAGTAGAAGATCTCGCCATAGCCTGCCAGGGCATTGACTCCTTCCTGGATACGGGCACCGCCGGAATCGTTGATGCCGATAACCGGGCAGCGGCTCTCGATGGCCATTTTAATTGCATTTGCGATCTTGAAACCGTGCTGCTTGCCCAGTGTACCGCCGATGACGGTAAAATCTTCTGAGTAAATAACTACTTTCTGGCCGCCGATGGTTCCGTATCCGGTGATCACACCGTCATAAGGGAACTGGCCTTTTTTAATATTGAAGGCATCTTCAAGATTGGTAATGTTGGATCCAATCTCCCGGAAGGAATCTTTATCAAGAAGCATACAGATTCGTTCCAAGGCATGAAGTTTGCCTAATTTATGTTGCTTTTCCATATTGTACATAGTTCTTTTCTCCTATTCTCTTTCCGTGGATTTTCAACCCGAAGGATGAAAATATGCAGTAAGTTTATTATAAAAAAAACACATATAATGATACCATATAGAGGGAATATGTCAACATTATGTTAGAAAGTTGGGTGGGGGAGTTGACGAATCCATTTGATAAATGCTATAATCAAATGATTAAAAAATTAAAAGGATGGTTTAGAGAATGAAACAGTTCATTGATAATTTTCGCAAGTATCTCTATCTTTTGAGCCAGCTTGTGAAGAAAAATATCAAACTTAGATATCGTCGTTCCTATTTAGGAATGTTGTGGACTTTGATCGAACCGCTTCTGACCATGATCGTTTTGTCTGTGGTGTTTGGAAGCATGCTGGGAAGAAACAGTTCCGATCTGGCATTTGCCGGAGTTCCGTTCCCGATCTATGTTCTGACCGGACGCTTGTTGTATTCGTTCTTTTCATCGGCTACCAACAGTGCCATGAGATCCATACGAAGCAATGGTGCCATGATCAAGAAAGTGTATGTTCCTAAGTATATTTATCCTTTTTCAGGGATTCTTGCGAATTTTATCATTTTCCTGATTTCGTTGATCGTGCTGGTAGGCGTTATGGTATTCTTTGTTGCCAATGGCTCATACCATGCACCAATGAATGGTTACATGGTTCTTTCCGTTGTGCCCCTTGTCAACTTGTTTATTCTGGCAATGGGAGTGGGCATGATCCTGGCTACCCTGTGTGTATTCTTCAGAGATATTGAATATTTGTGGAGCGTTATGCTGATGATGATCATGTATTGTAGTGCGATCTTCTATTTTGTAGACAACATGAGCAAGAGTACACAGTTTATCGTAAAGGCAAACCCACTGTTTGGAATCATCAACAATTTCCGTCGTGCATTGTTTGGACAGCCGTTTGATATGACGCTGCTTACATATACATCGGTGATTTCTGTAGCAGCACTTTTGATAGGAATGTTTGTATTCTACAAGAAACAGGATGCGTTCATTTTGAACATCTAGTCAGGAGGAGGAGAACATGGCCAAGAAACAACTGGCAATGAAAGTAGACCATGTCAGTATGAGATTCAATCTCAGTTCTGAGAAGGTTGACAACATAAAAGAGTATGTGATCAAGATGATCAAGAAAGAGCTGATGTTCCAGGAGTTCTGGGCGTTGAGAGATATATCTTTTGAAGTAAAAAAAGGTGACAGGGTCGGTATCATGGGATTGAACGGTGCCGGAAAAAGTACCTTGCTCAAGATTGTCTCCGGCGTACTGAAAGCCACGGAGGGAACCGTGACGACCAACGGAAAGATTGCCCCTCTTCTGGAACTGGGTGCCGGATTTGACAAGCAGTATACCGGTGCCGAGAATATTTTCCTTTATGGAGCCATGCTTGGTTACAGCAAGGAGTTTTTGGAAGAAAAATATGATGAGATTGTAGAGTTCTCGGAACTGGGGGATTTCATCAATGTACCGGTGAAGAATTATTCATCCGGTATGAGATCCCGTCTGGGATTTTCCGTGGCTACTATCGTAGAGCCGGATATATTGATCTTAGATGAGGTCCTGAGTGTAGGAGATGCTAAATTCCGCAAAAAATGCGAGAAGAGAGTGCAGGATATGTTTGACCAGGGCGTTACCGTCCTGTTCGTATCCCATTCCACACCACAGGTTCTGCGTATGTGCAATAAGGGAATTCTGCTGGAACATGGGCAGCTCATCGCCCAGGGAACGGCAGAAGATGTAGTCAGCTTTTACGAAGCTAAAATGAGTGAAAATGAAAACGCGAAATAATCGCGTGAAATCTGGAGGAAAAAAATGAAGAAAGTAATTACTTATGGAACATTTGATCTGCTTCATGTAGGACACATTAACTTGTTGAGAAGAGCAAAAGCACTGGGAGATTATCTTATTGTTGTATGTTCTTCCGATGAATTTAACGCTGGAAAAGGAAAGAAAGCCTATCATTCTTTTGAAGACAGAAAGACAATTCTGGAAGCAATCCGCTATGTAGATGAAGTGTTGCCGGAGTACACATGGGAACAGAAAATTGATGATGTAGTAAATAATGATGTAGATATTTTCGTTATGGGAAATGACTGGGAAGGCAAATTTGACTTCTTGAAAGATTACTGTGAAGTTGTATATCTTCCAAGAACCGAAGGAATCTCTACAACGAAGATTAAAAACGATCTCAATATGAACAATGATTAAGAAATTTGGATATTATATATTTGCGGCGTTTTTCTCACTGTTCCGTCTGTGTCCCCTTAATAAAGATAAGGTGTTTTTAGTGGCCACCCATGATGACGGACCGGAGGGAAACATCGGTCTGATGGTAGAATACATTAAGAAAGAAAGAGCCGGTACCAAATTTGTATATCTTACGAAGAAAGATGGGATCCGAAAGCCTTTTTCTTTTTTCTTTGCTAAGGCGTACCATATGGCTACGGCATCGGTGATCTTGATGGATAATGAATTTATGCCGATGGCGTACACACCTGTATCCAGCAAAGCCAAGGTAGTTCAGTTGTGGCATGGAACCGGAACTATCAAAAAGTTTGGTCTGGATGCGGATCCTCCAGAGGTGAGGAAACTGGCTAGAAAGATCAATAAAAGGATCACTCATCTGATCGTAAATTCGGAAAAAACAAAAAAGCAGTACAGCAGCGCTTTCGGGATTCCGCCGGAGCGGATCTATATCACGGGACTGCCCCGTACGGACCTGATCCTGGATCCGGAACGAATGGAGATCATGGAAAATGAGTTTTACGAGCAATATCCCGCTCTCAGAGAAAAAAGGATTACCTTGTATGCACCTACTTTCCGGGATGAGCAGGCAGCGTCCCCGGAACTGGGACTGGATTTTTCCGGTTTTTCGCTTGCGGAAGAGGATGTAGTGCTGTTGAGACTTCATCCCTTTGTGTCAGATCATTTTTCGCTGGATGAAGCATCTTACAATGGAAAAATCATGGATTTTTCCCATTATCCGGGAGTGACTACTCTTTTGAGAGTGGCAGACTGTCTTATTACAGATTACTCGTCTATTGTTTTTGAGTATGCACTGATGCATAAACCGGTTTTGTTTTACGCATATGATCTGGAACAATTTGAAACAGAGGGACGGAACTTCTATGAAGATTACGTTTCTACGGTGCCGGGACCGGTGTGCCGGGACCAGAATACACTGCATGAGCAGTGGATGGAAGTAATGGGAAGGTCTGTCAGTCAGGAAGACTTTTTGAATGAGAATTACCGGTATCTGGACGGCGGCGCAAGAAAAAGGGTTTTTGAATTGATTTTTAACTGAAACTGTTATATAATGTCGTAAGGATTTTTTATTTTTTTACAATACTATGAACACGGGAGGTCTAAAGTGAAAACACTAGTAAGCAGAAAACTGAGTTTTGTTTTCTTAATTATTCAGCTGCTTGTTTCAGCAGCGTTGGTAGGATTGTCGATTTATGTAGGTTTTGTACCTGTCAAATATATTGTAGCACTGACTGTAGTGTGTGTGGTATTACTTGCATATCAGGTATGTTCCCAGATGACACATTCCAGTTATATTATCGGTAGGGTGCTGTGCATATTTTTCTGTGCGTTCTATGTAGGAGGCGGTTATTATATGTACGACTCTTACGCAGCCATGGAAGATATCGGCGGTGCCGAGACAAAGGTAGATATCATTTCTTTCTATGTATTGAAAGATGACCCGGCAAAGACCATTGATGATGCCAAAAATTATAAGTTTGGTATTCTTTCACAGCAGGACAGAGAGAATACAGATAAGGCGCTGGCTCAGGTAAATAAAGATCTTTCTACTACGGTTCAGACTGTTGAGTATGAAGATACAGCTACGCTGGTAGATGCTTTGTATGCAAAAGAAGTTCAGGTTATTGTATTTAACCAGGCATTTTTGAATTCTATTACAGATCAGTATGATACTTTCTCAAAGGATACCAGAGTCCTTGGGGAGCATCAGGAAGAAACAAAGGTAGTACGGGAAATTGAAGATATTGATATTACTACCAAGCCGTTTACGGTATATATCAGTGGTATCGATGTGTATGGTAAGATTGCACAGACCAGTCGAAGTGATGTAAATATTATTGCCACAGTTAATCCTGTTACTAAAAAAGTGCTGCTTACATCTACTCCTCGTGACTATTATGTACCGTTGTACGGAGAGAATGGTAAGTCGGTATCAGGCGGTATGCCGGATAAACTGACTCATGCAGGTATTTACGGTATTGACTGTTCCATCGGAACACTGGAAAAAATATACGATATCAAGATTGATTATTATGTACGAGTGAACTTCACCAGTCTGAAGAAGATCGTAGATCTTTTGGGCGGTGTAGAGGTTTATTCCGATTATGACTTTATTTCTGACTGGGGACCTCATGGTGCAGGAACTCATTATAAGTTCAAAAAAGGTTATAATAAAGTAAATGGTAAGAAAGCTTTGGCATTCTGCCGAGAGAGACATCATTTTGCTAACGGAGATTATCAGCGTGGCCGTGACCACCAGCATATGATCGAGGCAATTCTTAATAAGGCGATGTCACCATCCATACTGCAGAACTTCACAGGTCTTTTGAAGGAATCTAAGAATATGTTCCAGACCAGTATGTCTACCAAGAAAATCAGTTCTCTCTGCAACATGCAGTTAAATGACATGGCTAAATGGAAGATTTCTTATGCTAACGCAGAAGGAACAGGAGCAAAGAAGACGACTTACTCTATCCGTTCTACAGCCTTGTATGTATGTGAGCCAAACTATGCTTCGATAGAAAAAGTAAAGAAAAAAATGAAAAAATACAGTACAGAGGTTAAGGAAACAGATGAGACGGAGAAAGCCGCACAGAGTCAGGATGCGACAGATCCAAGTGCTCATGCTACTATGAAACCGTGATTTTTATTGAATAAAACACAATGGCCGCATTTATTGCGGTCGTTTGTTGGATTTTGCAAAAAACAGGAGGCTTGTAAAGATGGAACCAAGACAGATACCGTTTTCACCACCGGATATCAGTGAAGAAGAGATCGAAGAGGTAGCGGATACCCTCCGGTCCGGATGGATCACTACAGGACCAAAGACGAAAAAGTTTGAAAAAGAAATTGCAGACTTTTGTCATACTAAAAAAGCTGTATGTTTAAATTCCTCTACAGCGGCTATGGAGATGACACTCCGTTTGTTTGGCATTGGTCCGGAGGATGAGGTTATTACATCCGCATATACTTATACAGCCACAGCCAGTGCTATCGTACATACAGGAGCTAAGCCGGTGCTGATCGATGTGCAGCCGGGATCTTATGAGATGGATTACGAGGCGGTAAAAAAAGCAGTGGGACCACATACTAAAGCCATTGTTCCGGTTGATATAGCAGGGGTTCCCTGTGATTATGACAAAATTCTAAAGATTGCAGAAGAGACCAGAGAGTGTTTTCAACCATCTGAGAATAAATATCAGAAGGCTATGGGAAGGATTATGATCATGGCTGATTCAGCTCATGGGTTTGGAGCCGTAAGAGAGGGAAAAGTGTCTGGTGAAATGGCAGATTTTACTACATTTTCTTTTCATGCTGTTAAAAATCTTACGACAGCAGAAGGCGGTGCTGTTGTATGGAAAGAAATACCGGGGGTGGATTCGGAAGAAATCTACCGGGATTATATGCTTTTGTCCCTTCACGGCCAGTCCAAAGATGCCCTGGCAAAAACAAAGGCAGGTGCCTGGGAATATGATATTTTGTCACCGGCTTATAAGTGCAATATGACAGATATTATGGCATCAATTGGTCTGGTTCAGTTTAGACGCTATCCGGGTATGCTTGCCAGACGAAAAGATATTGTAAAGCGGTATGAAAAAGGACTGGATAAGATCAATCAGTCTTTGAAAGACCACAAACTTACAAGTCTGATACATTATAATGATATGATACAGTCCAGCGGGCATTTGTTTTTGATGCGGATCACATCCATTACACCGGAACAGAGAAATCTTATCATTCAGAGGCTGGCAGAGAAAGGTGTGGCTGTTAATGTGCACTTCAAGCCGCTGCCACTGCTGACGGCATATAAAAACATGGGATTTGATATCAAAGATTATCCAAATGCCTATGAGATGTTTGCCAATGAGATAACACTGCCGCTCCACACGAAACTGTCAGATGCTGATGTAGCCTATGTGCTGGAATGTCTGGAAGAGGTGTTGCATGAAAGCCTTTAAAGATTTGCCGGAGAATCTCCGCACAGAAGAAGTGAGGCCTTATTATGAGGCTCTGCAACAGCACAGAGGATCGCTGGTGCTAAAGAGAATCTTTGATTTTACTGCCTCGCTGGTGATGTTTTGTATATTACTTCCGTTCATGATCGTGATTGGAATTTTGGTAGGGACTACATCCAGAGGCGGAGTTTTTTTCTGCCAGGAAAGAGTAACTACTTATGGAAGAACATTCAAGATTATCAAGTTTCGAACCATGGTTGCCAATGCAGAGAAGCTGGGCTCTCAGGTAACGACAAACCGGGCCAGCCGTGTTACGGCGGTAGGAAGGTTTTTGCGGAAAGTACGGTTGGATGAACTGCCTCAGATCATCAATATCTTGAAAGGTGATATGTCCTTTGTGGGAACCAGGCCGGAGGTGCCGGGATATGTAAAAGGTTACACGAAGGAGATGATGGCCACACTCCTTTTGCCGGCAGGAGTTACTTCCGAAGCCAGTATCGAATATAAGGATGAAGAGAGGCTTTTAATGGCCTCTGAGAATGTAGATGAGACATATATAAATGAGGTACTGCCTCAGAAGATGCAGTATAATTTAGATTATTTAAAGGATTATTCCTTTGGAAAAGATTTAAAGATCATGCTGAAGACGGTTGCGGCCGTGTGCCACTGAAAAGTTGTGGCCAAAGGGGGAGAGGGAATGATTTATCCAAAGGGGAAGAGTGAATGATTTATCGATTGCAGGACATTTTTATTGATTTGTTTCGTCCGTGGATCCCGATCATGGGAAAACTAAGTGAAAAAATTAAATATCGAGTGATCACCCTTTGTTTTATTGTGGATCTGGTATTGTTTTGTATCGTCCGGTACGGACTTCACAAAGAAAGCTATTTTTACAATACGACCTGCGGTATCCTTTTGATGCTTGTGATTGCTGTATTTTCTCTTGACCGTTCCCTGGTGCGTATACACTGGAGGCGTTCTATGAGTATTGCATGGTTCGGTATGTGCCTGGCCTTTACGGTGTCGGATCTTATTGTTCCCAAGAAGGCATGTGGACTGGGTATAATTCTGGCATTTGTTTTTACGGCAGTCTTTTTTGTGTGGCAGAATCACACGAGGAAAGATCTTTTGTGGAAGTGCTTTAAAGATGCAGTCAAGATATGCTTTTGGATCATGGCGGTGATCGCGTTCTTGTTCCGCCCTCTTTATGAGGGAGGCCGGTATGCAGGGATTTTTACTAATCCCAATACATTTGCACTGTATCTCTATATTATATTCTGTGTGTATATGTCAGATATGGACTGGATGGTTGAGACCGGGCGGAACTGGAAGAAAAATGCCACCACCTATATCAGTCTTGCGTTGGTGGTTTTTTATCTTTCTCTGACCCAGGCAAGAACCTCTATGATCGCTGTGGGAACGGTTTTTGCTATGTGGATCGTCTTGAGACTGTGTATTGGTAAAAGAAATCACAAATTCAGGTCTTTTCTAAAAAATACCATATTTTTGTTGCTTTTTTGCGTTATTTTATATCCATTATTTTATAAAGGACTGGAGTATATTCCGGTCTGGGTCGATGATCCCATTGTGTTTGACGGCGAGGCACTTTATATGGCCAACGGCGGTAAAATACAAGACTTGGGGGAAGTGGTTGTGGCAGAGCCGGATGTGGTTCCCAAAGTGAATCCCAAATCGGATCCGGCTTCAAAGGAGAACGGACCGATTGGAGAAGACATAGGTGAAAAACAGTCTATCGTTCCGGAGAATGTGTGGGACCGGTTCTTTTATGTGCTGGAAAATACAAAAGGTCTCAATGCCTTGACAAGTGGCAGAATTGACATTTACAAGGCTTATATGTCAAAACTAAATTATTCCGGACACCGCAGTGTATCGCTGGTTGTGGGCGGACATAAGAAGGCACACGCTCACAATAACTGGCTGCAGTTTGGGTATACTTATGGTATACTCGGAATGCTTTTTTATGCAGTGATCACTGTGTTAGCCATTGGATTTTCATTGAAATTTTACCTGACAAAGCGGAGGAAAAATGCTACGTATGCATTTTTGATACCGGCCATCATGGTAGGATTTGTAGTGGCTACTATAGCGGAGTGTTTATTTTTGCCATTTGAGGTATTTCCTGCCTTTGCATTCTGGTTCGCATTTGGGGATCTGTTTGTGAAGAAAGTGCCTAAAAATAAATTTTTGCAGGAATTAGAAGATATTAATTGACAGTTACATGGTATGAGGAATATAGTATACATATGTTTGTCAAAAAATGATAGATAAAGAGTAGTGAGAAGTGGAGAAGATATGAAAGTTTCAATGATTGTGGCTGCATATAATGCAGAAAAATATATAGAAGAGACGTTAGAGACACTTGTAAAGCAGACTCTGGATGAGTATGAGATTTTGGTAGTCAATGATGGCTCTACCGATGGCACGCTGGAGATACTCCGCACATATGAAGAGAGATATCCTCATCTGCGTGTCATTGACAAGGAAAATGGAGGGCCTTCTTCTGCCAGAAATGCCGGTTTGGATGAGGCGACAGGTGAGTATGTTTTTTTCTTTGATGCAGATGATCTTTTGGAGCCGGATGCTCTGGAGGCATTGTATGAGAGGGCAGTAAAGAAAAAAGCAGACATCGTTATTGCCAAGTATGATATTTTTAACCAGTACCAGTCTATCCCGGTAAACGGTATAAACAATCTGGTGGTACAGGATAAGATTGAGCGGTATGAGCCGATGATCCTGTGGACTTTTTCCTTGTGCAACAAATTGTTTAAAAGAAGCCTGATCGAGAATAATCAGCTGCGCCTGCCACCGATCTCTTACTCAGAGGATGGTGCCTTTTTGATGCAGCTTGTGTACCGTGCCCACCGTATCACAGGACTGGATATGGTTATTTTCCATTACCGAAGAATGTTTGAGGGAGAAGCAGAATCTATCACTGCTTCTATTTCTGTTTCTAAGATACGGGATTATATTGAGGCCCACCGTATTATTTTTGAAGCGGCAGAAAAGAGTATTCTCATTGATTATCCATCCTACGCAACCATTGAGGAAGCCAAGAAAAAAAATGATGAAATACACAAATATCTCAGTGAGATCGTGCGAAAAGAGTTGCAGATCCTCATTGATCAGTTTTATAGCAAGTACTGGAGTCTGGATCAGGAGACCATTCAGATTCTTTGTGAAGAGATAAATAAAAGAATTGCCATGCTGGATATGAGAGAGCGTTCTATTTTACAGGACGGACACCCTGAGATCTCAGTGAACCACCTTTTGACAGAGCCGAAAGAAGTTCTGGAGAATGGTTTCTTTGCTGTTGCTTTGTATGGCAGTGAGGAGTGCAGAGACGAGTTTTTGAATGTTGTGCAGACACTGACACTACAGAACCTGGTAGGAATAGAAATCTGGATTCCGAAAAATATGGAAGATACCATCAGGCAGGAAGAACTGTGGCAGGGAAATTTTGTGACGGCAGATGTAGAAGGGGAAGAAGAATTGTTCTGGTATATGTTAGATCATACCAAAATGCCATACATTACCTTTGCAGACCCGAAAATAGCCTATGCCAACAATGCGTTTAAGTATGCTTATAAGAATTTTATCAAGTCCCCGGCAGACTTTATTATAGAGCTTGTGTTCCACCGGAACTATGGAAGCATGCAGGCTGTTTTGATGAGCCAGGTGGCGTTAAATTCGGTGAAAAACTGCTATGAGTACAATGAATGTCTTGCCATGGACCATCTTTTGGCCAATAAATTTTTCAGAACAGAGTTTTTGAAAAGCATGGAACTGACAAGAGAGCAGACGCTGGTGTCCCAGTTGCCGCAGATGTATCGAAATGCATATTTTACCTTTATGAATGATGGTATCGTATTCTTTGATGATGCGGAGGAAAATTATATAGATTTTGTGGCAACAGAAGAGACCCGGCCGTGGATCGAGCAGTACTTTGAAAATGGACCGGATGATCTCAATGACCCGCAGCTCTGTACGGAACTGACAGAGATCATGCCAAAAATGATGCAGTTTTCAGATGCCAATTTGTTCAAGATTCTGTTTAAGAAGGTGATTTCCTTCTTACGGCGCAGACCGGTAAAAGACCAGGTGCTGTTTTTCAGCATTCGTAAAAACGGAGAACTGGAGGGAAATGCCAAGGCTTTATATCCGTATGTAGAGGGCAAAAAGGTTGTATGTGCCAAAATGCTTCCTCACGGTGGACTGCGAAAGATCCGGATGTATTATAAGATGATCCGCAGCCGTGTGATCGTGACGGACGATTACAACCGCTATCTGAGACATTTCCAGCTCCGCCGCAGCCAGCGTGTTGTCCAGTTGTGGCATGCCTGCGGTGCATTCAAAAAGTTTGGACAAAGAGGAACCAATCTGTCTGTTTTTACGGATAATGCCACTCATGCACAGTACAATCTGGTGTCAGTGAGCAGTGACTGGATCCGTCCGATCTATGCTGATGCGTTTGACATAGATGTCCACAAAGTCCGGGCTCTTGGATGTCCGAGAACGGATGCATTTTTTGACAAGGAATATATAGAAAGCACCAGACAGAAGGTATATGCGGGACACCCGGAATTAAAGGGCAAACAAGTAATCGTATATGCACCTACATTCCGTGATCTGAGAGGAGACAGGAGTTTCTTCGAGCCGGAACTTGATTTTGCCAGACTGTCCGGACAGTTAAAAAAGGATCAGATGTTTGTGATCTGTCCGCATCCTGTCATGAAAAATGACATTGTGGATCAGGCTTATGACAATATTCAGGTGATCCGGGACTTTTCAACCAATGACCTGATGCTTGTTTCTGATATGCTGATCACAGATTATTCTTCGGTTATTTTTGAATACGCGCTGCTTCGCAGGCCTATCGGATTTTTCTGCTATGATCTGACCAATTACAACCGTGGCTTTTATTTGCAGTATCCGGATGATCTGCCGGGAGAAGTGTATTATAATCAGGATGAACTGGTGTCCTTTATTGAAAATCCGAACCAGCATTTTGACCAGGAAAAATATGAAAAGTTCCTGAATAAATATATGTCTGCCTGTGATGGAAACAGTTCCAAACGCATTGCAGAGGTTATCAATAAATTTATGAAAGAGTCTCGTGAGGACGCAGGGAGGTAGACATGGAAAAAAGAGTGATATCGTTTTTAAGCAGCCAGGGAAGAGGATTTAGTGTAGACCTGGCATTGACAAAGAACTATCTGCAGTCATTTTTTTCACAGGATGAGGTTTTCTACCGTTATTATGTTAACAATGAAAAAAGTAAAAATCCCCTGGCAAATGAAGGTTTTATCCGTGCCAGAAAGGAGTTCTGCCGTGATATGACGGATGTGTTCTGTGTAGATCCGTCTCTGGGAGCCAAAGCAGGCGGTCTGGCAGAAGATG
>HF998346.1:32233-52547 GCA_000433735.1 Clostridium sp. CAG:167
AAGTTTGCCCGCCATATTTTGCTGGCGGTTCCATATCCTTACCTGATCGCTCGAATGAGAGGGCTGAAAAGAGGAAATCATAATTATTATAAGACACTGCGCAATTATACTCATATTGTGGCAGGATCGCCTTTTGCGGAAAAAGTGATGCGTCAGGCCTATGAACTGACAGGAACCCGCATCTATAAAAATACGGCACTTCCTTTTGCATGGGATCTTCTGCAGGAAGAGAGACAGCAGCAGATCCGCAGGGAATTTACAAATTATTTTCCACAGTCGGAAGGAAAAAAGATAGCAGCCCTGCTTGTATTTGGTGATATTTCAAAAATGAAGAAAACACCATTTCGTAATGTGAATATGCAGGAACTGGCGGATTCCATTGGGAAAGACTGGTTTTTTGTTACCAACAGTCAGGAACTGGCAGAGGCATCCTATGTGCTGCCTGCCGAGTACAGAGAACGGTTTGGATTTGTAAACAGGATCATGCCTACACAGAATTTATTGTATATAGCAGACAGCCTTGTAACCAACAACTGCCGTTTTGCCGGAAGCTATGCGATACGCAGAAAGCCGGTGCATGTGCTTCGTTATACGGGAAATGTGTTTGAAAAATATGTGCAGGAAGATTATAATGATATGTATATAGGGCAGATTGATAAAGAAATGGTGAAGATCCAGAGCGGTCAGATGAGACCGGACCAGCAGGCTTTTTGTAAAGAAATGTCCTATGATAATCCCAAAGAGCCATATGGTGTGATCGGAGAGATCCTTACCAAGCCCTTTTAGTATGTAAAAAATAGGACAAAGGAGTATGAAGAATATGTTTTGGGTTGTGATTCCAGCTTATAATACAGAGGATTATATCCGGGAGACCATCGACAGTGTTATAGGACAGACCATTGGATTTGAAGAACATATTATGTTGTATCTGATTGATGATGGAAGTACAGATGGTACTTTTAACTGTCTGAGAGAGTATAAGAAGAAGTATCCGGACAATGTGGTGATCAAGCATTTTGAGAACAACCATGGAGTATCAGCGGCGAGAAATACAGCTATAAGTGAGATCCGGCAGAAAAAGGATGCTACCGTTCTTTTCCTGGACTCCGATGATCTTCTGAAGGAGGATGCTATCTGGCAGGCTGCTCAGTTTTTTGAGAAGGAGCCGGAGGTAAATATTGCCTCGTTAAAGATCTTATACTTTGATGCAAAAGAAGGGGAGCACAGGCTGAACTGGAAGTTTGAGAAATGCCAGGTAGTAGATATAAAAGAAAATTATAATTATCCCCAGTTTTATATTGGCGGCGTATTTTTGCGGCGCAGTGCCCTGCAGGCTATTGAGTTTGATGAGAGAATGAATTTCTGGGAAGACGCCCTGGCTATTAATCGCTGTATTCTTGGCGAAGGCAGATACGGACTGATCCGGGATGGAATTTATTATTACAGAAAGAGACCGGATGAGTCTTCTCTGGTAGACAGAGCCTGGACCGATAAAGAGCGGTATACTACCTTTCTGGACCGGGGTTACCGGGCACTGATGTCTTACAGCCGGCGTAAATACCACAGAGTGATCCCCTATGTACAGTTTTTGGTGGCTTATCATTTAAGATTGTTTTTGTGGAAGAGTAAGGGTGAACTGATCTCAGAACTTTTGACGGAAGATGAAATGAAAAAATTCCGGAAAAATCTGAAAAAGGTTTTAAGACCCATCAAACCAAAGATTATATCAGAAATCCCGACTTCTGTTCCGGTGCTTGAGATGATCATGTCCATCAAGCAGGGGAAAAAAGTGAGAGCCCGCAGAACTTATACGGAAAATGACTGTATCTTTTCATTCCGGGGCACAGAACTTGCCAGAATGTCTGAGCGGAAAGTGAGGATCTACGGCACCTTGTCTGAAAGAGAAGGATTCGAAGGAATGTGGCATGGTATTTTTGCTACCCCTGTCTTTCAGATGGCAGAAGCAGATTATATTTTTATGGAGCATGAGGGCACCCGTATGATACCGGAGAGATATCCATGCCGCCGTAAATTATATATATTAGGTGAAAAAGTGAGAAATTACCGGTTTGCAGCATTCGCATTCTGGAAGCCGGATGACTGGGATGAATTTCAGTTCGGGATCCATACAAATGGAATTGATATTATGTTAAATCATGTAGTATTCGAAGACGGTAAATGGAACTGGGAAGGTGAGAAGGAAAAAAATTCTGAGTTCTGACAGCAAATAAGAAAGGAGAGTGCAGGTTCCAGGAGATGGGAGCCTGCAAAAAATGATTATGATTTTTGGAGTAGTGTTAGCAGGCGGTATCGGAAGCCGTATGGGAAATGTAGACAAGCCAAAGCAGTATCTGTTAGTAGGTGAAAAGCCTATTATCATTCATACGCTGGAGCGTTTTTATGTTCAGAATGAATTTGAGAAGATCATCGTACTCTGTCCGGAAGAATGGGTGAGCCATACGAAGAATCTGATTAAAAAGTATATGAAAGACACAGAGCGCATTGTAGTTCTCCGGGGAGGAGATACAAGAAACGAGACCATTATGAATTCGCTTCGTTATATCGAAAAGGAATATGGACTGGATGATGACACCATCGTAGTCACACATGATTCGGTACGGCCTTTTGTTACTCAGCGTATCATTGAAGAGAATATTAAATATGCGAAAGAATATGGTGCCTGTGATACAGCCGTAGCAGCTACGGATACCATTGTTTACAGGATCCCATTTTTCACAGCCAGGATAATGTGCTGATCTCAGATATCCCGGACCGCAGCAAGATGTATCAGGGACAGACTCCGCAGACCTTTAATGCACTGAAATTAAAAAATCTGTATGAATCGCTGACAGAGGAAGAGAAGGCTACACTTACCGATGCAGCCAAGATTTTTGTAATGAAAGGTGAGAAAGTACATATCGTAGACGGAGAAGTGTTCAATATCAAGATCACTTATCCATATGATCTGCGGGTAGCGGAGGCTTTGATTCGAGAAGAGAGGTAAGATATGTTAAATACAGTTTATCGTCTGGTAGCACCGGGACGGATTGAAGTAGAGTTTTCAGATATTGATCTGTTAAAAGAGGATGTACTGGTACGGCCTACGCATCTGTCTATCTGTCATGCAGATCAGAGATATTTTCAGGGCCTGCGTGCTACGGATATTTTGAAACAGAAACTTCCGATGGCATTGATTCATGAGGCCATTGGCGAGATCGTCTGGGATCCCAAGGGAGAGTTTGAAGCAGGAGAGCGGGTTGTCATGATTCCTAATACGCCGATGGAAGAGGATTCAGTCATTGCAGAAAACTACCTGCGTACATCGAAGTTCCGTGCCAGCGGTTTTGACGGTTTTATGCAGGATGTAGTTAATATGCGGAGAGACCGTATTGTCCGGGTGCCAAGAAACATCAACCCTTTTGTGGCAGCCTTTACAGAACTGGTATCGGTTAGTGTGCATGCCATAGATCGTTTTGACAAGATAGCCCATGAGCGGAGAAAAACTGTGGGAATCTGGGGAGACGGCAACCTGGCTTACATTACTGCCATCTTTTTTAAGGCCATGTTTCCGGAAGTGAAATTATGTATTTTCGGACTGGATGAGAATAAACTGTCAGATTTTACATTTGCAGATGATACATTTTCCATTACTTCCATACCGGATG
The DNA here is from genome assembly GCA_000433735.1 of Clostridium sp. CAG:167. GTDB lineage: Bacteria > Bacillota > Clostridia > Lachnospirales > Lachnospiraceae > Eubacterium_F. Next base: position 35,899 of record HF998346.1, read on the forward strand.
ATCTGAGTATTGACCATGCTTTTGAGTGTGTAGGAGGAGAGGGGTCTCCCAAAGCGATCAATCAGATCATTGATTATATCAATCCGGAGGGAACCATCTCGATTCTTGGAGTATCGGAAAACCCGGTAGCCATCAATACCCGTATGATCCTGGAAAAAGGACTTCGTATGTTTGGAAGCAGCCGCAGCGGAAGAAAAGATTTTGAGAAAACCATTGCACTGTACCAAAGCAATCCGGAGATCGTAGAGTATCTTCAGAATATTATCGGTGCAACTGTTAATGTACACACTGTAGAAGATATGAAAAAAGCGTTTGAACTGGATCGTCAAAACGCTTTTGGTAAAACTATTATGATATGGAATAAATGATCAGAAATCTTTGTAATCAGAAAGATCAAACTGATGGGCGTCCATGATCAGGTCGACGGCTTCCCGCACCGGGCAGTCGCCGGCTTTTTTTGTTAGATGGATATCCACAAAAGGCAGGATCTGTTTTCCGCAGTCAGCCGGGGCAAATACAACACCGGCCTCTTTCATGGCCGGCAGATCATTCAGATCATCTCCGATATAGGCTGTTTCATCCACAGCCAGGTTGTATTTGGCACGAAGTTTCTGCATCACAGAGGCTTTGTCCTTTACATCCTGGTAAACTTCAGTAATACCAAGTTCCCGGCAGCGGTTCATCAATATGCCGGAGCAGCGTCCCGTTATAATAACAGGAAGAATTTTGTGAAGGCGTAGGAGTTTGATGCCAAGACCATCTTTTACCTGAAAGGCCTTAAATAATTCGCCCTCTTCCCCCATATATATTTTGCCATCTGTCAGGGTGCCGTCTACATCCATGGCGAATAAGCGGATCTTTGTCAGATCTATTTTTTTACACATGATGTTCTCCTTTGGTAATACCTTCAAACAGAGAAGGAGTAATAAAGTTTATGTCACACTGAGACTGTCTTGTATTCATGTAATCTTCCAGCATGCTCTTAATATTCCGGTTCGCCTCATCGGCGTTTAATGTGTTGCGGAGTTTTTCCATGTTTTTCTGCAAGTAGTTGGCTTTCCCGGTGTGGCGGTAGCCGTCAAAACCGGCGATGGCAATATGGTCTACAGACAGGATGTCTAAGAGACGCAGAAGTAAAATACCGGAATTATCCAGCTGCTCCCATCCGCATTTTACCAGCCGGTTAAAGTCGATAAGATATTGATCTTCTGCCGGCGCAGTGGTTACATTAGATGTGACGATCTTTTTGTACTGGGAAAAATGTGCATCGCTTTTCCAGTACTGGTAACGGTTTTTGTTGCTGAAATAAGCATAATCAATTTTATAATCGGTAGACAAAAGATTGACGCTGATGACAACCGGGTGATGTTCCTTGTAGTAGGAGAGGATCTCATCCCGGTGGCTCTCCAGCGTATGTCCCGGAAGAAGGATCAGCACATCTTTGTGGTCAAGAAGCTGCTGCAAAGAAGCAAGGTCCTTTGTATCGTCACAGAAGGAACCAAGATATTCCATGTAGATCTTTTCCAGCAGATTATAATCATAGCGTTTTCTGTCTGTAGCGCTGAGACGGTTCAACAGATAGTTGATGTCGCGGCTGGCGATACCTGCTTTGGTGGAAAGATAGGCAATATTGTTAACATGGGCACTATAAGATCCTGCCAGAAAGTTAGGAACAGAGTAGCCCCATTCGCACCGGTTACGGATACCGTCAATGTAGTTATCGATGAGATCCAGAACAGAATCAATGTCATATCCGCTGTTGTACCGGCGGTTCATAAACTGCATCACCAGTTCGGTGTTGGTGTTGCCGGCACCACGGCCCATTCCTGCCATGGTGGCGTCAATGACGATTTCCCGCAGACCCTGAGTCATCTCAGCAAATTCCTGAGACAGGGCAAAGGACATCTGAAGATTGTTGTGAGAGTGAAATCCTACTTTGGAAGTAGCCACCAGATTGTGGTGGATCAGAAAGAACACTCGCTGCAAGTCTTCTTTGTACATGGATCCAAAAGTGTCTACAATAGAAAAAGCGTAAGGCTCGATCTCATTGACCATATCGATCAGTTCCAGCAGTTCATGGTCAGAATAACCGAGAATATCTACCGGCTGGACATAGAGTTTGTAGCCCTTTTCCTTGATTTTTTTACAAAAAGGAATGACATCATATCGTTCATGTTTGAAAAAGCAGGCTCTGACTCCGTCAATGGAAGTACCGTCGTAATCTTCCAGGTAGTCAATGCTGTAGCGGCTGTAGTCAGCCAGGCATACATAAGAAGCCTGTTTGCGGTCTTTTGGCATGAAAGGACGAAGCTGGGCTGCATTGTTAAACACAGTGCTGCCGGCTACATGAGGTTCATTTTTCAAAAAACCACATTCAATCACATCAATACCGCTTTCGGTCAATCCCTGAATGATACCTTTAATGGATGTGTTGCCAAACTGGCTGTCGATGAGATAGCCTCCATCCCGCAAGGTACAATCCAGTATCTGTATTCGTTTCATATATCCGTATCCCTCCTGATCATAATTGCTTTATTTGCGATTTTTCATTACTTCTTCTACAAGAGCGATGTGCTCTGGCAGATCTACGCCGATGGAAGAGTAAGTGGTTTCTTTCAGGCGCATTTTATATCCTTTCTGCATGGCACGGAGAGGCTCGATGCCTTCGCCCAGTTCCAGTTCCGTCTGTTCCATGGAAGCAAACTTCTGTAAGAAATCTTTTTTGTATGCATAGATTCCTACATGGCGGAAAACTCTGGCCAGATGACCATCTTTTATATTGGATGGAATGACAGAACGGGAGAAGTACATAGCATCTCCTTTGTCATCTGTTACCACTTTCACAGTACTTGGTGCCTGGATTTCTTTTGGATCGGTGATCTCTTTTTTCAGACTGCCAAAATATACTGTTTCGTCTTCTGTAAAGATAGAGATGACCTGACGGATCATTTCCGGTTCGATGACTGGTTCATCGCCCTGGATGTTTACGAAAAGGTCGCCTTCTACTTTGGTAGATACTTCCGCTACCCGGTCGGATCCGGTAGCACAGTCTTCGGAAGTCATGATCACAGCCATGTTGTATTCTTTGCAGGTGTTGTAGATGCGTTCATCATCCGTAGCTACATACACCTGGTCAAATTCTTTTACCTTGCAGGCCTGGTTGTACACCCAGTAGATCATGGGTTTTCCACAAATGGATACCAGTGGTTTGCCCGGGAAACGGCTGGAGCGGTAGCGGGCTGGTATTACGCCGATTATTTTCATTTTTCTGCCTCCTGTCTGAAGTAACACTTCTAAAAGTTATTCTTTATCTAAATTTAGTACATCTTCTAATGTAACACGGGGAAAAATCTCCAGATGGCCGCCCCTGGTGGCATTGTAAATATGAACCCCTTTTTTTTCTGCATAGTCGTGAAGCAGGGAGTACACTTCCATAGAACGGTCGATAATGTGCTCGCCGATCTGCTGGGTGGTCATGGATTTCATTTTCATACGGGTTTTAATTCGGTTGATATCTGTCTCTGCCACTTCCTTGGTGGCGTAATTATCTGTAAAATGTCCGCCCTTGCCGTGAGGGTTGGTGCAGTCTACCCCGAGGAGGTAGATCTCACTGAATCCCATGTGAAACGCCATTTCCGTAGCCAGTGACAATACCGTTGCCTTTACCATGCAGTAAGACTGGATATTTCCTTTTACTTTATACCGTTCGCTCTGGATGGAGTGAATGTAAGTGGTGTCTACCGGTTTTTTCTTCATGCGGCGGTAAGTCCGTTCCGTAGTGAAAAGAGGGGACTTAACCTTTTCTGACAATTCGGTACCAAGTTTAGAGGCATAAATACTGTCAGAAACACAGTGGAAAGTAGGACGCCATTCGGTCTGGTCAAAAATTTTGTATACCATATTGGTACCAAAGGTAAACTCATCTTTTAAAAGGTCCAGGTCGTGGCCGTTGAGGCTGGGACCGTTACCGATGAGAAAACACCGCTGTCCTTTGTGAGAATCTTTCAGTCGCTCCAGACGGAGACTGTTGTTGTTGTGAAGAAGTCCCCGGCTGCGGAAAAAACCAAGTATATTGTAACGGATGATAAGCCATACAAGATGGATCCGGTTTAATGTCTTTTTTACATAGATTACACAGTTTTCCGTGAGAGAATGGCGGTGGGGCAGACCAAGTCGGCACTGTTCCATCAGGCTGGCGTGGCTGTCAGGGTTGTTTTTTGATAATGCAAATTCCATTCGTTTTCTGCCAGGATGAATGGCAAAGGAATGTTCTTCATCATGAACCCAGTATCTTGCCTTGGCAAAATATTCCATACACTCTTTTGAGTGTTCTCTGACTAAGATTGTATGGTGAAAGTTCAAAAGATCCATATGAGCTTCCGGATCCGACAGGATCCATACAAAATAAAAAGAACGGAACTCGTCCATGGATGAAAGCTTCTCAAATAAGGTATAACACTCGCTCTGCAAAGGGTCCATTCCTCCGTAGAAGAGAATCATGGAATCGTTGAGAGCAGAGATTAATTTGTATTTAAAATAATGTAATGAACTGGTTGCACCAGTGTTTTTTTTCATATATATAAAGTCCTTTCGGTCTGATTGTAAAATCGTACCCTTATACTATAATAAGTTGGGCGGTAAAAGTCAATTTTTATTGCAAAAAAAAGTATATTAGTGTAATATAAGTGTGTTATGCAATAGATTGGAGGATAATATGAGTACAAAAAGTATGACTCTGTATATGGTAGTACCTTGCTATAACGAAGAAGAAGTGCTAGAGGAGACTACCAAACAGTTAAATGTTATTTTTGATGGAATGAAAGAGGCAGGAAAGATTACGGAGAAGAGCCGGATCCTGTATGTAAATGACGGATCCAGAGATCAGACCTGGAATCTGATTTCAAAACTGCACAAGGAAAATTTCTGGGTAAGTGGTTTGAATCTGTCCCGTAACAGAGGTCACCAGAATGCGGTGCTGGCAGGATTGATGTATGCAAAGGATCATTGTGATGCAGCTATCTCCATGGATGCAGATCTTCAGGATGATGTACATGCTATTGAACAGATGGTGGATCTGTATTTACAGGGCAAGGATGTGGTATACGGCGTCCGCAGCAGCCGCAAGAAAGATACATTTTTCAAGAAGTTTACAGCAGAAGGATTTTACAAGATCATGAAGTGGATGGGCGTGGATATTGTGTTTAACCACGCAGATTTCCGCCTTATGAGCAAGCGTGTCCTGATGGAAATGGAAAAATACAAAGAAGTAAACCTGTTTTTGCGAGGCATGGTGCCGCTGATCGGCTATCCGTCGGAATGTGTATATTATGAAAGAAATGAGCGATTTGCCGGGGAGAGTAAGTACCCGCTGAAAAAAATGCTGTCTTTTGCCTTTGATGGGATCACTTCTTTTAGTGTAAAACCGATCCGTTTTATTTTGAGCATGGGCATTGTGATTTTCTTTGTCAGCATTGCTATTTTGATCTATTCTATCGTCCGCCACTGTATGGGAGCGACAGCACTGGGATGGAGTTCCTTGATGGTGTCTATCTGGGCACTGGGAGGATTGCAGCTGTTTGCCATCGGACTGATCGGCGAATATATTGGCAAGATGTATTTGGAGACTAAAGGCAGACCAAGGTTTGCGATACAGGAAGTGCTGGATAAGGTGGAAAATGAAAAAGGAACTGCCCTATAACCGGATCTGGCAGCTTATATGCTTCTTATGGTATTAGTTGCCATAGATGGCTATCTGGGGCTTTACGAAAGATTTGTGAAAGCCCGCAGATAAAAAAATTATTTGCGGAATACCCATTCCCGCTGAATCTGAAAACTGATAATGAAAAGACAGGTATCAATAATACATTTGCGGATTGTCCGGTAAGAGATGAAGGTCAGGATATGATCGATCAAAAACCAGGACAGCAAAAGTTGGACAACGCACAGTGTATAATAACGAGCCAGAACCGAAGGGGATTTGGAATCGTTTTTGAATACCTGTTTTTTGTTCATAAAGAAGTTGTACAGCGAACTGATCAGGCGGGAGATCACAGTCCGTAAAAGACTCAGCAGGGATCCACCAAAAGCATAATGCTTAAAGATCACAACACTTTCCGGTATGAATGGCCGTAAAATGACACCTAACAGATAAAACAGCAGGATGTCGATGGCAAAACTGGAAAGGGAACTAAGCATAAATTTCAAAAATACTTTGTAGATCCGGATTGAATCTAACAATGGGTTAAAATGGGAACTTTCGTTATTTTCCAGATAAATAGTCTGGATCGGAAATTCCTCAATCGGAATGTTATTATCCCTGGCAGCAATCAGCATATTCATTTCATATTCAAACCGCTCACCTTTTGTCTGGGCGAAGGTGCTGGCCAGCAAAGGGGTAGGAAGACCCCGGAGTCCGGTCTGGGTATCAGATACATGAAGGCCACACAAAAGCTTGATTACCCGGCAGGTAGTCTTGTTGCCAAAACGGCTGCGCCATGGGATAGAAGGATCGTTAAACTGTCTGCAGCCAAGGATCAGATGGTCCTGGTGCTCATAGGTCAGGCGGACACAGGTCTCAATATCTGACAATACATGCTGGCCGTCGCAGTCAACGGTCACAGCACCGAGGAGATCCGGTCTGGATTCCAGTATGTAGTTAAAAGCGGATTTTAAGGCCATACCTTTTCCGAAATTTACTACATGGCGGATCAGATGACAGTGATAGGCATCTTTGCATGATTTGAAATAATGACGGTTCTCGATTTTGCTTCCATCGTCTACCATGATAATGTTTTCAAAGCCGGCACCATGGAGTTCCCGCACCAGTGAGATCATTTTTTCATCTGGATCCAGTGCCGGGATGATGACAGCAATTTTGGATTTATATTCACACATAATATATAACCTCTCATAATGTATACTCGTCTTAAGTATACTGGGTCTGGCAGAATTATTCAAGTTTTTTTTGCTTGCATAAATGAGAGGAACATACTATAATGGTATAGTTTTGAACATCTTTTTATTGAGAAACAAGTAAGAGGAAAAGAGGGTCATCATGAAAGAGAAAATTATGAATGCAAAACCTTTGTATCATAAGACTTTATTTATTTACACTTTGTTGTTTGCGGTCTATACCTTGTTTGGCAGGGTAACATTGCTTCACGGACTGGTAGAGCATACCATCAACAGTTTTGTATTTATCCTGGCCGGATTTTTCGGTCTGATGCTGTTTGGGATCGATCTTTTATTTTACCGTGATTTTATGAAAATGAGATATTGGAAAGTATTTGCACTTTTTATTGTCTGTGCAGGGATATCCACCGCGTTGAATGTTTCTTACGGTGTGAGAAGCAACCTGACAACACTGATCTGGCTTATTGACCAGATGCTTTTGTTTGCCTCTATGGGATATTTTTTTACAAGAGAAAGATACGATAAATGGCTTACCTGGTTCTTCAGGATCTGTGGCGTGATCTGGGGACTGGCGTCTGCCGGATCTTTGTATCAGTATTTCTTTGTGCCGGGCTTCCGTATTTTTATGAATGAAAGATGGATCCGACAAAGTTTTTATGACAACCGTTTGTTTGGCGTGTTTATCGATCCGAACCTGGGTGCTTTTGTGGGATTTCTTGTGATCCTTGGCATGATCTATCTGGTAAAACAGGAGACTGCCGGGAAAAACCGTAAGTGGATCAATGTGTTGTGCTATGTAAATGTGGTGGTTCAGATCTTTTATATTATCCTGTCCGGATCCCGCAGTGTGGAAGTATGTATGGTAGTGTCCATCAGTTATGCCCTGATCTTAAAACTGGTAGGTGTTTTTCAGAAAAAGAAGACATCTCTGATGCCAAGAATTCTCAGTTTCATAGCTGTTCCGGTTGTTTTATCTGTTTTGATCCTGGGAAGTTTTCAGGGGGTAAAACTGGGGGTGTCTTATTTCGCAAAAAATGTTACGACCGCTACGAAGCATGAGACAAATGAGCTGGAGAGGACAGATATTGAAGGAGATGCTTCCAATAACCGGTCTGATATCTGGAAGGGATATCTGGTGCTTTGGAAAGATAAACCGATCTTTGGTATTTCTCCGAGAAACGGATGGAATTATGCAGACAAAGAGCATCCGGAAGGATATATTGCCAATCATCATTATGATGTACACAATGCCTATGTGGCAGTGCTGGAGGGCATGGGAATCGTGGGAGCAGCAGTGTTACTGCTTTTGATGTTTTTATTGTTAAAGAATATGCTGCCAATGGCGTTTTCTCCGGAGAAGATGGATCTTACCCGGTGGATGGCGGTGCAGTTGATCTTAAATATTGCTGTGTTNNNNATATTGCTGTGTGTATCTGTTTTTACCCGGGCATCTTTTTCACCAACGGAATTGATACGGTGTTGTTCTGGCCTGCTATCGGCTATGTACTTCAGTGCACGGCTGCGTCAAAGGATAATGCGGCGGTAGAGACTTCGGCTGAACAGGAGAATGACTAAGGCTAGTTTTCTCTTTTTGCCCACATACGGATTTTGAATAATGGAAATAAAATGATGGCGGATCCAGGATGTCACAGGACGGTCAAGGGACTGGTCCCAGGCAGACGGGTCGGTCATTATTTTATCTAAGACATGGAAATGGGCCCAGATACAACGGAAGTCCGTTTCCTTTTTTAGTTCAGATGGCAGCAGGCAGGCAATCCGGTCATATGCTTCGATGAGATGCAGGTCCCTGGAAGAGTAGGCACTACTCATAAGGGAACCTTCCCGGTGGTTGTAGTGATAGAAAGGCAGCGTGTGAAAAACGGCCTTTTTTGCCGGCAGTAGGGCGGTTACCACAGCCAGGGCGTCTTCGCCAATCGTAAGGTCGGCCGGGAATAGTGTATCCGTGGCAGTCAGCAGTTCTTTGCGGAAAAGTTTGCACACAGGACCGGCAGTGGCCTGGTAGTTGAGCAGAATCCCCGGGATGGCGCCGGTACCGTCTGTGACAAAATAGGCGGGAGTCTCTGGAAAATTCCGGCTGTGGTCCGGGTAATCGTGGATCATGCCGCAAAAGGCACAGTCAGCCTGCTCTTTTTCTATATCTGCCACCATGGTAGACACCATAGAAGGCTCAATAGTGTCATCGCTGTCAAGAAAGAGAATCAGATCACCGGATGCCAGGCGAATCCCGGTGTTTCTGGTGGCACTGACACCCTGGTTTTTCTGGTGGATGACGCGGAGCTTGTCATAGTGGGCATACTGGTCACAGATCTGACCGCTGCCGTCTGTAGAACCGTCGTCAATAAGAAGAAGCTCCAGGTTACCATAGTCCTGGGCTAAAACGCTTTGGATACAGTCTTCCAGGTAAGGTTTGCAGTTGTAAACAGGGACAATGATAGAAACCAGATTGGTCATGGTGGAAACTCCTTTTTGATATGATATTATATTATAACAAAAGCGCACTGTGGATTCAAGAATTGTTAAGTTAGTGTTTGTGTTAAGTAATCCTTGCAATTTTTTTCAACATTCCAGTGCTTTAAACCAGATTGATTTTATATTTGATTTTTCATGCCAAATAATATATAATATTGTGGGCGTGTTGTTAAGCTGATTTGGGAATGGAGGGCTATGACAATACACAGATAAGGCACTTCTGTTGTGTGTGAGAGAAGTGTAGGAAATTGTATTAAACAGGAGACAATGTGATATGATTTTGACAAAACAGGTCAATAAAATAAATATGATAGCATGTAGACAAGATAGGAGAATGTGATGAAAGAAAAGAAGATGATGTGGATTCGATATGCCATATGTTTTGGGGTTGTTGCTGTATTATGTTATTTATTCCCTTATACGGGGGATGATTGGGCATGGGGAAGCCAGATAGGAATTGATCGTTTAAATCAATGGTTTGAAAACTACAATGGACGCTATGTAGGAAATCTTATCGTTTTGGTAATGACGCGTTCGAACTTGTTAAAGGCAGTTATCATGTCCGTTGGACTGACAGGTATAGTAGCTCTGTCTGAATATATTTTTAAGAAGAAATGGGCATTTTATGTAAGCTGTGTTGCGTTGGTTTTGATGCCAAAACTGATTTTAAAGCAAGCAGTTGTATGGACGGCTGGATATGCAAATTATGTTACATCATTGTTTCTTACTTTGTTGTTTATTGCCTATGTGATTCCTGTTTTCCAAAGTGAGATGCCAAAAAGAAAACTCTGGCATTGTTTGCCGCTTTTTGTATTAGGTGTGATAAATACTTTGATTGTGGAACACTTGACAATTTATAATGTAGTTTTGTCTTGTGGTGTGATTGTATATACGCTGATTGCTCATCATAAGGTCATAGCTTCACATGTTGCCTATTTTTTAGGAACGGTGGCTGGTGCTGTTTATATGTTTTCAAATTCTGCTTATCATTCGATAGCGAATAATCAGGATGGTTATCGGCAGATGGCAGAAGGTGGTGTGGTTAGCAGGGCAATAGATAATTATGTGAATGAGATTGCCAAACATCTTTGTTTAAACAATGTTTGGATGAATTTGGGAATTTTTGCAGTCTGTTTTATGATTTATCAAAAAATCTTTGTCAATGCAGACAAAAAAAGAAATGTCCTGTTAGCTAAAATATGTCTTATTGTTATGGCATCATTTAATGTATGGGCGTTGCTTTCCTCATTTGGAGTAAGCACATATGCAAAACAAAACCGTCTTTTGTATATTGAGGCTTTGTTTGTGGCTGTGTACATGGTTGCTATTATAGGATACTCTATTGTTGTAGGACTTGAAAGAAAATGTTTGTGGAAGATGCTGTTTTGGAATGCCAGTATCATATGTGTGGCAGCACCGTTATTGGTTGTAAATCCCATTGGAGAGAGATGCTTTTTTGCAACATATGCATTATTCTTAATGTTACTTTTGGAATTTATCAGTCTTTTAGAAGTGGAGACGGATACACAGATGATATTTACTAAAAGTTTCAAGTATGCATGCTTGATTATATGCTTTGCTGGACTTGGGTTCTATCTGAATATTTTTTCTTCAATATATCAGGTTGACAAAGAGCGGTTGGCAAGGATTGAGAGACAGGTTGAGGCGGGAAAGACTACAGTAGAAATACGACATCTCCCATATGAATCCTATTTGTGGACGGCTACACCGGAAGGGGAACCATGGATTGAACGCTATAAATTGTTCTATGGACTGCCAAAGAATTTGAAGATTAAAGCGGTCTGGGAGTACAGTAAGAAAAAGTGATGAATAATGGAGGCTTGCTTTATGAAAAATAAAAAAATATCAGTTGTAGTTTCAGTGTACAATGAGGAATTGTCATTAAATCAGTTTTATAAAACAACGGTAGATGTTTTGGAACAATGTGCATGGGACTATGAGCTTATCTTTGTAAATGACGGAAGTCAGGACAAAAGTGTTGCTTTATTAAAATCATTTGCTGAAGAAAATAAAAAGGTAAAAGTGGTTGATTTTTCAAGAAACTTTGGGCATGAAGCGGCTATGATTGCTGGAATTGACTATGCAAAAGGGGATGGCATTGTGTGTATGGATGCAGATTTACAGCATCCGCCTGCTTGCATTCCTGAAATAATTGCAAAATTTGAGGACGGCTATGAAGTGATTTCAATGATACGAACAAAAAATGCAGATGCAGGAATTATTAAGCGTATTACATCTGGTGCTTTTTACAAGGTGCTGAATCTTATGTCGCCTGTCAAATTTGAAAATAATTCTTCCGATTTTTTTGCTCTGGCAAAAAATGTTGCTGATGTATTGCGTAATGACTACCGTGAAAAAATACGATATTTAAGAGGATATGTACAGAGTGTCGGATTCAGAAAAACGACATTGGAATTTGAGGCACAGAAAAGAGAAGCGGGCGAAAGCAAATATAGTATTCGTAAATTGCTTCATTTTTCAATTAATGCACTGTGCAGTTTCTCAGATCTCCCATTGAAACTGGGGATGTACTCTGGTGTATTTGTGGCAATATGTGGTTTTATTTTGATGATAGTTACCATTATAAATAAAATTGTAAATGGCGCTCCCGCAGGGTATTCAACCATTATTGTTGCCCTATGTTTTATGTTTGCGGTAACGCTTGTGGTGATTGGAATCATAGGAGAGTATATTGCTGTCTTATTTGCTGAAATAAAGGATCGGCCAATTTACATTGTCAGGGATGTTTATGAGAAGGAGAAAACGACTAGAAAAGATGATGGTTGTTGAGGAAAAATCAAATGAAAATGAGAAACTGGAATCAGAAGTGTAAATTTTATCTCATGAACTTATCACAATGGGTGTGGTTGTTATTTTTGTATGTAATTTTTGTTATTGCATTAGGTAATTTAACGCAAAAGTCTTTTCTTTCTGTTCTTTTACTGCCGGTAGTTTTATTTGGTGTGGATAAATTGTTCCGGAGAGAAAAACTTGTTCCGACAAGATGGAATTATCAAATTGCCTGGTTTTGTGTGAGTGCAATATGTGCGGTAATTATGTTTGTGATAGCATATTCTGTTCGTGTGCAAAGTTTATCCTGGGATTGGGGTAAAGTAATTCGATCTGCAAGTGAATATACATTGACTGGTGGACTGGAAGATGCAGCGTATTTTGCAAGGTATCCGAATAATCAGTTATGGTATGTTGTTTTGGCAGCCTTTTTTGGTATAATACATAAAATTTCCCCGGGCGCAGGCGTAGAAGAATTTTATTTGGCTTCTATAGCATTTGGATGTGTAATGACAGTTATGTCGATTCTTCTACTTCATCATATTGCGGTAATTGTCTGGGATGAGAAGAAAGCTCTTATTGTTGGTATGATGGCGTGGTTGTGTGTTCCCCTGTATTTGTGGGCTATGTATGCTTATACAGATACGGCTGGGATGCTTCTTTTGATGACCATGTTGTATTGCTATGTAAAGGCAGTTAACAGCAATACAAATCGGATGTTTAATCTCTGGATTTGTTTGTTTGGAGTTTTTGCGGCTGTTTCATTTTTGATTAAAGTTACAGTATTTATATTTGCTATTGCAGCAATATTGATGTTTGTATTGCAAAAATTGCCATGGAAGAAAATTGTTCTGGGGCTTCTTATTGTGTTAGTTTCTTTTTCAGGAACTTATAGTTTATGCAACTGGGCAGTTTCAACGGTGATTCCTTTAGAGGAGCCATTTTGTGATGCGCATGAGTTCCCGCTTACCCATTGGATTATGATGTCTTTGGGATATGGAGGGTATCAAGAGAAAGATGTGCAATATACAGAATCCTTTAATTCCTACGAAAAGAAAAAGGAAGCAAATATAGAAGAGATAAAGAAGAGACTTAAAGGGCGTTCTTTGAGTCAGAATTTCCGTTTCTTTGCTTATGACAAGCAGGTACGAACATGGGGAGATTCAACTTTTTCATGTTGTGACTATTTATCCAGAGAGCCGAAGAATCCAGATGGATTTTTAGAAAAGTTTGTGACGATGGATGGAAGTAAGAACTGGATGCTTCTTTTGTATACATCGCTTTACTATGCTATGATACTTGTGGGAATGCTTTTGTCTGTTTGCTATACAGTGAGGCAGAAAAGTTATTCAGACAGGAAGAAAATTCCGATTTTTGCGTGTGCAGTTTCTATGCTTGGAATCGGATTGTTTCAGACAATTTGGGAATGTAATTCGAGATACTTAGTCGTATTCATTCCAATTATGATTTTATTAGCATTTGATGGTTATTATTCATGGAGAAAACAAAGGAGAGAGGAGAGCATTTCATGAAACACTATCATTTTTCAAAGTCTGACACGGCGATTGCTAAATTGATTGCGATTTTATTGATGATGCTTCATCATCTGTTTGGCTTCACAGACAGAATTGCGCCGGAAAATATGTATCATAGTTTACATATCTATCAGGGACAGCCGTTGGAAGCAGTTATTTGTGCATCGTTTAAAGTATGTGTGGCATTTTTTTTGTTTTTGAGTGGTTACGGAACTTATTTGAGTATTCGAAAAAGTAAAAATATATCACAGACAATTGCTACTCGAATTTATAGATTATTAAAAAATGTGTGGCAGGTTATGTTGATATTTGTTCCGATTGATTTTGCGTTAGGTGTTACAAAAGTTAACTTGACGGCATCTTGGACGATTCACTATGATTTTGAAAGCATTATCTTAAGTATGCTTGGATTTGAAAAATACAATAGCGAGTGGTGGTTTGTTATGCCATATATAGTGCTTCTTATGATGACTCCGCTTTTGTTTCGCTTCTTAAAAAGAAAAAATGGTGACTTTTTTACCGATTTTCTTGTTGTTTTAGGTGGTGCGTTGTTCTCGTTGTATGGAATACAAAAACTGCTTAATTATGATATGTTCGCTGATTTTAAGGGGACGGTATGGGGAATTTTGCTTAGTAATGTTGTATACCTTTTACCGGTTTATTTATTTGGTATGATATTTGCCAAATATCAGGTCTTTTCATATTACCATCAAATATTGCCGAGAGGAATATGGCGTTACCCTGTTTTGATATTTATTGCAGTAGCATGCTTTTTCATGCGTTATCGGGTTGGCTCGGCATATGACTTTTTCCTTGTTGGTCCGATGATTTATGCTTGTGTGATGTGTGCAAAAAAAATACCGGGTGTGACATGGATTTCCGGTAAGGTGGCAAAATATATTACATTAGTCTGGCTGACACATAGTTTTTATGTTTTCCAATTTGGGCAGAAATTTATATATTCCTTCAAAAATCCGATTCTTATTTTTATGGTTCTCATAGGAGTTTCCTTTGCTACGGCAATAGCAATTTATTGGCTTTTTGCTGGATTGTCCAAAGGAATAAATAAAATTAGATGTTCTCGTAATCAGAGATAGCTAGAGTATATGTTAATAATATTAGGCCGATAACACCCCTGTCCGGGGAGTTATCGGCCTTCTTTGTCAGGATAAAGTTTTGTATTACCATTCCGATGGAAGAAGCCAATTCTCATATGGGATCATCTGTCCAAAGGTATCAATAGCTCCTTTTGCGGTAGGATAATAGCGGTTTACTAATGTCTTCTTAATAGTCAGAATTTCTGGAGAAAGCTGGGGACCCGGAATGTTTCCTGGCTTATAGTATCGGCCAAAATAGTAAAGAACAGCTGATTTATCAGTGTTTTTGTTATAACTTTCCGATACCATTTTGGATATCTGCTGATGCAAAAATTTACCATATTCACCAGATGGATTATGAGTTGCAATAATATTCCATTTTTTGTAAGTAAGTATTTGTTTAATATCTTCCTTCATCGCATTTTTACATGTGCTCAATAAATCTGTTTCATATTTTCCGCCAGCTAGTGTTTTTCTGACATCTGGATAGTCTAGAATTAAATACTTATCATTTGTTGAACGCATGGTTTGTTCAAATGCAGTTCTACGCTTTTCGTTCCATCCGTGAGTCATGCAGACAACGAGATATTCGCCTTCTAAAAGATGACCACCTCCCCAAAGAGTTTCATCGTCCGGATGAGCAGTAATCATCACATTTTTAATTGCGGTTAAGTCCAGATTGTCTAAAGTTTGCTTTGTGATGTATCCTTTTGTGCGAGTTATCTTAAAATTCCAAGTACATCGTAGTGCCGGATTGGCTTTGCAAACAGCAGTAATGTCTACTGATTCAATGGGGCGGAGTGCAGTAACGGTACCATTTTCGTCAACCGAAGCAGCGGATTTGTTGCTTGAGGCCCAATTGTTTCGTTGGTCTGTGGCGTTGAACGGCTCTGTTACTAATTGCATTGTATGATGCGCGCCAACCTCCAGTGAAACTGGATTATTCTTTGCAAACTGAATCGATGTATAAGGTATATCTTCAATCTTAATACGATATTTTGCTTTCTTTTTACTTCTCTTTTCGCGTACGGTAATAGTAACTTTTCCGGCTTTGTGTGCTGTGACAAGACCTTCCTCATTTACGGATGCGATTTCTGGTTTATTTGAGTACCATATGAGAGTATCGTCCGTTGTATTTTGCGGTGAAAGAGAAGCAGCCAGTGCAATTTGACTGCCAACAAATTCAGTCTTTTTTCCGGTCACCGTAATTTTTTTCAATTTTACTCGTTTAATCACTTTCAACTTAAAGGAAGTTCTTTTTGTAGTTCCTTTTACGGAAACAGTAATGATAACAGAACCCTTTTTTCTGGCGCGTAGAGTTCCTTTTCTGGATATGGTGGCAACTTTTTTGTTGCTGGAGGTCCATATGATTTTTTTGTAACGCGCCTTGGCTGGTTTAACCGAAGCAAGAAGTTTTATCTTTTCGCCAACTACCATTGGTTCATTTGGCTCATTTACTATTTTTACCGATTTTACGCGCAAATTAGCAGAACTTTTTTTTGCCGTTGCCGTTGCATTGCTGCTGAATAATGTGAAAATACACAATGCAAAAATAAATAATGTTAATGTTTTTGTTTTCATAATAATATCGTCTCCTTTTCCCTATACAATATGCCCGATATATGAAAAAAATATGTCAGGTCATATTTTTTAGTCGTTTGAAATATATAGTGTCGTTCTTGGTAAAAATAATATACCTTGTATACTATAACGATATATGGAGGAAAAGTCAAATTTTTTGCAAATAATCGGAAACTATGATATGATGTCTCTATTACATAGAGTTGTTACAGGATGGTTTGAC